>JAZLKH010000096.1:0-53712 GCA_045597545.1 Fibrobacter sp.
CCAATTCTCAGTATAAAACAAAAAAGACGCTTAAAAGCGTCTTCTTTGTTTTAGAGCGGGAAAAGGGACTCGGACCCTCGACCCCGACCTTGGCAAGGTCGTGCTCTACCAACTGAGCTATTCCCGCGAGGTGACCCAATATTAGCTTAATTCTTGAAGTCTGTCAAGGGGGTTTGCAAAGAAAAAATCAAAATTGCGTTCTTTTTTCCTCGAAGTTCGAAAGATCCTGCCTTGCTGCACAAGAATCCGTGGGGTAGTGGTAGAGGCAGGTGCGAGAAGAGGTCCTCGGTAACCAGGAAATCCTGACCAAGGCGGCTGCAGAGCGCCTGGATGCGGGCGGTGGTATTGAGCGTATCGCCGTGGTAGGCCATTTCGCTGCCGAAGTTGCCAACCTCTGTAGCCACAACCTTGCCGCAGTGGACCGCCGCCTTGAAGTCGGGGACGATTCCGTAGCGCCTCATGAACTTCTTCTGGGTGCGGAACAGGCATTCCTTGAAGTCGAAGTACAGATCCAGGGGGCGGGCCTTGCGCTTGCAGTTCTGGATTTTCCAGGTGATGTACGCTCCGTCCCCTGCGAACTGGTAGATTTCGCCGTGGTTCTCTTCGCAGCAGTTGGAGAGCAGCTTGTAGTAATCCTTCATAAAGCTGCTGTACCTGACGTTGCCCAGTTCCTCGCAGATGGTGGTGGAGGACTTTAGGTCGATGAACATGAACACCAGGTCCTCTTCGGTCGGTGACTGGGACTTGCCCAGCAGCGTGTTCCAGAATACCCGTTTGCCGAACTTCTTGTGTACGGAACGGATAAAGGTAATCAGGTAGCCTACGACGAAAAATTCCACCAGCTGTACCTGGAAGGGAGTCTGCTTGAACAGGTCCAGTACGCTGCGGAAGCCGTCCTCGTTGAACAGGCCCTCGCCGGCCTTGACTTTCTGCAGCAAGATGCACAGAATCAGGTTCGCGCTGATGGCCGAGACGAAGTAGACGGATCGGATGAGTATGGCTTGCCAGACTGGTCGGCAGTCCATCTCGTCTCTCAGTATAAGGATGTCGTAGATGCCGTGGGAGAATCCCATGAAAAGGGCGAACTGTAGCATGAACAGCTGGTCGAACACGTTGATGTGGCTTGTACAGCTGTAGTCCTGGAAAATCGATATGCCTACGGCACAAACGATCCAGCTGAAGGCGTAGTAGCATACCGCCCTGAATTTTCGTTCTGTCTGTCTTGTTAGTGCCATACGCTAGTGAATGAATAAGGGTAACGCCCAGATCATGGCAATGAGGATGATATCCTTGTAGGAGTCGTCCAGAAGCAGTGTCGAGGCCAAAAAGAAGATTATGGTCGACAACGTCAAAAAGATAAGGAGCGGCAGCCGCTTCTTAAACTTTTTCCTCCAATCTTTTTTTTCTTCGTTGTCCATGTCCTTGATATAATCTAAATTTTTAAAAAAAGACAATAACCCTTATTCCAATTTGTTGTAAAAAATTGTTTTGCGTATACATTCACGTCCCGTTTTGCGCCAAAGTCTGCGATTACTGCGACTTTAGGGTGATGCCTGCCCATTCCAGGTTGTACCAAGAGTACGTGGACCTGCTGTGCCGGGAGATCCGTCTGTTCGACGAAAGTCACCCCGGGTTGCTGAAGACGGCGGAAACGCTGTACCTTGGCGGCGGGACTCCCTCGATTCTGCCGCCCGATTGCCTGCGCCAAATTTTTCGGTGCCTCGAGGATGTCGGGGTGCAGGTGAAGTCCTTGAGGGAGGTCTCCATGGAGTTCAATCCGGAGTCCACCAACGAAGAGTCCTTGTCCGCGGCCATGGATTTGGGCGTGAACCGCGTCAGCCTAGGCTTGCAGGCGTTCGATGACGACCTGCTCAAGGTTATTGGCCGCGCCCATTCTGTTGATTGTGGTCTGAATGCGTTGTCGCTGCTTACCTCTGTTCCCGGTCTACGGGTGTCCGGGGACTTGATGTTCGATTTGCCTACGCAGACAGTGAGCGCGTTCTTGAGGGATGTGGATCGGCTTTCTGACTTTCCCCTGAGCCACATCAGCTTTTACGGTTTGGCTGTTTCGCCGAGAACGGTTCTTGGTCAGCGCGTCTCCAAGGGCTTGCTTGAGGTCGACGAGGACCTGTACGAGGATATGTACCTGGGCGGCGTGGAGTTGCTTAAGGGTAAGGGCTTTGAACGCTACGAGGTGTCGAACTTCGCAAAGCCCGGCTTCGAAAGTGTTCATAACCGCAACTACTGGAATCGCGGAGAGTATGCGGGCTTCGGCCCCGGTGCCCACAGTTTCGTTGGAAACCGGCGGTTCTACGCGCCGGAAATGTATCCGCGTTGGCGAGACTATGTAAATGCCTGCGCCAGGGAAGGCGACCTGAATGTGGACGCCTTGGATAAGGATGACCTGGTGGCGGAATTGGTGTGGCTGTCGCTGCGGCAAAGCTCGGGGCTTAGGCTGGACGAACTTTCTAGGATGGGGTTCTCCGTTGGGGAGTGTGCCTACGCCAAGTGGCTGGATAAGGGTTTTCTTGCTCGGGAGGAGTCCGCCGAAGGAGTCGTCTTGAAATTGGTTGGGCGTGGCTGGGTCTTTATGGATGACGTTGTTACGGACATTATGTCCGCTGCGAAACCGCTGTGATCCAAAAGCCGCGTTCCCGACGAACCTTGCAAAAAAGCACCTCGTAAAAACGGGGTGCTTAAAATTTGAATCGATAAGAGCTGTTGTCTATTGGTGCTTTACCTCGGTCATGGTCGAATAAACTCGACTGTACCTCTCGCCGTATGGCTTATTTGTTGATCGCGGCGAGGAACGCGTCCTTCTTTTCCTGGAGGAATTCCTTGCTGTTGTACTTGCGGATGCGACGCAGGGCCTGGTCGCGCAGCTGACGTACGCGTTCGTGGGAGATGTTCATGGATTCGCCCACTTCGCGCAGAGTCTGCGGGGCTTCCTGGTTGATGCCGAAGATGCCGGTGATCACCTTGGCTTCGCGTTCCGGCAGCTGTTCCATGAGGTCGCGAGCGAGGGCTTCGACGCTCTGGATTTCGGATTCTGCTTCGGGGTTGGAAGCGCCGCCGTCGGGGAGCACTTCGGCGTAGGTTGCCTTGGAGTCTGCCTTTAGGGGGCTGTCGAAGGAAACGCCGCGCTGACCGATTTGGATGAGTTCGCGGATTTCTTCGTTGATTTCCTTACCGCGGGACTGTTCGTGCAAAGCCTTGCGTACGCGGAGGTGCTGGTTTGCGGGAAGACGAATCAGGTTGCCCTGCTCGTTGATGGCGCGGGTGATATAAGCCTTGATCCACCAAACGCCGTAGGAAATGAACTTAAGACCGCGGGTATGTTCGAAGGATTCGATGGCGCGGACGAGGCCCATGGCGCCTTCGCTGACCAGGTCCGGCAGCGGGATGGGGCAGCCGCGGTACTGGATGGCGACCTTCAAAACGAAACGCATGTTTGCGGAAATAAGCTTCTTGCGGGCGATCTTGTCGCCCTCCTTTGCCTTTTGGAAAAGAATCTGTTCTTCTTCGCGGGAGAGAGGTGCGGTACGACGAATGTCTTCTAGGTATCTCTTAAGAGTAGTATCTGTAGAATCAATATGCATTTTAGAACCTTACTCCTTTAATATCGCTTTTTTTAAAGCAAGTTGCGTGCCAATAGTGTAAAATTTTACAATTCGAGAGCATAATTTCGCCTCAGGTTGTTAATTTCTTCTTTTGAAATAGGTAGTTTTGTCATTTAAATATGACTATTCTTTAAATTGTGTCATAAAATTTATAAAATTCATAGTTTTATGACAAATTGTGTGGCGGGTTTGTGAAAAGAATGGGGGCCCCTTATACAATCGTTGACGCTTAAGCCTTTTGTCAACGTCACCAAGAATTCGTATATTTTGCCCGCTATGTCAATAAAAGAGCCCGATCAATCCGTTTGGAACAAGTTTTGGCAAAAAAAGAACGATATGGACAAGGTTTACCCCTCGTCCCCGTCGGTTTTGGAGGCTATCAAGAAGAACTTCGACCTTAAGGGGATGAAGATTCTCGAGGTGGGCGCCGGAACCGGTCGCGACAGCGCAGAGCTTGCCCGCCTGGGCGCAGAAGTCTATGTGCTGGACTTTGCCGACAACAGCCTAAAGATTGTGAACGCTCTCAAGGAAAGGGACCATATCGAGAATCTCCACCTGGTTCGTGGCGATGCCTTCAAGTCCCCCTTTCCCGACTGCACCTTTGACCTGGTCTTTCACCAGGGTCTTGCGGAACACTTTACCAATCCGCTGCCCCTGATCCAGGAAAATTACCGCATCCTCAAGCATGGTGGCCATTGCCTTTGCGATGTTCCCCAGACCGTACATCCCTATACCATCATCAAGCATATCCTGATTGCCATGGACAAGTGGTTCGCCGGCTGGGAAACCCAGTTCACCATGCCCCAGCTTAAGAAGCTGATGAACGATGCGGGTTTCGAAAACGTTTATACATACGGTGACTGGATGCGTCCCAACCTGTACTATCGCATGGTTCGCGAGGTGGGTTTCAAGGTGGGCGTCGAACTGCCCAAGTACCCGCTGCATGGGACGGCCTACCAGAAGCTGAAGGATTCCATCCTGGATTCCCTGGCTACGCATCCGATTATGCATTACACTCAGCTTTGCATTGGAGTCTTGGGTCGTAAGCCCTAAGTCGTAGACGTTGAAAATTCTTGTTGTAAATTATCGCGATCGAATGCACCCCGCCGCGGGCGGTGCCGAAAAGCATTTGCATCGTATTTTCTCGCTGATAGCCCAGATGGGCCATCAGGTGGTGCTGTTCACCACATCCTTTGCCGGCGCGAAGCCTCGGGAGGTGGTGGATGGAATCCAGGTGGTTCGCAAGGGCGG
The DNA here is from genome assembly GCA_045597545.1 of Fibrobacter sp. GTDB lineage: Bacteria > Fibrobacterota > Fibrobacteria > Fibrobacterales > Fibrobacteraceae > Fibrobacter. The sequence continues at coordinate 4,872 of JAZLKH010000096.1, forward strand.
CGACCTGTTTTTCCAGTTGACCGTTGCGGCAAATATCCGCAAGCTGGACAAGGAGTTCCGCTTTGATGTGGTGGTGGAGGACTTGAACAAGCTTCCGCTGTTTACGCCTTACCTGCAGAAGAAACCCGTTCTTGTGCAGATGCACCATTTGTGGCGGGGCTCCATTTTCCACGAGGCGGTGTTCCCGGTGGCCCTGGGCGTATGGTTCTTTGAGCGGATCATCCCCTGGTTCTATCGCAAGGAGCCCTTTGTGGTGGTGAGCCCCAGCACCAGGCGCGAGCTGTGTGAAATCGGCGTAGGCGAGGATCGAGTCTCTGTAATCTACAACGGTTCCGATGACTGCGCCGTGGAGGACTGCACCGAGGGTGTGGAGGAATCCAACATCGGCTCGCCTTACTTCCTGTGGCTTTCTCGCGTGCACCGCTACAAGGGAATCTGGACTGCCCTGGAGGCTTTCGCGGAATTTGCGGAACAGCATCAGGATGTAAAGCTGGTGGTGGCCGGCGACGGTCCGCTGCTGAAGAAGATTCCCGCCTGGTTGGAAGTGCGTCATCTGACGGACCGCGTGGAACTGCTGGGCTTTGTTTCGGCGGCTCGTAAACGGGCCCTTTTGAAAAACGCCACTGCGCTTTTGCAGACCAGTTTCAAGGAAGGCTGGGGCCTTACCGTGGTGGAGGCGGCAAAACTTGGCACGACTACGATCGCTTGTGACGTTCCCGGCTTAAGGGATAGCGTTCGCAACGGTGAGACCGGCCTGCTGTTCCAGGCTGGCGATACGGCTGCCTGCGCCTTCGAGATGGATCGCATTTACAGCGACGACGACCTGCGCACCCGCCTGGAGACAGCGGCCAAGTCCTATGCTGACGAATTCCGCTGGGATGTGGCGGCGGAGCAGACGCTGAACCTTTTGCAAGATGTGGTGATTGAACATCAGGTGGACCAGGTTGTAGATGAATAAGCAGCTGAAGTCCTTCCTCGTATTTTGCCTTAAGCTGGTGGTGACTCTTGTCCCTGCCTACTTTGTGTACCGTAACATTGTGATGGCTCCTGACTGGAGCATTGACGACCTGTATCACCTGTTCACGGCGGATAGCGTGCTGCCCCTGGTGCTTGCCCTGCTGTGCCTTGCGGTCTCTAACTTTACCGCCTGTCTCCAGTGGAAACTTTTGCTGGAAAAGCAGGGGGTGCATCTGGGGTACGGCCATCTGCTCAAGCTTTACCACGTGGGCTTGTTCTTCAACAACTTTATGCCGGGAAACGTAGGCGGCGATGCCAAGAAAATTTATGACATCCGCATGCAGGGTGGTCAGGACACGGTGGGCGCAGGCCTTACGGCTACGATTTTCGATAGGCTCTTTGGTCTGTTCTTTATTACTTTGTTTGCGCTTGCCATGGGCCTTTTGTTCTTTATGCACGACGAGGCGCAGCGGGCCTTTATGGTGCCGTCGCTGTGGATATTTATCGGCTTTTGCAGCCTGTTCGCATCACTTTTCAGCCGCCGCCTCGGAAACCTGCTTTTCGGCTTGATGGCGAAGATTTTCCCGGACAAGGTGAATGAACGCCTGCTTCACATGTTCAAGCGGTTCCAGAACTTTAGGTCCCTTAAGCTTTGGGTGTCCATCAGCTGCCTTTCGGCGGTGACCCAGGCCCTTCGAATTTTTGTCCACTACTTCTGCGGTATCGCCGTGGGCGTGGACTTGAGCATCTCCTGGTACTTCTACTACATTCCCCTGGTGGCCATCATCAGCGCCCTGCCAATTTCTATCGGCGGGTTCGGCCCCAGAGAACTGCTGGCCCAGTCCCTGTTTGCAAGGGCGGGGGTTGCAAGCCTGGAATCGGTGGTCATCCAGTTGCTGGCTTACTTTGTGAGCCTGGTGCTGAGCCTTTTTGGCGCCTTTGTCTTCCTGTTGGATGGCGGTGCGCCAAAGTCCAAGAAAGAGGCTTGATAAAACGCGAGTGGTAGGGTAGCGAAAATCCCTCCTTTTATAGATTGCGGCGGCGCCTTTTAAAACCGGCTGGTATAGTGCTGCCATTCCATACGAGGCTTTATGGATGCCGAAAGCATCTTGGCTGGTCTGAATTCGGACCAGAGAGCTGCAGTGTTGCATGATCATGGTGCAGGTGCTCAACTTTTGATTTTGGCTGGGGCCGGCTCGGGAAAAACTTCGGTGCTGACCAAGCGAATCCAGTACCGGATTCTTTGTGGTGTCCCGTCGGAAAAAATTCTGGCCCTGACCTTTACCGCCAAGGCGGCTGCGGAAATGCGGGAACGCGTACAGAAACTGTTCCCCGATGCGGGCGTGCGGCTGAGTACCTTTCATTCCTTGGCGTTGTTTATGCTGAGGAGCAAGGTCCCCTGCAGTAGCGGTGGCCGGACCGTGGAAAGGTTCGCCTACGAAATCCTGGGGTTTCAAAAGACGCCCGTGCCTACGGAATCCGCCGACAAGGATTTTTTGCAGAAACTTTCGAAGGTGAAGCTGAAGTCGGGGAAGTTCTCCAGGGAGAACTTGTTTGCCGATGGTTACGGTGCCTCGGTTCTTGTCAAGTTGGAACCCTTGCGCAAGGAGGTTTTGCAGACGGGCCTGGTGGTCTTCGAGGATCTTATCTACCTGGCCATTCGCCTGCTGGAGGAGTTTGACTTTGCGCGGAATTTCTTTCAGGAGCAGTGGCACGAGATTCTTGTGGACGAGTACCAGGACATCAACCCCACCCAGTATCGGCTGGTGAAGAATCTGCTGGGTGATAGGCCCTCGCTTTTTGTGGTGGGGGATGACGACCAGGCCATTTACGGGTTTCGCGGTGCCGACATCGGGAACATCAACCGCTTTTGCGACGACTTTAGGCAGAGCACCCTGATTCGCCTGGAGTGGAACTACCGCTCCGTTCCCAATATCCTGCACCTGGCAAACGATATTTTCGAAAACAAGCCTATTCACTTGCGCAAGGTGCTGCGGGCCGGCAATGCCAGGGGCTCCGGGGGGAATCCCCTGTACCGGGAAAACCGCAGGCCCGAAGTCTGGACTTCGGAGAACCCCCTGGAAGAAATGGTGAAGGTGGTGGCCAGCATCAAGGAGCTGCGGCTGGGCTATGACCTGGAATGGAAAAACTTCGCCATTCTCGTACGGTACAATCGCCAGAGGCTGTACTACGAGGAGGCGCTAAGGGATTATGGGATTCCTGTGTACGGCGAAAGCGTAGATGGCGAGGATGAAAGCGTAGAGAACGGGGTGCATGTGGAGACGGTTCACGCTTCGAAGGGGCTGCAGTACGCGGTGGTTTACTATGCGGGGCTCTCGGAAAAGCTGACGCCCGGGGAGTGCCTGGGCAGCAGGGCCCAGCGAAAGCGGCAATTGGATGAGGAACGTAGGTTGTACTATGTGGGGGTTACCCGCGCGGAGGCATTTCTCGTTTTACTATATTGCAAGCGTAGATTTTGGAAGGGGCGGCTTCGCCATTTGCGGCGTTCCCGTTTCTTGCCCAGGGAAAAACCTTATTCGGATTTCTATATGCCGCTGTTCTTTTTTAAGCTTTTTATCGGTCTCTACGTGCTGGCCTACATGGGCTACCAGGTGGTAAGGGCGCCCATTGCGAAGTTGCAATATGGAAAAAATCTGGACGCGTGGATTGACCGCACCATCCAGCGCTTCGCCGCCTTTTGCATGAAGATGCTCCGCGTGGACCTGACCATCGAAAATCAGGCGGTGCTGGGCAAGGTGGACTGGAAGCGCCCCGTTTTCGTGGTGGGTAACCACGGCTCCTTCGCCGATATTCCCATCGTGTTCCTGGCCATTGAAAGAACCATCGGCTTTGTGGCGAAGAAGTCCCTTGGCCGCATTCCCTTCTTGAATTTCTGGATGCACCGCATTGGCTGCATTCTGGTGGACCGCAAGAAGGGCGGTGCCGCCGCCGCTGTTCGCGAGGCCATGGCCGAAAGTGGAAAGACTCCCCGCATCTTTATCTTCCCCGAGGGCACTCGCAGCAAGAATGGTCAGATCGGCCCCTTTAAGAGCGGCGCCTTCCGCTTTGCCTACGAAAACAACGGCATCGTGCTGCCCCTGGTTATCAGCGGTTCCGCTGCCGTATGGGAATCCCGCAAGGACACCAAGCCCTGCAAGGTGAAGGTGCGCCTTTTGGAACCCGTCGACGTGAAAAAGCTCCTTGAGGAAAATACGAACATTGATCCTAAGCGTGACTTGGCTACCATGGTTCGCCAGCAGATGGTAGATGCGAAGGAAGGTCTATAGCCGATGATAGGAGTCTTTGATTCCGGCTTCGGCGGCTTGACCATTCTCAGGGAACTGCAGAAGTCCCTGCCCCAGTACGACTACCTGTACATGGGGGACAATGCCCGCGCGCCCTATGGATCCCGCAGCTACGAGACCATCTACCGTTATACGCTGCAGTGCGTAAGGGAGCTGTTTTCTAGGGGGTGCCCCCTGGTTATTCTTGCCTGCAACACCGCATCGGCAAGGGCCTTGCGCGGTATTCAGCAACAGGTGCTGCCTTCGGAATACCCCGGCCGCCGGGTTCTTGGAATCATTCGACCCACCGCCGAGGAAATCGGCATTTACAGCAAGACGGGCCACATCGGCATCTTTGCCACCCAGGGGACGGTTTCTTCTGGAAGCTACCTTATGGAGATTGGCCATTTCTACCCGGGTCTCAAGGTGACGCAGCATGCCTGCCCCATGTGGGTGCCCCTGGTGGAGTGCGGCGAAGGGGGTTCCGAAGGTGCCTATTACTTTGTCCAAAAGGAAATGGACGCCTTGCTCAAGGAGGACCCGGAGATTGACACCATCCTCCTGGCCTGCACCCATTACCCCCTGTTGGAAAAAGCCCTTCGCCGGGCACTGCCCCTGAATGTGAGGCTGGTATTCCAGGGTGATATCGTGGCGGCCAAGACGGTGGACTACCTGACTCGCCATCCGGAAATAGAATGTAACCTTACAAAAAGTGGAAAAACCCGTTTTCTGACCACGGATACGGCGAAATTCTTCGAAAAAGGCGCATTTCTCTTTGGAATGCGCGATATTTCGGCAGAGTCGTTGACTTTTTAGTCTGTAAATTGTATTTTGCTACGTGGAAAAACAACGAACCGGTATACACGGTCCGCTTGTATCTTTTATAATTAGGGACGACTCCGGGCGGTGGTTCGGGGCTGTCTAAGTTTAACTTATAAGAGTGGAATGAAAAATGCCTAAAACTCAGATCAATCTTGATGGTTGGCAGGACTACCGCGGCAACACCGCTGGCAGCTTGCTCTATGTAGAAACTAGCCATCAGTCCGAAATGCCTGTCCGCGACCAGTTGAACGAAAATGGAAAGGGTTTCCTTTATGAACCCAACTATGAGACCAGCACCTACGGTCTTATGAGCTGCTACAATGTAAAGGCCATCAACGCCATCCTAAAGGCCAAGAGCCGCTACATTCTGTTCGGCACCCGCTACGAAGGTCTTAGCGATTCCGAAATGCGCAACAAGAATCTGATCATGGGCTACATGCGCGTAGACAAGATCAAGGACGTTCGTACCCGCCACATCCAGCGCTTCATGGCAAATCCGGAACTTCAGGAACCGGAATGCATGCAGATGGAACACAACTACGCCGTTTACGGCCCCATGCGCTTTGTGTCCATGAACGACTCCTTCGTAGTAACCGACGAAATCCTCAAGGAATGGGGCTACCGCGGTCACGCTTCACGCCAGTTGAAGGCCGTATTCCAGAAGGAGCACCTGGAACAGATCCTTGCTCACCTGGACTCCAAGGACGACATGATTGACGAATATATCGCTACCGTGGACGAATACAAGGAAGCCTTGGAAGAAGCATAGCTTTGGGGCCGCTCATAGGGGCGCTCATAAGGACGTGCTCATAAGGACGCTCGCATAAACAGGAAAAGGACCGCTGCCGGCGGTCCTTTCCTTATATTCTCCGGGGAGGTCCCGGGATGCCTGCGAGGGCTACTTCTTGATGGCCTTTACGGTGCCTGCCCTTGTCCTTAACAGGTACATGCCCTGGTGGATGTCGAGCTTGAGGTTGCCGTCTGCGTCGATAGCCTGGTTCTTGACGCCGCTCCAGAGGAGGTTGCCGTTCAGGTCGAAGACCTTGGCTGTCATGTGCTGGTCACCTGCGGTGAACTTGCGGTTGGGGTGGATGGCGCTGGACTTGCAGCCGGTGGCCACGATCTTTGCGATGTAGATGCCCTTGGCGTCGCTGTTGAAGGTGAGGGCGGTGGAACCGTTCTGGCCTTCCTTTTCCAGGTCCACGGTGGTCTCGCTCCAGGCGCTGGCGCTGGCTGGCCTGCTGTACTGGTAGTCGACCCAGCTGGCGCCTGCGGCACCGCCCACGTTCACGTAGGCGTTGCCGTTACCTGCACTGCGCATGGTGACGACAAGCTCGGAGCAGCTGGCGAGCCCAGCCGCAGCCTCGTCGCTGATGTTGAACAGCTGGCTCTTGTAGCCGCACTCCGCCTGCTCGCAGCCCGCCAGGGGTACGCTTGCGTAGCCGGAGACTCCGTCAAGTGCGCCTGCCACGTAGGAGACTGCCCCCAGATCGTCGCTCATGGCCTGCCAGGTGGAAACGTCGCTGGTCTTGGAGTAGTCCACGATGACCACGTCTGCGGACGGGGTGATTACCGGTTCCACGTAGCTTGCGTCGGTAGTCTCGTCGATGCAGGTGGAGGCCACGGCGGAACCTGCACCCTTCTTGTAGACGAGGGTGGTGATGGACTTTGCCGGAAGCATGGTGCAGGAGGATAGTGTGATATTCTTGCTCTTGAGGCCGTTTTCCTTGGACTGGACCGCTGTGATAAGACCCATGCCGGAAATCCCCGGGTTGCTCAGCTTGATGGCGGTGCTGCCGGTGTTGGTGACGACAACGGAAATGGAATCGCCGGAGGCGCTGGCGAAGGCGACCGTCTTCAGGTCCGCCTCGGCGGTGGTTGCGGAAACCACCTTCCAGCCCGGATTCACGAACTTGGAGTAGTGGCGCATGGCGTGGTATTCCGGGCCGATGACCACGGAATCCTTGGAGCAGCCGCCCCATCCCTTGGCACAGACGCCAATCAGCTGGCCGCGGCCTTCGCCCCAGAACAGTTCCCAGGCGATGTAGCCCGCCAGCCTGCCGTCGGTGAAGCCCACCTGCATGATGTGGGCGAGGCCCACCATGTCCTCTTCGCGGGTCTTGTCCAGCATGTTGCAGAACTCGGTCATGACAATGGGCTTGTTGTTTGCGCCGTAGCTTGTGCCGATGGCGCTCATGGACTTGCGAAAGTTCTCCGGTTTCAGGTAGTTATTGCCGGAGTTGTCGTTGCCGTCGCCGGCATGGTAAATATGGTAGGCGTAACCGTCCAGCTTGCTGTCGTCAAGCGCCGTCATGTACTTCTGGAAGTTGTTGTAGCCGATGCCGAGAGGTTCCGGACCGAGAATCTTCGGCTTGCTGGGAAGCGTCTGGATGGCGTCGTAGACGGCGTTCAGGGCCTGCTTGTAGCCAGCCACCTCGTTTGTCTCGGAAGGCTCGAACAAGGTCTCTGCGTAGTCGGCTTCCATGTCCGGCTCGTTCTGCAGCGAAATGTAGTCAGGAACGATACCTGCTGCGCTGTATGCCTGCAGGCTCTGTTTCCACCAGTTGGCGAATGCCGTGTAGGCGTAGGCGCCGTAGGCGTCGCCAGAGGCCTTGCTCAGCGTGTTGTCGGACTTGGTGCTGCCCGCGTTGCCGTTGACGCTGTTGCTCGGTTTCAGCTTGGCGGGTGCGGACCAGCTGGACATCTCGATCTTAAGATGGTTGCCTAGGCGCTTTTTGGCCTCGCTCACGATCTTGATGTCTGCGGAAAGACTGTCTGTGGAATTTGCCAGGGCCGCGTCGCTCTGGAGCCAGTTGCCCATTCGCAAAAGGGAAAGGTTCAACCCGGTGAAGGCCGTGTCGAACAGGTCCTGCTGCTTCTCCTCGGACATGCCCATGATCCAGCCCTGGTAATAGACGCTGCCGCCGCCAAAGCCCAAAATTTTTTGCTTGGTATCGGTGGGATCCACGTTGATGGTGGCTGCGGATGCCAATATGGCAGAGGCCAGCGCTGTAGGAATAATCAACTTGTTCACGGAACAAAACTCCTTGTTTACGTTTAACCCATACGGAGCAAATTTATAAAATGAATTGTACGAGGTCCTCGGGGAGGTAAAATCAAAAAGGTGGTAAACGGACCCGTTAAAGTCGATTTACCACCTGTAAATGTTTCTGCGGTGAATTTTAGTAAGCGCCTTCGCCCTTGAACACAACCTTGAATGTCTTGAAGATCAGCTTCATGTCGTCGCCCAGCTTGCCGTCTCGGCGGATGTAGTCGTTGTCCAGACGCATCTGGCCCTCGAAGCTGATGTTGCTGCGACCGCTGACCTGCCAGATGCAGGTGAGGCCCGGGGTAACGGACAGGCGCATTCTGTGCCAGGGTTCGTATTCCGCTACTTCGGAGGGAATGGGCGGACGGGGGCCTACGATAGACATGTCGCCCTTGATGATGTTGAAGAACTGGGGCAGTTCATCCAGGCTGAACTTGCGAAGAATTCGACCGAAGGGATAGATGCGGGGGTCGTTCTTCATCTTGAAGGTCTTGCCGCCGGTCTCGTTCTGAGCCATGAGTTCCTTTTTGCGTTCTTCGGCGTCCATGTACATGCTGCGGAACTTGTACATGGTAAACAGCTTGCCGTTCTTGCCTACGCGAGTCTGCTTAAAGATGACAGGGCCCTTGGGATCGCTGATCTTTACCGCTGCGGCACAGAACAGGAGGATGGGGGAGCAGAGGACGATGGCGATGCTGGTGCAGACCACGTCGACAACGCGCTTCACTATGTGGCGGAAACGAATCTTGTGTGGGTGGCGCCAAATCTGGTCCAGATTCAAGCGTGACAGGGAGAAGAAACTTCCGTTGGTGCTGTTGAATTCGTCAATCTTGGCCTGCATTTCCAGGTTATCCTTTTCCTGCTGACCCATGTAGAGGAACGCTTCGAAAATGGGGCGCTTGGGCTTGATTCGCAGGGACTGGATAAGGCCAGCGTCATTAAGCTTGTGCAGGATTTCCTTGCGGATGGACTCCAGCTTGCTCATGTCGGAGTTCAGCAGGATCATGCCGATACCGTTACCGTCTGGCAAGAATCCCAGGACGTCAATGAAGCGAAGATGGGAGAACATGGTGAGGATGCTGATGCGCCAGGTGTTTTCCACCGTAGTGTTTGGGCTACCCCAGCCAAAGAAATCGTATTGGTGTGCGTAAATCTTGATGTAGAGGAAGGGCCTGCACGTGCGATTGGCTCTTAAAAACTCCTCGTTCAGGCGCGCTCTGAACAAACGTGCCGGATAGACAATGTTCTTTAACTTTTGCTCGTCAAGGATGGAGCCAATGGCTGGATTTACGGATTGCTGTTCCATGGGTAAAAATATAGAAACTTTTCTTTTACTTGCAACAATGTTTTGTCTGAGGCTTGCGATATGTGATTTGGGTTATAACTTTGGGAGACCTGCAGATGGAAGGGGCGTTTTTTTCTATGTTTTTGACGTATAATTTTAATATGGAGACGCTATATGTTGCGTATTGGTCTTATTGGTACAGGTACCGTCGGTGGCGGTGTTATTCAGATCCTGGAACAGAAAATTGCCGAATACAGGGAAAAGCTTGGTGTGGAAATGGAATTGGCCTGCATTTGCGCCAAGTCCGACGAAGAAGTGGCTCCTTTCAAGGCTAAGGGCTACAAGACCTCTACCAACGCAGACGAAATGATTGCTTCTAACGATATTGACGTGCTGGTGGAACTTGCCGGTGGCTACAACATGCCCCGCAAGTGGATTCTTGCCGCTCTCGAAAGTGGCAAGCACGTGGTTACCGCAAACAAGGCGCTCCTCGCTAAGTACGGCCACGAAATCTTCCCCTTGGCTGCATCCAAGGGGCTGCATGTTCTGTTCGAAGCTGCCGTTGGCGGTGGCATTCCTATTATCCGTAGCCTCCAGGAAGGCTTGCTGGGCTCTACCGTCGAAAACCTCAGCTGCATCATCAACGGTACCTGTAACTACATCCTTTCCCGCATGGCTGAAGAAGGCCTGGACTTCGACGTTGTCCTCAAGGATGCTCAGCGCCTGGGCTTTGCCGAAGCGGACCCCACCTTCGATATCGAAGGTATCGACTCCGCCCACAAGACTGCTCTTCTCGCTTCTCTCTGCAGCGGCCATCGCGTAGACTTCGAAAAGATCCACGTTACCGGTATTTCCAAGATTACCGCCCAGGATATCGCCATCGCCAAGGAACTTGGCTGCTGCGTTAAGCTTCTGGGTATCTACCGTCGCGAAGGTGACCGTGTTGACGCCCGCGTCCATCCCTGCCTGGTTCCCATGGATCACCAGCTCTCCAGCGTAAACCGCGTTCTGAACGCCGTCTACCTGCAGTGCGACAACCTGGGCGAAACTCTCCAGACTGGTGCAGGTGCTGGCCGCCTGCCTACCGCTTCTGCCGTTGTAGCCGACCTGGTTTCCCTGGCCCGCTCCACCGATTGCGGTTCTCGCAAGGCTCTGCCCATGGGCTGGTTCAACGTTGAAAATTCTGCGACCCTGATTCCCATTTCCGAAACCAGCGCCCGCTACTACCTGCGCTTCACCTCCCGTGACGCCTGCGGTGTGCTTGCAAAGATTACCAGTATCCTGGCCGAGAACAACATCTCTATCGAAACCATCATTCAGAAGAACGTCAACGACCCGGGTAAGGTTTCTGTCGTTGTCATCACCGAAAAGACTCTGGACTGCAAGGCCTCCAAGGCCGTTGACGCCATCGATGCCCTGCCGGAAATCGTGGAAAAGAGCCAGGTGATTCGCTTCTTGGCATAAGTGATTTGCAAAGGCCTGTCGGTGGTTGCCGACTGGCCCTCGCTGGTTTAGGGTATTGTTATGATTCGTGCTACCACATTGGAACGCATTCTCGTCGTCCTTTCGGATTTCGTGGTGCTGTCCATTTGCTTTGGACTGGCCTTTTGGGTTCAGTTCCACAGCGGCTGGATTGTAGATAAGTTTGACCCCACCAAGTCCTTTGCGGATTATTACCACATGGGCCTGGTGTTGAATGTGGGGTGGCTTATTCTGTTCACATGCGCTGGTCTATACCGCTCTTGGCTGTTGATGTCTAGGACCCATCAGATATTGAGGGTGCTGCGAGCCGTGGCTATTGGCGTCGTCTTTATCATCGTGTGCTTGTTCGGTGCCGAATTTATTGGCAAGGTGTTTTCTAATGAACCTCTGGGAAATGGCTACCTCTACGGCTCCAGGTTCCCGTGGATTTTCATTTATGGCGGCTTTGCCTTGTTCCTGGTGGTGTCTTTTAGAATGTTCATCTACGGCTGCCTGCGCGGCTTGCTGCGTCACGGTTATGGTGCCAACAATATTCTGGTGCTGGGGGCCACCGAGGCCGGTCGAAAGATTGCCGAAGCCTTGGCCAAGACTCCCGAACGTGGACAGCGCGTGGTGGGCTTTGTGGACGAACGATTCCAGGTCATGGAGCACGAGTTTGCCGGAGTGCCTGTTCTTGGCAAGTATGCCGACCTTCCGCAGCTGGTCAAGGATTACAAAATTACCGGAATCATCATAGCTCACGACAGCAATTCCCCGCAGGAAATCATGCGTGTGCTGGTGTGGATTTGCGAATTGGCCTTGCACATCTACATCGTGCCAGAACTGTACAACGTGGTGAATGGTCGCTTTAAGGCCAACTTGGTTTACGGTTTTGAACTTCAGGAGCTGTTCGCCTTTACCATGCCTCCATGGCAGGTTCGTATTAAACGCTTTATCGATGTGGGCTTTGGCGCGTTCCTCGGACTTTGCTCCTTGCCGGTGTGCCTGTTTGCAGCCATTGCAGTAAAGCTCGAAGATCACGGCCCTATTTTCTATTCACAGGAACGCATAGGCCTGTACGGTAAGCCGTTTATGGTCTACAAGTTCAGGACCATGCGAACCGATGCCGAAAAGTTCGGTGCCCAGTGGGCCACCAAGGATGACCCCCGCATTACGAAGGTGGGCAAGTTCCTGCGTAAGACCCGTATCGATGAGCTCCCCCAGATACTTTGTGTACTCAAGGGTGACATGAGCATGGTGGGGCCGCGTCCGGAACGTGCCGTGTTCATTGCCAAGCTTCGCGAAGAAATTCCGTTCTATATCAGTCGCCTCAAGATGAAACCGGGCCTTACCGGCTGGGCTCAGGTGTGCCATCATTATGATACCAGCACCGAGGACGTGAAGATCAAGTTGCAGTACGATATGTATTACTACGAGAACATGAGCCTGCTGTTGGATTTTCAGATTCTCGTAAGAACCGTTTATGTTGTTTTAACAGGAAAGGGCGCCCAGTAGCCATGAGGTCGTTCGCTGCGCCCACTTTGAGACATGAGGCCGGGCTTCGCCTTTTGAGCTCAATAAATGGCGACGAAGTCGCGAAACTATTAGCTCAAAACTCATTGCTCATCACTCATTACTAACCGAAGGTTATAATATGTACGGTGATAATTCCACTCCGATTTTTCCGAAAGAAGATGCTTTGACCATGATCCGTCTGGCCTTGGCCGAAGATGTTCGCACTGGCGACGTTACCAGCATGTGGACCATTCCTGCTGACCAGAAGCAGCACGCTCGCTTGATTGCCAAGGAGGACGGTGTGGTTGCGGGTCTCCCCATTATCGAACTGGTGTTCCAGGAAATGAAGGCAAACGCCAAGGTCACTCTGCACAAGAAGGATGGCGACGTTGTTAAGAAGGGCGACTTGATTGCTGAACTTGACGGCACCACTCATGAGCTTTTGACTGGCGAACGCACCTTGCTGAACTTTATTCAGCAACTTAGTGGCGTTGCAACTGTTGCGCACACCTTCCAAGAAGCCTTGAAGGGCGGCAAGACAAAGGTCCTCGATACCCGCAAGACTGTTCCTGGTTTTAGAACATTGCAGAAGTATGCCGTTCGCGTTGGCGGCGGTTCTAACCATCGCATGGGCCTCTTTGACATGGTGCTTGTAAAGGACAACCACATTGCTGCTGCTGGTGGCGTGCTGGAAGCCTTGGCTGTTGTAAAGCAGAATAACAAGGACAACCTCATGGTGGAAATGGAAGTGGAAAACTTCGAACAGCTCCGCGCACTTTTGAACAAGGGTGTGGACGTGATCAAGCTCGACAACATGAGCAACGAGATGATGGGCGAAGCTCTGAAGATTATCAAGGAAAGCGGCGACAAGTGCTTGGTGGAAGGTTCCGGTAACATGACTCTGGAACGTGCCAAGGAAATCGCAACTTTGGGCCTGGACTTCATCTCTGTTGGAGCATTGACCCACAGCGTGAAGGCCCTTGATATTTCTATGCGCATTTAGAACGCGCCTTTGGCGCTATAGACGAAAGACGAGAGACGAAAGATTAAGGATGGCGCTGCGCGCAAGTAGAGAGTATGGCTGATTCTGTTACACTTGTTGTTGACGTCGGAAACACTCATACGGTCCTTGGAATTTTCAAGGGGACCAAGGTGGTGGATTACTGGCGCCTGACTACCCGCAAGGAAACCACTTCTGACGAGGTGATGAATAAGGTGGGGGGGCTTCTTGGTTTTTCCAAGATTAAGCCTAGCGAGATAACCCATGTCGGTCTTTCTACAGTGGTCCCTGCTCTGGAACGTCCTTGGATTAAGGCTTTGGATTCTCTGCTGAAAAAACATGTGCAGGTGGTGAATTCCAAGAACTGCATGGGTTTAAAGATTGATTACCAGAACCCGTCTATGGCAGGCGCAGATCGTTTGTGCAATGTTCTTGCCATGCGCGAGGCCGGTTTTGAAAATGCAATCATCGTCGACATGGGTACGGCAACGACTTTTGACGTGATGAAGAATGGCGCCTTTGTGGGTGGCGTGATTATCCCGGGCATCAACGCAAGTCTCGACGCTTTGACTGAAAAGGCGGCCCGCTTGCTTCCCGTGACCATTGAGTGGCCCGAGAAGGTCATTGCTGACAATACCGACGACGCGATTCGTTCTGGCTTGCTGTTTGGCTTTTTGGCTGAACTGGAAATTCTGATTGGCCAGATCAAGAAGGAACTGGGCTGCGAAAACGTGCCGGTCTATGCAACTGGCGGCTGGGGCAAGACCATTGCCCGTCGCACAACCCTGATTGACAAGTATGACCCGTTTCTTACGCTGCGCGGCATTCGCCTGGTGGCCTTGAATGGGATTGCCGCCATGCCTCCCGAAGATAATCGGGATGGGGAAGAAGAATAGCTGAAAAATTTGCAAAATAACACTTAAACGTGTATTTACCTTGATATTTATGGATTTGAAACTCAAATATCTTGGTAAACTTTATTTTTTTCTTGATATTTATGTATATTATGCCTAAATATTGAGGTAAAATTTGAAATCCAGATTCATTCGTAAGCGTCTAGAATACCTGTTTCAGTATTTTCCTATCGTTTTGTTGACTGGTGCAAGGCAGGTGGGTAAAACAACTTTGCTAAAGGAATTTGTGCAGCCAGAGTCCCTTGTGACTTTTGACCCCTATGCAGATGTCCGTGGAGCCAAGGCTGACCCTGACCTATTCTTGAAATCGCTTGGCTTGCCAGCCTTTTTAGATGAAGTGCAATATGCTCCTCAGGTGCTTTCTTCTGTCAAGCGCTTCGTGGATGCACTTCCTTCGCAAAAGTCTTTGTTCTACCTGAGTGGTTCCCAGAACATGAGTGTGCTGAAGAATGCTGCGGAATCCATGGCAGGCCGTGTGGCGGTGCTTGACTTGTACCCGCTCTGCTACAAGGAACTTGCTGAAAAAAATGGTGAGGGGATTCTTGAAAGCTGGCTTGCTGGTTCGGAAGATTTTTCAGGGTTTGGTGACGGAAGCGTTCCTAATGTGAGTCGCCTAATGTGGCGCGGAGGAATGCCCGGAATCATAGACCTGCCGGACGAAATTTTAGGTGATTATTTTTCAAGCTATTTAAGAACGTACATAGAGCGGGATGTACGAACCATTGCCGAAGTTGCCGACTTGACTTTGTTTACAAGATTCGTTCGGTTGCTTTCTGCGCTATCGGCTCAAGAGATTAATGCCAATGAACTGGGGCGCGACCTGGGTGTTGATCGCACCACGGCGCTTCGTTGGGAACGCATTTGCGAGGCTTCTTACCAATGGCTAAAGGTTCCTGCATTTAACCGAAATCCAATCAAGAGAATTTCTGGAAAGGCCAAGGGGTATTTTATTGATACGGGTTTCCTTTGTGCCCTGCAGGGAATTTTTTCTCCCGAGATTCTTTCGTCGCACCCGCTTTACGGGCATGTTTTTGAATCTTTCGTGGTCATGGAAATTGTCAAGCGAATAAGCGCATGGAATGTGCGCCCGGAACTTTACCATTACAGAACCCATGCTGGTGCCGAAGTGGATCTGCTGCTAGAAAGTGCCGGGAAGCTTTACCCTATTGAATTTAAATTGGCTTCGCACCCGACCAAAAAAGATGCTAAGGGCTTTGCCTCTTTTAAGGAAACGTTCCCGAAAGAGAGCGTTGCTTGCGGGCTTATCGCTTGCAATACGCCTTACCCCTATCTGGTTTCGGAATCGGTCTGGGCTGTGCCTTGGTGGGAACTGTAAAATAACTTATATTTAGCAAGCAAAATTTTGGAGTTTTTATGCGCTGTTTAGTTACTGGTGGTGCTGGTTTTTTGGGAAGTCATCTTTGCGAACGTCTTTTGAATGACGGTCACGAAGTCATTTGCCTCGATAACTATTTTACGGGCCGCATGGCTAACGTGAATCATCTTCGCGACAACCGCAACTTTGAGTTGATCCGCCACGATGTGACCGAGCCTATCCTTCTGGAAGTGGACCGCATCTTCAACTTGGCATGCCCTGCAAGTCCCATTCATTACCAGTACAATCCGGTGAAGACCATCAAGACTAGTGTGATGGGTGCAATCAACATGCTTGGCATGGCAAAGCGAGTGCATGCCCGCATTTTGCAGGCGAGCACCAGCGAAGTCTATGGCGACCCGGCAGTGCACCCGCAGACCGAAGACTACTGGGGAAACGTAAATCCCATAGGTATTCGCAGCTGTTACGATGAGGGCAAGCGCGTGGCTGAAACCTTGTTCATGGATTACCACCGCCAGAACAACGTGGACATTCGCATCGTGCGTATTTTCAATACCTACGGCCCCCGTATGTTGCCCAATGATGGCCGCGTGGTCAGCAACTTTATTGTGCAGGCATTGAAGGGCGAAGACATCACCATCTACGGCGATGGTTCCCAGACCCGTAGCTTCTGCTATGTGGATGACCTCATCGAAGGCTTTGTCCGCATGATGAACCAAGACAAGATTATTGGACCTGTGAACATCGGCAACCCCGGCGAATTTACGATGCTAGAGCTTGCAAAGGAAGTTTTGGACCTGACTGGTTCCAAGAGTAAGATTGTCTATCAGCCGCTGCCCGGTGATGACCCGAAAATGCGCCGCCCGAACATTGACCTCGCCAAGAGCGCTCTCGGTTGGGAGCCTACAATTCCGCTGCGTAAGGGCCTTGAGAAGACCATCTGCTACTTTGATGAATTGTTGAAACAGAAGTAGTTCTGTTCGCTGCTTGACAATAATGATGGTGCGGACTGCCATGGAGGTGATGTCCTTATCCTTCTTCACTGAGATTTATTTATACTTTCTTTAATGCTATAACTCGCAACAAATGGGGCATTTTTCTTTCTTGTGCCCTAACGCTTTGCAGTAGGTGCGTCCGAAGTAGATGATTTGCAGGTGGCGCTTTTCCCATTCGCTTTTGGGGAAGACTTTTTTGATGTCTGCCTCGGTCTTTTCTACGGAGGTGCCGTCGCTGATTCCCCAGCGCTGGGCGAGGCGGTGGATATGAGTATCCACCGGGAAGGCGGCCAGCTTGAAGATGTGGCTCATGATGACGCTGGCCGTCTTGTGCCCCACACCGGGTAGGCTTTCCAGTTCTTCAAAAGTGTGGGGCACCTCGCCGTTGAAGCGTTCCAACAAGACTGCGGCCATATTGTAGAGGTTCACGCTCTTCGTGTTGAAGAAACCGCAGGGCTTGATGATTTCTGCGATCTTGTCTACGCCAAGGGCAACCATTTTTGCCGGAGTATCTGCAACTTTGAAAAGCACTGCGGTCACCTGGTTTACTCTGAGGTCGGTGCATTGAGCGCTCAGGACGACTGCCACCAGCAAGGTAAATGGTGATGTAAAGTCCAAGGGAATGGGCGGGTTGGGAAACAGTTCGTCCAACTTTTTGCTGATGAAGGCGATACGTGCTTTCTTGTTCATCTTCTTGGGGCTATTGCGACGTTGATCTTGCACGGAATAACATGTAGATGAGTGTTGACCTCACCTCTTGTAATTCATAATTCGTAACTCGTAATTAGAGATGCTACGCATCTCTAGTAAAGTCCTGCTGCATGTTGAAGCTGGGCATTTCGTCGTGGGGCCTGCCCACCTGAACCGCGGGGACGCCTGCGTATGTCGTATGCGCCGGAACGTCGCACACCACCACAGCGCCTGCGCCGATCTTTGCGCCGTCACCGATGTGGATGTTGCCCAGCAGCTGAGCATGGGCGCCCACCATGACGCCCGCACCCAGTTTCGGATGACGGTCGCCGCATTCATTGCCGGTACCGCCCAGGGTTACGCCATGGAGTAGCGAAACGTTGTTGCCAATGACTGCCGTTTCGCCTATGACGATGTTTGTCGCATGGTCGACGAGCAAGCCGTAGCCGATTTTTGCGGCGGGGTGGATGTCCATGCCGAACTTGCGGCTGATGATGCTCTGCAGCATCTTGGCGGGGAAGGGTCTGTTTTCTTCCCAAAGGACATGGGCTACGCGATAGGCCTGCAAACCCTGGAAACCCTTGAAGAACAGCATCGGTTCCAGGTAGCTTGTGCAGGCGGGGTCGCGCATCACCGTGGCGTGCAAGTCCTTGCCTGCGCTCAGAACCAGTTCGGGGTACTTGTCGTAGAGGGTGTTGAACATTCGCTCCAGCTCGGCGCGGTCGATGACTTCTCCGGCCAGCTGACAGGACAGGGTGACGGAAAGCATTTCGGCAAAGTTCTTTCGGGAGGTCACCTGTTCCTTGAGCATCAAAATCGAAAGGGGTTCCTGCTGCAACAGGTTCTCTGCTTCTTCGCGGATACGAATTTCAATTTCTTCAATAGTCATATTTGTAACCATCTGCGCTGCGAGAGCTAATCTGCGTGGGCCCCTATTTTTTTGTAGGTTCTTCGTTTTCCAAGGTGGGTATCACTTTGTTTTCTTGGCAAAGGTTTTCTTCGCGGATTTTGAAGGTGAAATCCACCAGGTTGTTCTCGAACATCTTCTGGTAGGGTTTCTTCTTTTGCACGCCCTCGAGGGCACAGGTGCAGTAGTTGATTCGCTGGATCAGGTCCACATCGTTACTGGGAGTGCCCTTGGCAAAGACGCACTCATGCATAATGGCGTATTCCATGGCGCGGTCGTAGCGGAACTTGCACTTGTTGGGCAAGTCCGGCTGGGCGGCCACCTTTTCGATGGTGCCTTCGCTTGGAACCCTGTTCAATACATTGCTGGTGACGAACCCGCCTGCGAAGAACAGCAGGCAGACAACCAGGTTGATAAGGAGACGCTTACCCAGGCTGATTCTGCTATAGCTGCGTCCTACGGCGTCGATGGTTTGCGTGGCGTGTAGCCTTACGTCATCAAAATCGTTATTTGCCATAATTCAAATCTATGTTTCGTGCAGTGTCCAGATTTCGGGGAGGGTCCGGTATTTTTCGGCGTAGTCCAAACCGTATCCCACCACGAATTCATTGGCAATTTCGAAGCCTACATAATTGGCGTTATGGTCCACGAGTCTGCGGGCTGGCTTGTTCAGCAGCACGCAGGTTCGAATTTCTGCAGTCCCGGTTTCACGGAGCATTTCTACCAGGGAATACATAGTGTTGCCTGTGTCCAGGATGTCGTCCACCAGCAGAACGCGCTTACCCCTAAGGTCCAGCTTTTCGAGGCCCGAGACCATGAGCTTACCGCAGGACTCGGTGGAATTGCCGTAGCTGGAGGCCTTGATAAAGGCGATTTCCTGGTTGCTATTTCCGATGGCCCTGCTCAGGTCCGCCGTAAACATGTAGGCGCCGGTAAGTGCCGACAGGAGCACGTCGAATTCGAATTCCTCCGAAATCTGAGCGGCCAGCTCCTTGACTCGGAGCTGAATCTGCTGGGCGGTAATCAGGGGCTTTTCGGAAATCTTGTACAAGTTACACCTCGAAGTTCAACCAGCTGAACATGGGCTTGAGACCGGTCAGCTTGCCTTCGGGATTCTTGATGTATTCCTTGTAGAAGGGGAACACCTTGTTCTCGAGGCTGGTCTTGTCGATGCCCAGGTGGAGCCAGTCGGCTACGGTGATGAGGCCGGTGATGTGGTCCACGGTGCCCTTGCTGTACTTGGCGGAAACAGCGTCGATGAGTTCGCAGAGCTTGGCGTAGAACATTCTGCCGGTACCGCCGAAGCTGAAGGTGGTGTCCAGGGAGATGGCTTCGTCGACCAGGTCCCGGATTTCTTCAAAGACGGCGCTGTTGTCCTTTTCCATGTACTGCAGTGCAAGATGATGGATCTTGGAGTTTATTTCCAGGGAGAGGATCTTGCGGACCGTATCGGGCAGGGTATGGTCGGGGTCGGCCAGGCTGTCGATGGAAAGACCGTGGGCTGCGGCGATGTTGGAGAAGGATTCCGTAATGGTGGTCAGGTCCTTACGGGTAGACAGCTGGTTGATGCGCTTCAAGGAGTCGCTCATCAAGTCCTTCATGCGAACCACGTAGGCGGTGGGGTATTCGCTCTGGAGCTGTTCCGTGGACATGTTGGCGTTCTCGGCAAACTTCAGTTCGTTTTGCTCGTTTTCGCCATCGGCCACCACAATGTTTACTCGGCCCAGCTGGTCGGTAATCACCAGGACGGTGGCGACGCGGGTTTCTCCAATCTGCTTGTCGTTGTATTCGGCGCGGACCAGGGTCTGGCGCTTGCGGCTGGCAATCTTGGTTGCCACCATGCGTTCGTCCTTGTTTTCGTAGCCGTCTTCGAGGCCCATGTGGAAGATGGCGGCCCGTTCGGCCATCTGCTTTACGATGACGGGAACCTGTTCCTCGGCGTAGCGGGTAAATACCTCGGCGCCGTTCCACTTGTGTTCGTTACTGGTGGCGCGGGCGAGAATGCTCAGCACCTGGTTGCGGATGTGGTGGCCGCGGGGCAGGAACGGATCCAAAAGTTCCATGGCGCGCAGCGCATAGCGCATGTTCTGCACCGGTTCCAGACCTTCGATGTCGTTGAAGAACCAGCCGCAGCTGGTAAAGCTGAACATGCAGAACTTCTGGATTTCAAGAAGGCGAACGGCGCGGGCGCACTGGACTTCGTTTTCGGGATTGCTGACGGTTGCGTCCAGGAAAGCCTTGAGGCGGCTCTTGTCTTCGGGGACCACCAGGGCCTGCACATAGTTGTTGCGGGCTTCCCAGGGGTCCACCTTGGAAAGCTTGGCGAATTCACGGATGAAAACATCGTCGGCCAGCTTCTTCAAATGGTTGAAGGCGTCGCGGAGGGGACCTCGCCACTTCTGGTTCCAATCGGGGCCGCCACCGGTGGAGCAGCCGCAGTCGCGGTACCAGCGGCCAACGCCGTGGGCGCAGCTCCAGGCGCAGCCTTCGCTGTGGAAGTTCTTCAGAAGGACTTCGTGCTTGGGCGGGAACTTTTCCAGGAACCAGCCGTAGTTCACCGGAACCTTGTTGTTCTCCGGTGCGTAGTGGTTGTAGAGCCATGCGGCGCACATGTCGCCGAAAGGTTCGTGGTGACCGTAGGATTCGCCGTCGGTGCCGATGCTTACCAGCTGTGGGTCGACCCGGTTTTCGTCCCAGGCGTCCTTGATGCGACGGCCGAAGGTGCCCGCGTCGCGGAGCAGGTGCTCGAAGCCTACAGCGGAAGAAAGCCAGGGGTTGTAGAAGAATACGTCCAGGTAACCGTCGCAAACCAGGTTGCCTTCCTTGTCGCGGGGGTAGATGCGGTAGGGGCGTGTGGTGTCGATATCGGTGTTGGAGCAACCTTGCCATTCGCCGTCCATGGCGGAGCCGTCCTCGGCCAGGGCGCGGAAGGAATCGGCCTGGGTGGGGGAGAGGATGGTGAACTTGATGCCGGCTTTGATGAGCTCGACGACCGTCTCAAAGTTGATGGCGGTTTCGGCAAGCCACATGGCCTCGGGCATACGGCCGAAATGGCTCTTGAAATCCTCGATACCCCAGTGGATCTGGGTCTTCTTGTCTTCGGCGGAGGCCAGGGGCATGATGACGTGGTTGTACACCTGGGCGATGGCGTTGCCGTGGCCAAGGCGCTCGATGCTGCGCTTGTCGGCTTCCTGGATGCGCTTGTAGGTTTCCGGTGTATGGGTGCGAATCCATCCCATGAGGGTGGGACCCATATTGAAGCTCATGAAATCGTAGTTGTTGACGATGTCTACGATGCGTCCGTTAGGGGAAAGAATACGGCTGGCGGAGTTAGGACTGTAGCACTGACTTGCAATGCGGTCATTCCAGTCATGATGGGGGCGTGCGCTGGGCTGGTTCTCGATGACTCCAGTCCAAGGGTTTTCGCGGGGCGGCTGATAAAAGTGGCCGTGAATAGTAAAATAAAGGGGATGCTTTTCCATACGGATGCAAATTTAGAAAAAGTCTTTTTTGTGGGGGCCCACGCTTAATAGTTCTCACAGGTCTTATGGCCGCCTATGGATAAATCTTCCACGAAGAAAGCTCTTTAATATGAGAAATCTGGGCAAAAACCTCCTATATTCATATTGAAGCACTGTAACCATTGTAAAGGGTGTTCTTATGGGTAAATGTTTGTTGAAAAGTCTCGCTGTGGCGGGGGCGATGTTGGTGGGCGTGGCTTCTAGTGTAAGCGCCGCTCCCGACCCCAATTTTCACATCTATATCGCCTTTGGCCAGTCCAATATGGCGGGGGCATCTCCGGCGTCTGAACCCGAAACAAAACCTTATGATAGATTCAAGCTTTTGCCCTCTATGGACTGCCCCGCAAAGGGCCGCACCATGGGTGTCTGGACCGATGCCACTTCCCAGCTGGCAAACTGCGACAATCCTCCTAGCATTTCCGTGGCTGATTACTTTGGTCGTACTCTGGTAGATTCCCTGCCCGATGTGACCGTGGGCATTATTTCTGTGGCCGTAGGCGGCACCGCCCTTAAGCTGTTCGACAAGGACAATTGGCAGGCTTACCTAGAAGATCCTGATCGTCAAAAGGAAAACTGGATTATCAACTGGGCCAAGGCCTACGACAGCAACTTGTACAAGCGCATTATCGACCTTGCAAAAATTGCCCAGAAGGATGGCGTCATCAAGGGTATCATCGTGCATCAGGGTGAATCCGATTGGAACAACAGCCATTGGGCCGAAGACTTAAAGAAGATTCGCGACGACATGCTTACCGACCTTGGCCTCAGCGCCGATACGGTGCCGCTCCTTGCCGGCGAAATGCTGGAATCCGGCTGCTGCAGGGGATTTAGCACAAGCCAGGTTCAGCGTATTTCCAAGGTGATGGACAACGCTTGGCCTGTTTCTTCTAGCGGCCTCGAAGGCAAGGGCGACAGTTATCATTTCACCCGCAACGCCTATGTGGAATTCGGCAAGCGTTACGCCAAGGTCATGCTGGAGCACATGAACCGCGTTTCGGTTCCGCCGTCTCCTCATACTCCTTTCAAGGGTGTTGCTGCTGAAATCCCGGGTAAGATTGAAGTTGAAAATTATGATGAACCGGGCGTAGGCTCCATCGGGAAATCCTACGCAGACAACGATTCCGAAAACAAGTCCAAGGCCTACCGCAACGATGGCGTAGATATCGAGGAACTAGCCGCAGAGCCCGGCTCCTACGTTATTGGCTACACCGAAAAAGGCGAATGGCTGAAGTATACCGTAAATGTTGCCGATGCGGACGCCTTTTCTGCGACTGCTCGCGTTGCTAGTGCTGCAAAGGGTAGCGCCTTCCACTTGGAATTAGATGACAAGGTTGTTTCGGATACCGTGGTCGTGGATAGCATCGGCGGCTGGGGCGATTACAAGGAAATCAACTTTAAAACGATAAATCTAACGTCCGGCGAACATGTGCTGAAGCTTGTAATCGACGGTTCCTACGTGAATATCGACTGGCTGGATTTTGTAGGCGAGGATGAAGGTTCCGTAATCCGACAGGGAATGCGCCTGAATCCGGCTCAAAAGGGTACTTATAAAATCTTTGACATGAACGGTAACTTGCTGGGCGAAAGCGAAGGCCTTTACGTTCGCAACCAGCGCAAGGGAGTGTATTTGCTAAAGGGAAACGGCAAAACATTCCAGGTGAAAAACTGATTCCTGGGCTGCATATAAAAAAAAGGACTGCTCCACTTATGCGGGGCAGTCCTTTTACTTTAAAATCAGGCGATGTAGCCTATTGAACGTTTACGACCTTGTTCAAAGAGAAACTTCCCACCTTGGCGCGAAGAATGTAGTTTCCATGGGCGAGGTCGCCTGTGCTGAAGGATAACGTACCTGCGTGGATGTTGCCCTGGGCAATGCTTATCACCTGCTTTCCGCGGAGGTCGTAGAGGGCGATGGCGCCACGGCCAGCTGCGGGAATGTTCAACTGGATTGCTCTGCCTCGAACGTTTGCAGTTAGTTTATTTGAGACGAGCTGTTTGCGGTTTGCAATTCCTGCAACTACGTTGTCCCAGCCCGGCATGTCATCTAGGGCGATGATGCGTTCGTCGTCCAGGTTGCGTTTCCACATGTCGTTAGGAGTCTTGTCCAAGAAGTTTCCGCTCCAGGTCTGGCTCCAAGTCATCCAATAGCTCCAGTAGTTCTTGTCTTCGGCAAGGCTGTCGATATCGGGGATGGCACCATTTTCGGAGAGGGCGATCATCTTGTTTGTGCCGACCTCATCGATAATCTTGTTATAGTAATTGGCTGCGGAGTTGTGATTCAGAAGGGCGTCGTAGATGTCTACCGCCACGATGTCTACGTACTCGTCACCAGGATACCATTCGCCGTTGAGCGCCCCGTAATCATAACCATACTTGGGATCCGTATTGATGTTCCAAACCCAGATGAGGTTTGTGAGTTTGTTGTCTACCACCATGCGGTTAAATACGAGGCGGTAGAGCTGAACGTAACACTCCGGGCTTGCCACGCCCCACCAGAACCAGCCGCCGCTTGCTTCGTGGAGCGGACGCCACAGCACGGCGATGCCCTTTTCTTCTAGCTGCTTGAAGTAGCCGGAGACGATATCCACGTCGGCGACGATGTCTTTGTATTCCTGGGAACTTTCGTCGATTTCGGCGCACTGCTCGCCCTTGAAAGCCTTGGTGTAGTTAAAGCAGGTGTTGTTTTCGGCGGTGCCTGCAACACCTTCTGTGCAGCCTGCATTCTTGAAACCGTTGTTCTGGGTGTAGAATACGGTGTCCTGGCCAACTTTCCAGTGCCAGGTGTAGGTGGGGATGCCGCCCAGTTTCCAGAGTTCCTCGGTCATCACCAGGTTGTTTTCGGTGTAGCCCCTGAACCAGCCTTCTTCATGGTGGCCGCCTGCGGCAAAGAGCATGTCGAAACCGCCTACGGCAGGGTAGTGGCCGGAACGCTTGTAGAATTCGGCGATGTCGGTTTGGCCCTTCCAGGTGTCTTCGCCGTTCAGGAACTTGCAGGAGTCCTGGGGGGTACACTCCGCGGCAGAGAGCAGCTTCATGTTGCCGTAATCGTAGTTGAAGTTCTGGTCGCTGATCATCATGCCGCTGATGGTCTTTTTACCGAAGTTGTCGCGGAGAAAAGTCATGACCTTCTTGGCGCTTTCGGAGGCGTTTGGCGTAACGGGGACTGGGCTGATGTTGAAAACTGGATTCGGGTGGCGCTCCACAGTAATGTAGTCTACGCCAATTGCTCCGTTGCCCACTGTAATTTTGTGCTCGCCCGTTTTCATTTTGGCGGAAGCGGAAACCACATAGGAGGAATCGCAGTTACGAGGCGTTGTCAGCATGGAGCCCACCTTCACGCCGTCCACCTGAATTTCAGAAGTAGTCCAATCGTATTGCTTGATCAATACGTGGGTAGTAATGTCGTAAATAGCAGTTTCTTCGACAGTTATGTTAAAAGTCATACCTGTTGTTCCGATGGACACATATTTTCCACCAGAATAATTGGCGCTATCCAAAATGGCAGTTGCGTCTATGCCGGGCTGCTCTTCTGCTTCGTAGATGGTGGGGGCTGCATTTGCAGCGGTGGCGAGAACCGCTGTTGTCACCATAGAAATGATGTATTTTGCGGAACCAAAACGTAATCCCATAAACACTCCTTAATTAAACCGCCTTAAATCTATATTCACAGATTATTTTTTCAAAATGGGGGAATGTTCTAAAAAACTTAAATCGTTGAAATAATCGCTTCATTAATAAAAAAGTGCCTCGAGACGAATCCCGAGGCACTTTATCTTAAGGAGAAAAAAGCGTATTACTTAATCTTGACTGGCTGAGTTGCTGCAATGCCAGCACCCTTTACTCGAACGATGTATTGACCCTTGGCAAGGTCTGCCATGCTGAACGCGTGGGAACCTGCAGTGAGGGCTCCTCTATAGAGGGTTGCTACGCGCTTGCCGTTCATGCCGAATACGTCAACGCTAAAGCTGCCGGACTTGGCGGTAGAAAGCATAATTGTCTTGCCCTGTACGCTGAGCTTTGTGGGGCTGGTTGCTGCGACCTGACGAATTGCGGAGGAACTTCCGTTACCAACGATTTCCGCCTTGACGAAGCTGCCTTGTTCAACGGTAATCTTTCCTGCCTTGTTGAAGTCGTTGATGACAACGCCTGCATTAGTCTTTACGTCGTCAAAGAACAACGTGCCAGACCAGCCCGCACCAAAGAATTCAATGTAGAACTTGCTGATGTTCTTCATGAAGTTGGTGTAGTCATCACCTTCAAGAACGACCTGGTCCTTTGCGGTGGTGCTAAGGTCAATTTCACAAGAGGTTACTTCGCCACCGTTGATCCAGCAGCCATCGGGCTGAGCCCATGCCCAATCCGGAGCGCCGCTCAGGAAGGCGATGGTGAACCATACGCCAGCGTCATTGTTGGAGTTGTCCACTTCCAGGGTAACAGTCCTTGCGGTAGAAAGGTCGATCTTGCCTTCCTTGATGATGATGTTGCCCTTGGCGGTATCGGCAGAAGTTGCGCTTGCGGTAACCATCAGGTAGCCGTTCTTGTCAATGTCTGCGGGTAAGTTGACGGTGTGGTCAACTGCTGTGTCCAGGTCGGCAAGGGCGTAGCCAACTTCGCAAGCGGCAGCCGGGGTGTTGCTGATGGTGTACTTGTCCCAACCGGGCATGTCTTCAAGAGCGTAAACACAGGGAGACTTCAAGTTGGCTTCCCAGACGGTGTTCTTGGTTTTGCTAACAAACTTTCCATCCCAGGATTCGTACCAGGGCATGTTCCAACTCCAGACGGCGCCGTCGGCGTGCATCAGGGAGGCGTCGGGGATGGGACCGTTTTCGGAGAGGGCCAAAATCTTGTTGCCGTTAATCTGCTGCATCTGCTTGAAGGCTGCGGAATTGCTCTGGTAGTCGTAAGCGGAGTTGTAGATATCTACGGAGAATACGTCGTAATATTCTGCACCCGGATTCCAAGTTGCGTCGTTGAAGATGTCGGTCTGTGCATTCCAGACCCAGACTAGATTGTTCACGCCGTTAGTCTTAACCATACGATCGTAAACCAGGCGGTAGAGGGCGGCGTATTCGGCACCCTTGTGCATATCGCTGGCGTTGGTCACTGCACTCCACCAGAAGAATGCACCGCCGGATTCATGGAGGGGGCGAAAGATTGCTGCAACGCCCTTTTCCTGAAGTTGCTTGAAGTAGACTGCGATTTCGTCGATATCTTCTACAATCTGCTTGTAGGTCTCGGATGATTCGTCCCATTCAGTGGTACCGGCCTTGAAACCCTTGGTATAGTCGAAAGTGGTGAATTCCTTGCTGTTGCCGCCCTTGGTATAGAAAGCGTCAATGGTATGACTGGGGTCCTTCCAGTGCCAAGAGAATGCGGGGATGCCGCCTTCCTTCCAGAGGTCTGCTGCAGCGTCTACTGCAGTCTGGGTGTACTGCTTGTACCAGGCGTCGTTTGCCTTTATGCCATTGGCGAATAGGAAGTCGAAACCAACGAGAGCAGGGTACTTGCCAGCTGCTTCGTAAACGGTCTGGACGTCGACCATGTCCTTGACCTTGTCGGTGTCTACGTCGCCGGTCTGCACGCCGGAAATGGTGTGGGTGCCGAAGTTGGTTGCCAGGAAGTTGTAAAGCTTCTTGGCACTTTCAGTTGCGTTGGGGTTTACCGGTGCGTAGCTGATGGCGGCCTGAGAGGCGGCAGCAGCCAAACCGAATGCGAGCATGGTTTTCCTAAAATCCATAAAACACTCCTTATACAATTTTACCTTAAACTATATAAAAGAAACCCATGTGGAAATTTTTTTTTGAAGGGTGTGATTTAAAGTGTTGAATAATTGTAAACAACAAAAAATGGCGAATTTTTGATGAAAACGGCAAATTGTTTCGTTGTAGTTAACAAAAAACGGCAGGTTTTGAGCCTGCCGTTGAAATTTTTTTGACTGTCGCGGATGTCGCGATGCCCTGTTGGCGGACAACGTCGAGACTTACTTGTAAATTGCGCCGAAGGTGAAAGTCCTGGATTCTCCCGGAGGGATGACGATGAGACCGCGGTGGTGGTTCAAGGCGTCGGGCTCGGAGGTCATGGGCTCGATGGCGATGCTCATGCGGTCAGGGGGCGTGTAAATCTGGATGGCGTTGTACTGCTCGCTACCGGTGCACTGCCAAATGTCCAGGCTGTGGTCCGCAGAGGAAAGGACTACGTGGGCGGTATTCCCGTTGCTTACCGGGGCATTGGCTGGCTGCTTGGCTGTAGCGGTGCTGTTTGCAATTTCCGTGCCTAGGCAGAAGCAGTCGTTGATGAATTCATCGCCGATCTTGCGACCGCCTACGAAGCGGGTGTCCGCCTTGAAGTTGCCGGTGGGCAGATCCGCGGAGTCCAGCAGGGCCAGGTTGCTTGCTGGCAGGCTCATGGTGAGTCCGTCGATTTTTTCGCCCAGCATAAAGTAGGGGTGCCAACCCTCGGAGTAGGGGAGTTCCTTGTTGCCCACATTGGTGACGCAAGCTTCGATGGTGGCGCTTTCGCCGGTGAAGGTCACCTTGTTCACGGCGCGGAAGGGGAAGGGGAATCCCGCGAAGGCGCCGGGCCAGTCGCAGCTGAAAACGGCTACGCATTTTTCGCTGTCGCTTTCGAAGCTCTCGAATTTCCATTCCTTGTTGGTCAAGAAACCATGGAGGGCATGGGGCGCCCAGCTTACGTTGTTCACAAGCTGATAGGTTTCGCCTTTCCAGGTGAACTTGGCGTAGGCGGTGCGGCCCGGGAATGGGCTGAGGCGGCAGCCGGCGTTGGTGTCGGGGGCAATCTGGTGCAGGGTGGAGCCATCGCGGTAACCAAAGAGCAGATCGCGGAGGTTACCTTTGCTGTCTCTGGTTGTGTCGCCGTTGCCGCAGGGAACATTAGGGCTGCTGGAGTTTGCACTTGCTATGGGAACGCGCCATGCGTTAAGGCCTGCGCCAAAACCGCTTAAAACTTCAAATTCGGCACCGTCGTCGCGCTGCAAAACGTAACATTGTACGGTGCCCAAAGGGCGAGAAATAATCTTGAACTGACTCATGCAAGTGAATTTAGAAAAAGATGTAACAGTTAGCACAATTGATAGTCGAAAGACCATATGGAGTTTGAACAATCCCCGTTGGAATTTCTATTTTTGGAAAGTATGGAAAAAAAGACTATCGTTGCCCCCATGACCCCAAACGGCGTTAGTGCCGTTGCCGCTATTCGCGTGAGTGGCCCTCAGGTTCGTGATGTGGTCAAGGCGCTCTTTGGCGAAAATGCTGTGGCAGGGCTAAAGTCCCACATGGCTAAGTTGGGTACGGCAAAATGGCCGGCCGGTATGCCGCACGGGTGCCGCGCCGGAGCCGTCATCGATAGTCTGCTTTACTTGTATTTTGAAGGTCCCAATTCCTACACCGGCGAAGATGTGTTGGAGCTGTACCCTCACGGAAATCCCCTCATTGTTCGCGACCTGCTACAGGCTTGCCGCATGGTTGAAGGCGTTCGTCTGGCGGAACCTGGAGAATATACCCGCCGTGCCTTCTTGAATGGGAAGATGGACTTGACCCAGGCGGAATCCGTGGCCGACGTTATTCACAGCGCCAACCGTTCTGAACTGGAAAACGCTCACCGTCTTTTGAGCGGCGCCCTGTCCAAGAAAGTGCAGACGCTCACCGCCCAGGTGAAGGATATTTCTGCTCGTCTTGAACTGGATGTGGATTTTGCAGAGGAAGAAGCGGATCCGGATTACGCCGGTTGGGAAACCCGCATTGTTGGCATTCAACAGTCGGTGCAAGATATTCTGAACAGTTTCCGCGGTAAGGCTGAAGTAGGTCGCTTGCCTCTGGTGGTTTTGTACGGCGCCCCTAATGCGGGCAAGTCCAGCTTGGTAAATGCCCTGCTTGGCGAAGACCGCATTCTTGTGAGCGATATTGCGGGAACTACCCGCGACTTCGTGGAAGTCCGCCTGTTTCTGGATGGTGGCGAAATTCGCTTGGTGGATACTGCGGGCCTTGCGGAAAAGGCTGTAGATGCACTGGACGCCTTGAGCATGGAAAAGAGCAAGCAGATTCTTGCGGAAGCCGATTTGAAAATCCTGCTGGTGGATGGAACCGCAGACTCCGTCGTAGAAACCGTTACGCCAGACTTGGTTCTTTATACCAAAGCGGATTTAATGGTCGCCGAGCAGAGCCGAGGCGCCGGCATTCCCGCATGTCATCCTCGCGAAGGCGACGCTCTGGATTCCTTGTCCATTTCTTCCAAAACAGGCGCTGGTCTTTCTGAACTTAAATCTGCTCTCAACGCCCGTCTTTTCAAGAATCGTGAAAATTCCGAAGACCTCTGGATTACCAGCGAACGTGAGAAGGCCTGCCTCGAGGAAGCTCTGGCTGGCATCGACCGCGTTCTTACGCAGCTGCGCTCCAATCCCGCAGTAGAACTGCTGGCCTTTGAAATGCAAATCGTTCGCCGCGCCCTCCAGGGCATCACCGGCGAAATCTCATCTGAAGACGTTTTACAATCCATCTTTGCGGGGTTCTGCATTGGGAAATAGCTATATCGGCGCCTTGCTCGCCATCGTCATTTTCGGCACCTACATGGTGCCCCTGAAAAAGTGGTCCTCCTACTCTTCTTGGTCCTTCCTTTCCATGATGACCACGGGTGCGCTTATCTGCTCCCTGGTAATTGCCTTTGTGACGGGAACTTTCAATCTGAATCCCATCGGCTTGCTTTGCGGTGTCCTGTGGGTAGCCGGCGGCGCCTTCAGTTTCTGGGCGGTGCAGGCCGAGGCGGACCTTGCGGGCGCCGGCGTTCGTGCCATGGGCGTGAGCATTCTGTCGTCTTTCTTGACCGGGGTCTTGCTCTTTGGCGAAACTTCCGATTTTAAGTTTTCCATTCCGGCGATCGTCTGCTTCCTGGTGGGTTTGTCCCGTTTGACGCCATCTACTGGTGGTTCCGTATTCAAGAACTGGCGCTCTTTTTTGGGCGGATTCGTTTTCGGTACTTACCTCATTCCCTTTAAGATTGCCACAGCCAATGGCCTTCAACTTACGGATCTGGAATTCATGTGTCCGGCATCCATCGGTATCTTCGTGGGTAGCCAGGTTCTTGTGGGAATCCTTACGTTGAAACGCAAGAAGTCCTTCGGTTTCCCGGTGGTACCTAGTCTCATTTGCGTGGGAACCGGTGCTCTTTGGGTGTTCGGCATGCACGGCTGCTTCTGGGCTATCGCTCCCATTGCGGCGGGCGGTGCCCTGGGTTACGCTGTTGGCTATCCTCTGACCCAGCTGAACCTGCTGGTGAACCTTTGCTGGGGCGTAGTTGTCTTTGGAGAATATAAAACGGCCAAGGAACGCATCAAATTGCTTCTGGCAACCTTCATTATCCTTGCAGGTGCGGTTCTTCTGACTCTCTCCAAAGGCTAAATTACTTTACTGCAATCTTCTTTGTGGTTTCGCCAATCTGCACCATGTAAACGCCGCTATTCAAGGCGCTCAAGTCCATGGTGACGGATTTGCCGTTAATGGGTTGGCTCATGACCTTGCGACCGCTCAAGTCGATGAGCTGAATCGTCTTGATAGAGTTTCCAATAACGTCGATGTTCAGTGTGCGGCCCTGCAATTTAATGCTGCCGACTTCTGCGACGGTTGTCCTGATGCTTGCGCTGGAAATGGGCTCAATAATGGGCTTGGTTACTTCATCGTAACGTGCGGTTAATGCCATCAAGTACCAAGTGGAGTGGGGGAGCCACTGTTCAATCCAACGCCAGTTGTTCCAGGGTTCGTTGGATTTTCCGATGGCGGCCACATCGTCCCAGACTATTCCGCTGCCGTCTTCCTTGAGGCCGCTGATGCCGTTGGCGATGCCCCCTTCCAAGGTGGCGTCGTAATTAGATGTCCCGTCGTAAATCGCAGGATTTTTGTTTCCCTTGCCATACATCATGCAAACGCCATAGGGATTCTTGCCCAGGATCCAGTCCAGCTGGTCGGTGGCATATTTGTTGATAGCCTCGCTGTCCGTTCCGTCTTTGCCTAAAATCTTTGCGGCGTAGATTACTGCGGCGGAAAGGCTTGCAATGCGGGCGTCTTCGCCTTGCCACCAGTACTTACTTTCGTTATCGTGAGGGATAAAGAAGGTGTTCTTGATGGCGCCTTGAGTCTTTGCGGTCTGTCGGGCGTAACCGAAGGGATTGTCCACTTCTGTAGTTACAGAAACGAGCCGGTTCAAGTGTGCACTTATTGCGTCTCCAACCTGGTAAAGGAGCTCGTTCACGGGATCGCAGTCGCAGTCGGGACGAGCCCAAACAGGTCTTCTGTCGATAAATTCGTCCGAGGATATGTCTTGCTTGCTCTCGATTTCCGCAAAACGGCTTAAAGCAACAAGCGGGAGACCTGCGTCACTGGCATGCCAGAAGGGGCGAGTTTCGTCATCGTCGCTCCAGAAATAGCCCTTTTCGCTCATACGTTTGCTTAGGTGTCGTGCGCGCTTGCGGGCTTCAGTCAAGTAGGCCTTGTCTTCTGTGGCAGCGTACAGTTCCGTTGCGGCAAGCAAGGCGGTGTAATCGTCAATGATGTTTTCCTTGCCGTCATCGCAGTATTCGCAGGTGCCGTCGATGGACTGCTTGCCTTGCAGATGTTCAAAGCCCTTGATTGCGGCAGCCAAGTATTGTTCGCTGGTGTAGTCGCCGTTCTTCTTCAAAGTTGATGCGCGGGCGAGAGCGGCAATGGCCATGCCGCCGCCTTCACGGAATGCGGTCTTGTAGTCTGCGCTCTTTACGCCGTCGCTTCCGCTGAATGCACAAAGATAGCGGTTGCCCTGTCCCCAGTTGTCAAATACCGTCATGTAGAAGAATCCGGACTCGTCCTGCATACGCATCAAAAAGTCTGCGCCGTAAATAGCTTCGTCGATGGCGGTAACGGTGGAGGGGTTTGCGGTCAAGGTGCTAGGCATCTTTTCGGCTGTAAATGCCAATGCCCAGACTGTCAGCGGAATCTGCTGTGGATTCAGGTAGTTGGCGTAGGAAAGATGGCTAAAGTACTTGCTCACGTCACCGCTGGCGTCGTACCAGCCACCGTGAACGTCGCGGGTGACTCCACTGCTTCCATAAACCGAAACCTTCTTGTCCCAACCGATGATGGGATCCTTGTCGGCGCGGTCCTTGTAGAAATAGTCCATCACAGACTTCAAGGTGTTTGCGGCCAGGGCTTTTTCGGCGATGACAATCTTCTCCAGAGAGGAGCCGTCGGAAAGCTTGATGGTGTATGTTCCGGGGGTGGTCACTCCGGAAAAGTCTGCGGTGTAAAATACATCGCTTCCGCTGATCCAGTTGTCGGGATTTGTACCCTTGCTCAATTTGCCGGAGTAGACTGCAGATCCGTCTAATTCTACGGTGAAGTCAGCTCCGTCAAGGCCTGCGGCTCCCTTGACTACTACGGATTTGGGTTGGGTGGCATCGTAACCGACCTGGTTATAGTAAAATGTGCCGGCATTGGCTAAGCCAAAAGTTGCCAGTGCTGCGAAAGTGCATAATGAAAAAATCTTTGTCCTCATGCCATAAATTTGAATAACCCTCAGTGAAACGCGAGAAAATGATGTTGGAAATGGTTCTCCAAGTAAACGGGTAGGCGGAAATGAATTGATTTTATATACGCAACATTTGCGTTAAAATGTTTTGCGAAAGATGAAAGTGAGTTGCAAAAAGGCTTCTTTCGGTTTATTGTGCATGCTGCGAAATTCGTCCTTGCGCTTCGTAACAGGTTGAATATCAACAAAAAATAAAGAAAGTTTGTGTAAATGACGCAGTAAATGCGTTAAATACGAATAAATTTTCATTGGTTACTCTCTATACTCTTGACTTGAGTCAATGTTTAATCTACCTTTGCCCCCATAAAACAAAAACTAAACCCTAACTAAAAAGGATGTTGTGAAAAAAGGTTACGTTTTAGAAAAACTCGTAATTCGTAACTCATAATTCATAACTGCGAAGCTTATGTACTACGAAAGCATTAAGGTTCTCGACTGCACCATCCGCGATGGCGGTCTCGTCAACAAGCACGACTTCTCCCTGGAATTCGTCCGTCGTCTCTACACCCTCCTCAGCGCTGCTGGCGTTGACTACATGGAAATGGGTTACAAGAACTCTCCGGAACTGTTCGACCCCAAGGAATACGGCCCGTGGAAGTTCTGCGATGACGATCTCCTGTGGAAGGTGAAGGACGGCATCGATTCCAAGATGAAGATGGCCGTTATGGCAGACGTGGGCCGCGTGAACATGGACGCTGTGAAGCCCGCTTCCGAAAGCCCGTACCAGATGTTCCGCGTAGCTTCTTACGTGAAGAACATCGACAAGGGTATCGAAATGGTGAACGCCTTCCACGACATGGGCTACGAAACCACCTTGAACATCATGGCTGTGAGCCGTGACCGCGGTCCGGAACTGGATGAAGCTCTGCACCAGGTCAACGAAGAATGCAAGGCCAACGTGCTTTATCTCGTGGACCCCTTTCGCGCCTTCTACCAGGAAGACATCGATAAGGAAATGCAGCGCTATAAGGGCATCGTAAAGAACAAGCAGTTCGGTTTCCACGGCCACAACAAACAGCAGCTGGCTTTCTCCAACACCATCCAGGCTATCATCAACCACGTTGACTTCCTGGACGGTTCCGTTTCCGGTATGGGCCGTGGTGCAGGCAACTGCACCACCGAACTTCTCCTTGGCTTCCTGAAGAATCCCAAGTACGATCTGCGTCCGGTTCTCGATGCTTACCAGGAACTGTTCCTCCCGCTCCAGGCAAAGTACGAATGGGGCTACATCATCCCGCAGATGATCACCGGTATGCTGAACCGTCATCCCCAGGACGCTATCGCCATCCGTAAGACCGAAGACAAGGACAACTACCGCAAGTTCTTCGATCATATGATGAATGATTAAGAGCCGAGAGTCGCGCCGGTTGTCGCGTTTCAAAAGACCGTCCCGAGGGCGGTCTTTTGCTTTTTTGCGTTTTCTGTATGCCTAAAATTCAAAAATAGGTTACCAAATGCAGAAGTTGTGCGGTCTTGGTACCCCGTTTTTTAGATAAAGTAATGTGATGCGTCCCTCTTTTGCCATCTTTCCATGTGATCGGGGGTACTAAAATGGTTTACAAGACTACTTTGGTACCCTGTTGTGACGTTGAATATACCCATTTTAGTGTTTTTGTTACGTATAACATTGTGTTTTGGGGTATCAACTGTTGGGAAAAAAGCAATTTGGTAACCCCTTTTGACATTTGAACCCATTTTTGGATTAAAATGAGGGATTTTTTTGTATTCTACAATACAATTATCTTGTATTGAGATGATTGAAACTTTGCATAAAATTTTGTTTTTATAAATGACGCTCCCCGTCGTTGAATATCTGGACTATCGCAAGTACATTATGGACTACTACATCGAAAGTAAGTCCAGTATAGGCTTTACCTGGCGTGCCTTTGCGCAGAAGGCAAAATTCTCCAGTCCGGTGTACCTGAAACAGGTTGCTGATGGCAAGTGCAATCTCAGTTCTGCTGCCGCAGAGCGTGTGGCCAAGGCCATGCCCGGTGCCGATTTTGAGAAAATTGCGAAAAAATGCTACCCCAAGATTACCTCCACCGAAGTTAAGGTGACGGTACAGATGCTGCTTCGCATGGGCTTGCTTGTCCAGGATAAAAATGGACTGCTTGCCATGGACGCCCTGAACATCCTGCCCTTGGATGAACTTGCAACTGCCCCCCCCTGACGAAAAAGCTGAAAGGCTCCGAGGAGGAAGGCTAGTTTTATCGTATTGTAGTTTTCTTCTTTGCGCTACGGCAACGTATACTGCTTTACGAAGGGCCAGGCGATGCTGCCGTCGGCGTAGGTGTGGCCTGCATATTGGTTGACGCAGAAGACTACCTTTACGCCGTCCTTGCAGTTGGAGTATTCCCTGCAGCCTTGAGCGTTGGTGGTGGGGCTGCCGGTGCAGCCGTTCTTGTTTGCCCAGAATTCAAAGTTCTTTTCGGCACCCAAGAAGTTCAATCCGTCGCCACGGCCGCTGTCGCCGCCGTTATAGATGCAGACGTTGTCGTTCTTGCTGCGGAACAGGATGATGGATGCTGGGCGGGCCGGGTTGCAGGATGCACTGTTGACGGTGTTCAGGTCCATGGCCGCAGGAGCGAAGGCGGCGAACAGGTCGGCGGCGTTACAGGCGAGGTGGTTGGTCATGCCGCCGCCCATGGAGAAACCGGTGGCGTAAATGCGCTTGGGGTCGATGCAGACGGTGGACTTTACCTGCTTCACCATGTCGCGGGTAAACTGGACGTCGTCCTGGGCGGAGCAGCAGGGACCTACGTTCCAGCCGGGGCCCATGCCGGACCAGCCTTGGGTGGATCCATCGGGGTACAAGGTGATGACGCCTTCGGGATCGGTCTGGTTCTTGAAATTGGTGCCGCTAAGCTGGCCTGCGCCGCTGCCGCCAATGCCGTGGTAGTCGACAACCAGGGGAACGGGCTCGGTGCCCTTGTAGGCGCTGGGCACGTGCATGATGTAAGTGCGACCATTGATTGTCATGTTGTGGTTACCGGCGGGGTAGGCTTTGCCCGTACAGTTTACAACTTCATCTTCGCTGGAGCTGCTGAATGCGGCCCTCGAAGAACTGGAGCTCGGCGGCTTGACGCTGCTGGAGCTGGATGCCGGAACGTCGCTTTTCTCCTTCATGGTGATGATCACGTTGTTTTCCACTTCGGCGGTCATCTGGTAAGCGAGGGGTGCATATCCTTCGGCCATGAACGACAAGTAGGCGAGGGGGGCGTCGGCCTTCATCAGGGCTCCGCGAGAAAGGATGTAGTTCTCGTTGGCACTGCCGCTGGTGACCTTGAGAATCATCACCTTTTGGCCTGCGAATTTATTGAGGTCAATGGTTGCGTTCTGTGAATGGAACTCTTGTTGCTGCTGGACCTTACCCAGGGCGTCCATCAGTGACGCCTTGAATGTGCCGCCTGCCGGATTGGCGATGCTCAGAAAAAAGCCGTCCCGTGTTACGGAGAGCTTGCCCTGGGATGCGACTCTGCCGATGCTTTGTTCTTCGTCGTTGCTCAGGAAAAATTTCCCGTTTGCATCAGATGTGGTTGTGAAACCACCGTAGTTGTATGTGGTGATGTTTGCCCCGGCGATAGCGGAGCCAGCTTCGTTGACGACTGTGCCGTCGATGGTCCAGGCCAAAGCGGCTATTGCTGAAAACTGCAGACACGCGGAAAAAAGGAATCCGCTGAAATTCGGCCTCAAAGTCATAAAACCTCCTTTTTGACTTTACTTGCCTTTACGGATGTCCAAACACCAGTACACTCGATTACAAGATAGCTATTTCTTTTTGCGTTTGCCGGGCGGGCCTGGCATAAAGGGACTGCTGGCGTCTTCTTTTTGGGGCATTTTGACTTCGGTAGTTTCTTGACCGACCACTACGGAGTCGCCCACGCTGAGACCTTTGAGGACTTGTACGTTTACGCCGTCGCTAATGCCGATCTGTACCCGGCGTGGGGCGGCTTTCCCATCAATGCTTACCCACACGTGATCGCCCTTAAGTTTGGGCGGACGATTTTTCTTTGGGCCACCCTTGCCGAAATCACCTGGGCCTCCGGGGGGCGGGCCCATGCCTGGGGGCGTCGGAGGCGTTTCGCCATCCTTGCCTGCAAAGCCTGGATGCGGTCCGAAGCCTTCGCTGTGGGGCGGGCGGGGCATGTCCCTGGGATCCATCATGGGGGTGCCTTCGGCGGGCTTAAACTTCAATGCCTTTACGGGGATGGCGATGGCGTCGGGAATTTCCTGGGTGACGATGGTGCAGGTGGCGGTCATGCCGGGGAGCAGTTTTTGCTCAGGGTTGTCGGCGGTGATGACCACGGTGTAGGTGACCACGTTGCTTGTTGTGGTGGGGTTCAGGCGAACTTCCTGCACCTTGCCGCTGAACTTGTCGTTTTGAAATGCGTCTACAGTAAAGGAGACCTTCTGCCCGGCCTTTACCTGGCCGATGTCCGCCTCGTCAACGGCGGCCATGACCTTCATCTGGCTAAGGTCCTTTGCGATTATGAACAAAGTGGGGGTGCTCATGGAGGCGGCCACGGTTTGGCCCACGTCTACGGCGCGCTTAAGCACTACACCGTTGATGGGGCTCTTGATGGTGGCGTAGCTCAGGTTCAGCTGGGCCTGGGCCACTTCGTTTTTGCTGCGGGTCACGGAAAGTTCCGCCGCGTTCATGTTGTACTCGGCGGTTTCGAGCTCCACGGCACTGGCGCTGTTGCTTTCGGCCAGTTTCTTTACGCGTTCGAAGGTAGACTTCTTGTACTTGTAATCGTTTTCGGCGGACTTGTAGGCGATTTGCACCTGGTCTAGCGTAGCCTTCAACTTTGACTTGTCCAGCTCGGCGATGACCTGGCCCTTTTTCACCTTGGAGTTGAAGTCCACGTAGATCTTGCTGATGTCTCCGGAAACCTGGGTGCCCACCTCCACCTGGTCCACGGGCTCCAGGGAACCTGTGGCGGATATCGTAGTGGAAATCTCTTGCTGAGTCACCTTGGTGCTGATAAGGGCTCCGGCCTGCGCTGCAGCCCCTTCGCTAAATAAGAATGTCCTGACTCCGAAGGCGATGGCCCCCAGAACAATCAAGATGATTAGAATTTTCAAAAACTTCTTCATAAAATCGAGCTAAATATACCTAATACAACCGCTTAGATGCTCCGCCTGGGCAAAAGGTTGCGCGCAATGGGAGAATTATTTGGCATAGCTTGGTCGCATTTTGTTAAATTGCTTCTTGTATGACTCGCATTGCTAAAAAAGATGATGGTTCCGAGGTTCGCAAGGTCACCTGGGTGGGATTGGGATGGAACGTTATGTTGTCTGTGGGCAAGTTCTTTGCGGGTTATTTTGGCGGGTCCCAGGCGTTGATTGCCGATGCCATTCACAGTGCATCGGATTTTATTACGGACATTGCGGTGCTGGTGGGGTCCCGTTTTTGGAATTCCCCGCCGGATGCGGATCACCCTTATGGACATCGCCGTTTTGAAACCTTGATTTCTGTGGGAATCGGAGTGGCGGTGTGTGCCGTTGGCGTTGGCCTGGGCTACGATGCCGTGATGCGCTTGCGCGAAGGTGCCGAGGCTGCCACTCGCCCGGAATGGATTGCTGCGGTGATGGCGCTTGCTTCCATTTTGGTGAAGGAGGCCTTGTTCCAATATACGGTTCACGAGGGCAAGAAAATCCGTAGCCAGGCGCTCATTGCCAACGCGTGGCACCATCGAAGCGATGCCTTTAGCTCCATTCCCGTGTTGATTGCGGTTCTTGTGGGGATACTTTTCCCATCGCTCTGGTTTGCGGACTGCGTGGGTGCCATTATCGTTGCGCTGTTCATTTTGCATACGGGCTACGAAATCGCGTGGCCGGGAATTCATCAGGTGGCCGACGAAGGTGCTTCCAAGGAAGTGGCGGCCAAGCTTCGCCAAGTTGCCGAGGCCACTCCCGGGGTTATCAGCATTCACGGTTTCAGGACCCGTTACGTTGGTAGCGACCTCCACGTAGATTTGCACATTGTGGTGGATGCGGAAATGACCTTGCTTGCGGCTCATGACTTGTCCGAAGAAGTGGAACGTCGCATTATCGAATCTGGTGAGAACGTCATTGACGCCATGGTCCATGTGGATCCCTTTGATCCAGAGAAAGCCTGTAAGAATTAAGCTGCGCTGCCGTGAGGGCTCTGCGTGGGAATCAAAAAAATAAAGTGCCACTTTGAATAAAAAATCGTATATTCAAGGTATGGTACTGGATGAATTTTACAAACTAAATAATGGCGTCCGTGTTCCCAAGCTGGCCTTGGGTACGTGGCAAATGTCTAACGACGAGGCTGAAAATGCGGTGGTGAAGGCCGTCGACTTTGGCTACCGTCATATCGATACCGCAATCGCTTACGAAAACGAAGCGGGCGTAGGTGCTGGCCTTAAGAAGGCTCTGGCCGCAACGGGAATCCATCGCGAAAGCATCTTCGTTACATCGAAGATTCCTGCCGAGGTGAAGGACTATAAGCAGGCGGTGCAGTGCATCCAGGAATCCTACGAACGTCTGGATTGCAAGCACATCGACTTGATGCTGATCCATGCGCCCAAGCCTTGGAGCGAAATGGGTTCTGCCACGGCTCCAAATTACTTTGTAGAAAATCTCGCCGTTTGGAAGGCCATGACCGAGGCCTACGAATGGAAAAAATACCGCAGCATCGGTGTTTCTAATTTTTCCATCGACGACTTGAATAACATCTTGGATAACAGCGACGTAAAACCGGCGGTGAATCAGATTCGCGTTCATATCGGCCATGTGCCTACGGAGTTGATTGAGTTCTGCGAACAGAATGAAATCCTGGTGGAAGCCTATTCGCCAAACGCTACGGGCCGCCTGATGAAGGAGCCTCGTGTGGTGCAGATGGCGGAGAAGTACGGCGTGTCTGTGCCTCAGCTCAGTTGCCGTTTCTGCCTGCAGCTTGGGCTCCTGCCGCTGCCAAAGTCCAGCCACGAAGAGAGAATTCGCCAGAATGCCGATTTGAATTTCGAAATCACGGTCGGCGACATGGACGAATTGCTATCTTACGAAGTATGATGTTTAGAAAGTTTTTGAAATCCCCGGTTTCGGGGATGATGGGGCAAGTGCTTAAGGTGAGTGCGCTTGCAATCGCCTTGGCTGTGCCCTCTTTCGCGGCTTCTGTGAATTTGCCGGTTCACCGCGAAGTCTTGGATAACGGACTCACCGTTCTTTTGCACCCCAACAAGCAGGCTCCTACGGTGAGCTGCCGCCTGTTCTACGTGACCGGTTCCGTTCACGAAGTTCCGGGTAAGTCCGGCCTCGCTCACATGCTGGAACATGAACTGTTCAAGGGTACCAAGAAGGTGGGCATCACCGACAGCATCGCCGATGCCAAGTTCATGGCAACTCAGGATAGCTTGCAGGCCTTGATTCGCCCTGCGAAGATTGCCGGTGACACCGCCATTGTGCGTAAGCTGACTGCAGAACACGATTCCGTGGTGAATGAACATCGCAAGATTTTTGTGAAGGATGAATTGTGGAGCGCCTACCAGGCTGCTGGCGGCACCGGCCTCAACGCCTTTACCACCGACTTGATGACCGCTTACATCGTGACGCTCCCTAAGAACAAGATCGAAATGTTCATGTGGCTGGAGGCGGACCGTATGCAGAATGCGGTGCTTCGCGAATTCTATTCCGAACGCGACGTGGTCCGCGAGGAGCGCCGCATGCGTTATGACGACAAGCCCACGGGCCGATTCTACGAAACTTTGAATTCCATGATTTACGAGGCTTTCCCGTACCGCGTGCCTACCATCGGCTGGCCCAGCGATATCGCCAACTTGACTCGTGAAATGGCGGACGAACATTACCGCAAGTACTACAAGCCCCGCAACGCCATCCTTGTTTTGGCAGGTGACTTGGATACCGCTTCTACCATGGAAATGGTGAAGAGGTACTTTGGCAACATCCCTACGGGTGAAGCATTCTCGCCGATTACCGTTAGGGACCCGGAGCAGGCTGGGGAGAAGCGCCTTACGGTTAAGCGCCCCGATGCACCAAACCTCTTTACACTGGTTTTCAAGACTCCCGAAGTAGGCGATTCCACTTTGTACGCCTTGGATATTGCGGAAGGTGTTTTGAATGGCCGCACCGGTAGGCTTTACAAGCGCCTGGTGGAAGAGGAAAAGTTGGCGGTGAGCGCCAGCGCCAGCAACAGCCCCAACAAGTATGTGTCAGAGTTCAGTGTCCGCGTGAACATGCGCCCCGACGCAGATGTTTCCAAGGTGGAAAAGATCGTCTGGGAAGAACTGGAGAAGCTGAAGTCCGAGACCATCAGCGATCGCGATTTCCAAAAGGTGAAGAACCGCGCCTATGCAGGCCTTGTTCGCAGTCTTACGGATATGGAGAACGTGGCCACTATGCTTGCCTGGTACGAAATGTATGGCGACTACAAGATTTTCTTGCAGTGGGCTGACCAGCTGGACAAGGTGAAGGTGGCCGATGTTCAAGCGGTGTCCCAGAAGACCTTTGTCCGCAAGGACGCTGTGACCGGCATTTTGCTTAAGGAAAAGAAATAGGCTCCCGCGAGTCTGAGGGTTGCCGTGAGTCGAAGCGTTCAAGCGAAAGCAGAACGTGGAGACGAGAGCGGAGCGGAATAGTAAGTTATCTGTATGAAACACAGCGAAGCGGTATGATATGATTCAGGAAATGTTGCAATACAACAAGGAGTTCGTAGCCAATAAAGGTTACGAGAAGTTTGCCACAAGCAAGTACCCTGACAAGAAAATTGCCATCGTCACCTGCATGGATACACGTTTAGTGGAACTTTTGCCCGCCGCCCTTGGCATCAAGAACGGCGACGTAAAGATGATCAAGAACGCCGGCGGCACCATTACAAACCCCTTTGACAGTACGGTTCGCAGCTTGCTGGTAGCCGTCTACGAGCTGGGCGTCAACGAGGTGATGATTATTGGCCACACCGGCTGCGGCGTGCAGGGTATGGACGCCGAGGAAATGCTGCACTTGATGAAGGAGCGCGGCGTAGACGAGGAACACATCAACTTGATGCGCCATTGTGGAATCGATTTGAGCTCCTGGCTCCATGGCTTC
The DNA here is from genome assembly GCA_045597545.1 of Fibrobacter sp. Classification (GTDB taxonomy): domain Bacteria; phylum Fibrobacterota; class Fibrobacteria; order Fibrobacterales; family Fibrobacteraceae; genus Fibrobacter. The sequence continues at coordinate 47,254 of JAZLKH010000096.1, forward strand.
GAAGATACGGAAGCTGCGGTTCTTGAAACCGTAGACCTGGTGAAGAATCACCCGCTGATGCCCAAGGACGTTGTGGTCCGCGGCTACATCATGGATTCGGAGACAGGCGCGCTGAAGTCCCTGTAACTTTTTTGAAATCCCAAACTAAATACGAAAAAGATTAAAAAAACAAAGTGTAGACAAATAATTACGTAAAACGTAGACTTTTTCTATTGCAGGATGCGATAAAATAAGGTATATTTGAGATTGACTGTAGACTTTTTTTTCAGTCAAAGGGTGTTTTATGGGATTAATTAATAAAGCTGCCGGCATGGTGGCGTTTTCATTGACTGTCTTGGGCGCACTGCCCTCAGAAACTTCTGCTGCCTCTGTGGCAGTGCACGATCCGTCCATTGTTATTGTGTACAAGGATGCCGCTGGCAATTCTTATCCTTCAAACGATGCGTCGGGAACTCGCGAAAAGTTCTACTACATTTTCGGTACGCAGAATGGCGGCGCCTATTCCAAGGATATGCTGAACTGGACCTCCTTTACGCCGACTTATTCTCGCAATGGAACGGTGACGAAGGATTACAAGGTGGCTTTCAGCGAGGCTGCAGCATGGTCTGCTCACGCAACATCGGCAGATGTTCTGGGCAACATGTGGGCTCCGGACATCATTTACAATCCCAAGATGAAAAAATGGTGCCTGTACTATTCTATCAATGGCGACGATTGGATGAGTTCCGTGACGCTCTCCACTTCCGATAAAATCGAAGGCCCTTACGAATTCAAGGGTGTCGTTGTTTATGGCGGCATGGACAACCAGTCTGCAGGCAAGCCGGGAAATTTGGATTACCAGAAGGTGACTGGTTCCAGCACCATAGACTCCCGCTATTACATGGCAAACAACGGCGTTACCAATTTGGGCAAGTGGGACGGCGGCTACGGCGTGAGCGCCATCGACCCCAACGTATTTTACGACGAAGAGGGTACGCTCTGGCTTCTTTACGGCTCCTGGTCGGGCGGCCTATTCCTGCTGAAGTTGGATGAATCCACGGGGCTTCGCGATTACAGCTACAAGTATCAAACCAAGTGGGACGGCACCGCATTCAAGAGCGCCATGCGCAGCGACGAATACATGGGTATTCATGTAGGTGGCGGTTACTACGTGAGTGGCGAAGGCTCCTACATCCAGTATTTTAAGGATGCCGACGGAAACGGTTACTACTACCTGTTCATTAGCTACGGTTTTTATTCTCCGGATGGCGGCTACAGCATGCGCGTGTTCCGCAGCAAGGATGTGAAGGGCCCTTACGTAGATGTGGATGGAACGGACGCTGTGTTCTCCAAGTACATTTATAATTACGGAACGAACACCACTTACGGGTTCCCCATCATTGAAAATTACAAGTGGAGTTTCTGGGAAACGGGCCACGCCGAAATCGCCGATGGTCATAATTCTCTGCTTCGTGACGAAGACGGTTCCATGTACCTGGTGTACCACAGAAAGATGGATAACGGAACCCCGTGGCACAACGTGGAAAGCCATCAACTGTTCTTTAACGAAATGGGCTGGATTGTGGCGGCACCCTTTGAATACCGCAAGGGTTACGGCTTGCCGAAGGCTGAACTTTCTGCTGCCGATTTGGCGGGCGACTACAAGATTATCATTCACGAACCTTACGCACAGGGCGATGGTAAATTCCCGATAAACGAAGAAAAGAATTTGCAGTTGAATGCCGACGGTTCTGTAAGTGGTGCTTACGTGGGAACCTGGAATTATGATTACAGGGGCGGTCGCCACTTTGTTACCATCAAGACTTCTGCAACCACTTTCAAGGGCGTCGTTCTTGACCAACTGCAGAATGATACCAGCAAGCGTACCTACACGTTCTCTGCCATGAACGCAGCTGGGGATCGCGCTCTGTGGGGCTACAAGGTTCCGAAAACCGAAGTGTTGGAAACCACGGAGTATCAGGGCAAGGCATTTGTGTCTGGCGCAAAGGACTTCTCCTCTGCCTGGGATGATTATGCAAATTTCTATAAGGCGGAAACTGGCGACAACTTTGTAACGGAATTTGAATTCGTCAACAATTCTCAGGTGGCTGAAAATTGGCACAACTGGGCCCTAGCCTTTGTGAGCGGTTCCGAAACTTGGTACTTGCGCGCAGACGCCTATTCCGTGAGCACTTTTGCAAACAGCAATGTGACCTATTCCTTCACTTGGAACTGGGATGATTTTAAGCCAGTGTTCAAGGGTGCGGAAATGAAAGTACGTGCCGTTAAGGATGGTAGCGTCATTAACGTGACTGTCTTTGCAGGCGGTAAGGAAGTTTACCATGCTACGGCAACAAACGCCCCTAGCGGAAACTACACGGTTTACCTTGGCGGCGAGGCTTCTTACCAGGAAATTTCGAAGGTGGTTGTGGGCTCTGCCAAGGCTCGCGAAATTGCAGGAACCATCGACGATGGCGGCGTGTATAATGCAGCATTTAATGGTTTGAAGACTTCTGAATATAAGGCAAACGGTGATTTCAGTTTGAAGTTCCACTTTATGAATTACGCCAACGGTGCCGGTGCTGAGAACTGGGACAACTTCATTGTCCGTAGCGTTTCTGGCGGAAAGACAGCGCTCCTGCGCGCTGACGCTTATGCCTTGGATGCAGTGGGAACGTTCAAGTTCGAATACGATTGGAACTGGGATGATTTCGCAACCATCATGCGCAATGCCGATGTGGTCATGAATATTTCTCGCAGTGGTTCTACCGTTACCTACGATGCGGTTGTGACTGCAGAAAACGGCAAGGCTTACCATTACAAGGCCGTGAATACGGACGGGCCTACGGGTGAAATTGCCTTCAGCTTCACTTGCGAAAAGAGTGTCGTTGACTTGCTCAGCGCAGGAACTCAGAAGGTGGTGTACTCGGAACCGGATCCTGAAGAGGAAACGGGGGAGGAACCGAAGGATGGCCCCATAGAAGATCCGCAGGGTTTGACTGTGGCGACTTCGATGGTGCCTGGTGCGGTAAATGTGAACTTAAGCGGTCGTCAGCTGAGGGTGGTGAATGAGAGCGCCTTAGCCGCAGAGATGAACCTCGTTACCCTTCAGGGCAAGCGCATTGCGACCTTCCGCGTGAGTGCCGCAAGTTCTGCGGAGTTCGCTATCGGCGAAAAAGTTCCCCAGGGAATGTACCTGATTGTTTCGAAGAGTCTGGTCGCGCAGGGGCAGGAGGCAAAGGGCTTCAGCAAAGTTTCGAAGGCTCTGGTTCGATAGAATAGTAAAGTGATCGCAAAAAAGCCCCCGGCAAAAAATGCCGGGGGTTGACTTTTTCCGCTGTGTGGAATGAAGCAAGGGATTGCAGCGGAAGAAGTCTTTTGTTAGAGCTTTCTCAGGGGACAGCGCCCTTTAGCAGAAGAAATCCTTCCAAATCTGGGTACCCAATTCGCCCAGGCGAACCTGGATGTTTTCGATTTTTTCGTGGAGGCCGTCCTGGATGATTTCCTTGATGGTGGTGAAGGTAATCTCGGAACGCATCCTGCCGATAAGGCGCAGGGATTCTGCGTCGGTGCGGACGGGGAAGGCGATATTCTTGAGGCTGATTTCGGCCTGCTCCAGGCAGTAGCGAAGAGACCTGGGGAAGTCTTCGCTCAGGAGCAAGAAGTCAGCCACATTCTGGGGCGTTACGTTGGAGTTCTTGCGATGGAACATCTCGTAAGCGCCAACGCTCTTGAGAACCGCATTCCACTGCACCGTATCCATGGCCATGCCCACCATGCTTACATCCGGAAGAAGGATGTAGTACTTCACATCCAGAATTCGGGAAGTCTGGTCGGCGCGTTCAATCATGGTGCCCAGGCGTGCGAAGTTCCAGGCCACGTCATGAGTCATGGTGCCCTGAATAATACCTACGGTCAGCTGGCTGAATTCCTTAACGCTGCAGTAGAAGGCGTGGGGTGCGGCCAGGGCCTGCTTCTGGGTTTCGGGATCGTTCAACTTAAGATAGAACTGGTTGATGGCAATCCAAAGTTCCGAAGAAATTCGCTCACGGACGCAGCGGGCGTTTTCGCGGGCGGCTGCCACGCAGGAAATGATGCTGCTGGGATTTTCCTTGTCGAAGGTAAGGAAGGTCAGGGCGTTTTCGGTGGAAACGTGGGCGTAGCTCTTGAAAAATGCGTCTGCGTTACCGGCGGTCTGGATCACCGGTTCCCAGGGGCGTTCTTCGCCGGGCAAGTCCAACTGCAACTGAAGATTGACATCGATGGCGCGTGCCACGTTTTCTGCACGTTCAATATAACGGCCCAACCAGTAAATGGAATCTGCAACTCTGCTTAACATTATAAAACTCCTGTAATAAGTAATCAGTTTTGAGTTATGAATTATGAGCTTTAGAAATCGCGCCGAGGGCGCCCTTGATAGAAATGAATTGCTCACTACTCATGGCTCATCGCTCACTGCTGCTGTTGTTGTTCCATCCATTGCTTGGCTTGGCCAAGTTCAGGAGCCTTCTCGTTTTCGGCAATGACCCAGGTATCCTTGCAGCCTCCGCCTTGGGAACTGTTCACCACAATGGATCCCTTCTTCAGGGCTACGCGGGTTAGGCCGCCCGGCAGGATGTAAGTTTCCTTACCCTGCACAATATACGGGCGTAAATCCACATGACGACCTTCAAAGCTTCCGTCAACGATACAGGGCACGCGACTGAGGGAAATCATGGGCTGTGCGATGTAGTTGCGGGGATTGGCCTTGATCTTTTCCTTGAAGGCTTCGCATTCTGTCTTAGTCGATTTGGGGCCTACCAGCATGCCGTAGCCGCCGGATTCGCTAGCTGCTTTTACCACCATGTTCTCGATGTGGTCGATAACATGCTGCATGTGCTTCGGGTTTTCGCAGACGAAGGTGGGTACGTTGGGAATGATGGGTTCTTCGCCAAGGTAGTACTTGATAATCTGCGGAACGAAGGTGTAGATAGCCTTGTCATCAGCGACGCCGCAGCCGGGGGCGTTGGCGAGAGCCACGTTGCCGGCCTTGTAGGCTTCCATCAGTCCCGGCACACCCAGGCAGGAGTCGGGGCGGAAAACCTGCGGATCCAGGAATTCGTCATCCACGCGACGGTAGATTACGTGAACCTGCTTCAGACCGCGGGTGGTGCGGGCGTAGACTTTCTTGTCTTGCACCACCAAGTCGTTGCCGGTCACAAGGTCCACGCCCATCTGCTGAGCCAGATAGGAATGTTCATAGTAGGCGGAGTTGTACACGCCCGGTGTGAGCACAACAACCTTTGGTTCTGCAACGCCATCGGCCAGGTATTCCAGGGCCTTGCGGAGGCGGGTGCAGTATTCATCCACAGGGCGGATGCTGCAGTGGGAGAACACCTGAGGGAAGGTGCGCTTGAGGATCTGACGGTTCTGCAATACATAAGAAACTCCGCTGGGGCAACGCATGTTGTCTTCCAGCACGTAGAAGGTGCCGTCGGTATCGCGAACCAGGTCGGTACCGGTAATGTGTGCCCAGATTCCCTTGGGCGGCACAAAGCCTTCCATCTGCGGGCGGTAAGCGGTGCAGGTGCTGATGAGACTTTCGGGCACAACCTTGTCGCGCAAAATCTTGCGGTCGTTGTAGATGTCCGTAAGAAAGCAGTTCAAGGCTTCGGTACGCTGGCGCAGGCCGGCATCAAGGTGCTTCCAGTCTTCGGCGCTGACGATGCGGGGAATCACATCGAAAGGAATAATCTTGTCCTTTCCATCCTTGTTGCCATTGACGGCAAAGGTGATGCCGTTGTCGAAGAAGGCGGATTCCGCCACTTTCTGGCGACGCTGCAACTCACCTTCCGGCAATTCATTAATGCGGGTGATGAGAGGTTCCGCCGACGGACGGGGAGATCCATCGGGCAGACATAATTCGTCGTAGAATCCTTCTGTGTTATAGTTACCGAACTTCATAATGCTTCCTTGCGTTTTTCAGTTGTGAGTAATGAGTTTTCAGTTGTGAGCTTTATAATCGCGGCTTCGCCGCCTTACCTTAACTCATAACTCATTGCTCAAAGCTCATTTCTCGTCTACGTTTACACCGACTTTAAGGATCGGGTTTCCGCCTCCGGTAATGACTCCCTTCAACGGGCTCACATCGCCGAAGTCGCGGCCCCACGCCAGAATAATGTGCTCGTCACCTCCGAGAACATTGTTGGTAGGGTCAAACTCAACCCAGCCATGGCCCGGTATAAAGGTGGCGACCCAAGCGTGAGTGGCGTCAGCGCCAATCAGCTTCGGCTGGCCTTTAGGCGGATGGGTTCGCAGGTAGCCGCTGATGTATCGGCAGGGCAGGTGCAGCGAACGTAAACATCCGATCATCAGGTGTGCGAAATCCTGGCAGACGCCTTTACGTCCACGCAAGATTTCCTGTGGCTGGGCTCCGATACGGGTTGCGCCCGGTGTGTATGCGCAGTCCGTAAAAATTCTTGTCATCAGTTCCTTGGCGCT
>JAZLKH010000097.1:0-7506 GCA_045597545.1 Fibrobacter sp.
AACACGGGCCACCTGTTCCAGGAAGTCCGGGCGCAGCAAGCGGTTTTTGTGGTGGCGTTCCTTGGGCCACGGATCCGGGAAGTACATGTGGAAGGCGTCCACGGAGTTGTCCTTGACGCAATCGCGAAGGAAATAGAAAACGTCGCCGCGGAGCATGCTGGCGTTATCCAGAACGCCTGCCTTGTTCATCTTGCGCTGGGCGAACTTTGCCCAGGTGTAGTCCCATTCGCTGCCCATGATGTAGTAGTCTGGGTGCTTTGCAGCGTATTCGGAAATGAAACCGCCCTTGCCGGAACCGATTTCCACTTCGATATGGTCGTTGTGGCTCGGGAACATGTCCTTCCAGTCAAAGTCCAGCTTGTGGGGGAGACCGTCGGGTGTGGCGATGGGCTTGCGGTCGCCGTTGGTGCGGAATACGTAGTGCCAAAGAGACTTGGATTCTTCGTCTTCCTTAAGGTCGCGGAAAAATTCCGGAATCACCACTTCCTTTTCAAGAGCGTTTTCTTTTTCTACAACTTCTTCGTTTTCGTTCATTACTTCTTCACTCATAATCAGTATTCAGTAATCAGTATTCAGTAATCAGTAATCAATATTCACTATTCACTCTTTGTTCTTTACTCGTAATTTTTTCTCGCGCCTCGAACCTAAATCATTACCGCCACCCGTTCCTTGAACTTTTCCGGAATGTACTTGTTCACCATATCTCGGATGAGCTTGTCGGAATACTTCATGGAGAAGTGGCTCAGGATAATCTTTTCACAGGTCACCTCGTCGCCCAGTTCGTTTAGCGCCTTGGCGATTTGCTTTACATGGGTATGCCCCTTCTTGTAGCTCATGGATTCATCTTCGGGTGTCAGGAAGGTGCATTCCGTAATCAGCACCTTGGACTTGAAAACGCGGCTGTTTTCAAGCAGGCTTTCGCCCAGGCAATCACCCATGAAACTGACCAGGGGCTCGTAGACTTCGCGGGTGATTTCGACGCCGTTCTTGCGCAGTTCTATAATCTCCGCGGTGGACTTGCTCAGAAATTCATCCTTGAGCTTTTTCTTGTAATAGTAGATGGTGCCGCCCATGGCCGGAATGGAATGCTTCACTTCGAAGGCTTCCAGCGCCAGGTCCTTGCGGTACTTCAAAAACTGCAATTCGCCTACGCTTACCGGAATGATTTCCGGGTAGCGAAATTTTGATTCGGAAACGCCTTCGAACATGGCCTCGGCCTTGATCCAGGCTCTTGCCGCATCGCAGATGAAGTCCGGCATGTAGTAGACGCTGTCTCGCTCCACGCCCATCATCTTGCGCAGGCTATGGTGTCGCATCAGGCATCGACCGTGGTCGCCGTGGGCGTGGGTCAAGAACACGTGGTTGATGGATGTGGCCGACAGGGGGCATTCACCCATGTCGATGCAAAAGTCCAGCTCCGGCAGCTGCATGTAGGTGGCCAGTCCCGAAATGGAAAATCCGGAGACGGTCGAACAACTGGTGTCGACGTGAACCTGCTTCAATGCGTTGTGGATGAACTTGCTCTCGTTTGCCATTTTTACCCACGCAAAGATAGCAAAAAAGAACTTCCGCTTATGGGCGGAAGTTCCTTGAAAACTAGTTTGAGCTGGTGCGAAGGAGTTACTTCGTCTTTGCGTTTTCGGCGATGAGACGGTCAAAGTCTCCGCAGTTCATTGCCTCGATATGGTTACCCATGGCGCGGCTACGAGTTCTGTCGTTGCCCTTCTTTTCGGGGATGCGGAAGCAGAAGTCGTACACGTTACCTTCGTCGGTGGGAATACCCATCTTGAAGATGCGGATGCGTTCGGCTCCCTTGTTGTAAATTTCGTGATAGTCGTAGGTGTTCTTCACCTTTTCCAGGCGCTTCTGCTGATTGAACTGCAGCTCCTTGGTAATGGGGCCTTCCAGGTAAAGGGGCAGGGAGTTCTGGAAGCGCAGCTCCAGCCTGTCGCCGGTCTTGACGATAGAAGTTTCCTGAGGCTTGATCAGGTAGCGCTGCTGGGGGATGTTCTTATAGGAGCGGGAGTGAACCACGCGGACACCGCACATTTCTCTCATATCGGGCTGTTCCACGAAGTCGATGTCGCGGCAGATGGGCGGCAGGTTGGTGGGTACTTCCAAATTATCGGTACTAGTGGCAGAACCGGCGCAACCGGCCAGGAGGGACATTAAAGCGATGCCAGAAAAGAACAAAATTTTATTTTTCATGGGTACAAATATAATTTTATTATTTCGTTTTGCATTTTTTTTCTTTCAAGAATGCTAAAAAGATTGGACTTTGTTAAGGCAAAAAACGTAAGTTTTGTAAACTTTTGTTTATTGGCTCTTGACCGTCAGACTAAAAAGCTATCTTTAGGCCGGAGAAAAGATTGGGACAATAATGAATATCTACAGCTGGAACGTTAACGGATTCCGATCCGTCATGAAGAAGGGGTTTGAGGAGTGGTTCAACGCCACTAGGCCAGACATTCTGTGCTTGCAGGAAGTCCGTGCCGAAGAAGACCAGATCCCCGAGGAAATGGCCCATCCCGAAGGCTACTTTGCCTACTGGAATCCTTGCAGGCGCAAGAAGGGTTATAGCGGAGTAGGCGTTTATACTCAGATTGAACCAGACCGTGTAAACTACGGCTTTGATATCGAGGAATTCGACGAGGAAGGCAGAGTGCTGCAGCTGGTGTTCCCGGACTGGGTGCTGAACAGCATCTATTTCCCCAACGGCGGCAACGGCGAAGACCGCCTGGATTACAAGCTGCGCTTCTACGATGCCTTCTTGGAAAACAGCAACCGCTGGATTGCCGATGGAAAGCATGTGGTGACGGTTGGCGACTACAATACCTGCCACAGGGAAATCGACATCGCCCGTCCCAAGGAAAACGAGGATGTGAGCGGCTTTCTGCCGGTGGAACGCGCCTGGATGGACAAGTACGTAGATAACGGATACGTGGATTCCTTCCGCTACCTGAACCCCGAGGCCCGCGACATGTACTCCTGGTGGAGCAACCGCTTTGGGGCTCGCAAGCGCAACGTAGGCTGGCGCATCGACTACGCCTTTGTGGATGCGGCCCTTGCGCCTAACATCACCGGGGCCAGGATCCATACCGATGTGATGGGCTCGGACCATTGCCCCATCAGTATCGACCTTGAATTGCCCTTTGCGCCGCTTCCCATCAAGAAAAACGAAGGCGTCTAACAGCTTCCGAAGTACTAAACAAGAAAGCCCCGCAGTGCGGGACTTTTTTTTGAACTTGCTGCTCAGAGCTCATGGCTCAAAACTCATAGCTTATCTAGTCTTCACGATTGTCCAGGCTTCGTCGAAGAGCTTGGCTGCGTCGCCCGGATCCTGGAGGAATACCATACGCTTGATTTCCTCTTCGGTGGGGTTGATGACGCGGTTGCCGGTGAATTCCTCGTCGAGGACGGAGATGGATGCCTTGTTGGGAGTGGCGTAGTTGATGAACTTGGCCAGCTGGGCGCCGATCTTTGCGTCGAGGATGTAGTTCATGAATGCGTAGGCGCCTTCCTTGTTGGGGGCCTTGGAGCTCAAGGTCATGGCGTCAACCCACATAAAGGAACCTTCGGTGGGGATGGCGAACTGAAGAGTTGAATCCTCTTCGATCGCAGCCATAGCTTCTCCGTTGAAGACGATGGCCGCCCAGTCCATCTTGGAAAGAACCTTGTCCTTGCCGCCCACGGAACCGTCGAATCCCAGGAAGTGGGGGTCCTTCTTGGCCTTGAGAATCAGTTCCACGGCCTGGTTGATCTCTTCTTGCTTGGTGCTGTTGGCGTCGAAGCCCTTAGCCTGCAGAGCCATGGAGAGCATGGAGCGGCTTTCTTCCAGAAGGCTGAACTTGCTCTTGGTCTGGGTTGCGTCGAAGAGCATGGAGTAGCTGACCTTCATGGGGTCGATGGAGGGGTCGCGGTAGAGGATGCCGGTGGTGCCCCACAGGTACGGAATAGTGTAGGTGTTGGTGGGGTCGTAGGAGGGATTGCGGAACTGGTCCGCAATGTTTACGCGGTTGGGAACCTTGCCTGTGTCGATGGGGGCGATAAGGCCCAGGTGAATCATCTGCTGGATAACCACGTCACTGGCGATGACCACGTCGTACTGGCTGGTGCCTGCGGCCTGGAGCTTGCCGATCATTTCTTCCTGGGCTTCGTAGAGTTCCAGCTGCAGCTTGTAGCCGGTCTTCATCTGGAAATCCTCGATCATAGCCGGATCGATGTATTCACTGTAAATCATCACAGTGACGGTCTTGGGCTGCTGGGAATTTTGCTCGTCTTCGTTGCAGCCTACAAAGAGTGCCGCGGCGAGGAAAAGGGCCAAAAGGAGAATAATCTTCTTCATGGTTTAACCTTTGGTTTATGGGTTCTTGTTTTTTGATTTAAGGGCGGAAATCAACATCACAAGCAAGGTGATGGAGAATATGATAGACGACAGGGCGTGAATCTGCGGAGAAATACCGCGCTTTAAGGAGCCGTAAATGTACAGGGGAAGCGTGGTGGACTTGGGCCCGCTGACAAAGAAGCTGATGATGAAGTCGTCCAGCGAAAGGGTAAAGGCCAGCAACGCCCCGGATACGATGGCGGTGGAAAGCTGCGGTAGGATGACGCGGAACCAGGCGGCACCGGTACCTGCGTAAAGGTCTCGGGCGGCTTCGATCTGGTCGCGGCCGATGCTGACCAGGCGGCTTTGCACTACGAGGACCACGAAACTGATTTCGAAGGTCACGTGGGCGATAATCAGTGTGAGCATCCCCGGATCGAAAAGGGGCGTAAGGCTACGGAACAGTGAAAATACGCTGACCAGGGCGATGGCCATCAGGATGTCCGGAGTCACTACGGGAATGTTGATGCTCATGTCGAAGACCCCCTGCATCTTCTTGCTCCAGGGGGTTCTGTAGATGCCGATGGCAAGAAGCGTTCCCAGCAGGGTGGCGATTATGGTACTGACCACGGCTAGAATCAAGGTGTTGACCGTGGCGCCTTGCACCATGGCGTTGTCGAACAGCTTGGTGTACCATTCAAGGGTGAATCCGCCCCAGGTCTGGCCATGCTTGTTGGCGTTGAAACTTTGGATCAAAACCATGAGCAGGGGGACGTAGAGCAGCAACAGGCCCACGTAGGCGAGAAGGCGAGCGTATAGGGGAAGGCGCTTAGACAAAGTTTTTACCCCCGACCTTTTGGAAAACCACAAGGCTCAACACGCTGCCGATAATAAGCACAATGCCCAGCATGGCGCCAAAGGGCCAGTCCAGGGCGGTGCCAAAGAACTGCTGCTGGATCAGGTTGCCGATAAGGATGTACTTGGCGCCACCCAGAAGGTCGCTGACCACGTACATGCCAAGGCTGGGTACCAGAGTCAAAATTACCGAGGCCACGATGCCCGGCATCATCTGCGAAAGAATGCCGTGGTAGAAGGTTCGCAGGGGTTTTGCGTAAAGGTCCCGGGCGGCTTCTACGATGCCCCAGTCCAGGCGCTCCACGCTGGTATACAGCGGAAGCACCGCAAAGGGAAGCATGCAGCTGACCATGCCGATATAGACTGCGAAGGTTCCCGGATACAGGGCGTCCCCTTCACCCAGGAGCCCCAGAGCCTGCGCAATCCAGGTGGGTGGCATCTGGGCGCCCAAAAGAATCATCCAGGCGTAGGTGCGGATCACCAGGTTGGTGCAGCTTGGCACCATGATCAGAGCCAGCAGCAAGGTACGCATTTTCTTGGAGTGGGCGCCAATCCAGAATGCCATGGGAATGCCTACGATAAGGCAAAGCACCGTGGTGACGACCGCCACCTTCAGGCTGCGCCAGATAATCAGCAGGTTGTCTGCGGACCATCCAAAGGAACTGTAGCCAAAAAGCTTCTTGAGGTTGTCGATGGAAAAAGTCCAGTCGATGGTGCCGTAGGAGCCGCGCTGGGCAAAGGCCATCACCACAAGGAACGCGGTGGGCAGCAGCAAGAACACCATAAGCCACAGAAGACCGGGACCGCTAAGAAGCCAGCCGAATTTTTGCATGCGACCGCGAGTGGTGAGCTTTCCTTCGAAAACCTCCATCTTGGCAAAGGTCTTTTCAGAAACTTTCTTTTCGCCCATGGACTAGTCCGCCAGTACTTGCAAATATTCCGGGGCGATGTACAGGCAGACGTTGTCGCCTGCATTGTAGATTTCATCGGGGTCCGTCATGACGCGGAGTTGGTGACCGTTTACATTGGCGATCAGCTCCCAGTAGTCGCCGCGGAAAATTCGCTCCATGATTTTTGCAGGGAACAAGTTGCAGTCGAAGGATTCGCCCTCGATGCAGACGTGGATGTCTTCCATTCGCACGGCGACGCCGCCCGCGTTCCACTGAGGCGTCTTGCAGACAACTAGATCACCAAATGCGGAACGGACCCTGGGAGTGGTCGCCGTGTTCTCGGCGCCGGCGTCATAGGTGCATTCCAGAATGTTGGCTTCACCGATAAATGTGGCTACGAAACGATTTGCAGGATGCTCGTATACATCTTCTGGGGTTCCGTCCTGGACGATGTATCCCTTGTTCATCACCAATACCCGGTCAGAAACCGCGATGGCTTCGTCCTGGTCGTGGGTTACGAGAATGAAGGTCGTGTCAGTCTTGCGCTGCAGTTCCTTGAGCTCCACCTGGAGTTTTTTGCGAAGGTTCGCATCCAGGGCGCTTAAGGGTTCGTCCAGCAGAAGGACGTCCGGCTCGTTCACCAGGGCGCGGGCAAGGGCCACACGCTGCTTCTGGCCGCCACTCAAGGTGGCTGGCATTTCCTTGGCGAGGTCGGTGATGTTCACGATCCTCATCATGGCGTTTACGCGTTTTTCGATCTCATCCTTAGGAACCTTGTGGCTCTTGAGGCCAAAGGCGATATTGTCAAAAACGCTCAGATGCGGAAACAGGGCGTAGCTCTGGAAAACGGTGTTGATGGGGCGCTTGTCCGGCGACTTCTTGGAAATCACTTCTTCGCCTAAAATGATCTCGCCCTGGTCGGCCTTTTCGAAGCCTGCGATAATACGAAGGAGCGTGGTCTTTCCGCAGCCGGAAGGACCAAGCAGGGTGACGAACTGCCCATCCTTGATGAGCACATCAATTCCCTTGAGTACGGCCTTTTCGCCGAAACTCTTGGAAACATTCTTGATCTGCAGGTCGAAAGATTTCATATTTGAGTTGTGAGTTTTGAGTTACGAGCTATGAGTCTTAAAAAGCGCGGCTACGCCGCCAAACAAAAACTCAAAGCTCAAGTCTCATTGCTCACTGCTAGCTATGCAAGTACTCGATGATGGCGTCGTGGATGGTGGTGAACACGCTGCGCAGTTCTGCTTCATCTTCTTCAAGGAGCGTCACGCGGAGGCCCATGAGGTCGGTGCTGAAACTGGTGCTAGGTACCACGCAGATACCCTTGGCGCCCAGCAGGTAGTACACGAAGCGGTAGTCCAGCTTGTCTGTCTTGGAGCACCATTCTTCCACCTTGGCCTTGATCTGTGGGTTGTCGATCTTCATGGACTG
>JAZLKH010000098.1:0-4473 GCA_045597545.1 Fibrobacter sp.
AGAAATACTTTTCGTAGTCCAGTTTCTGAAGTTCCTTTTGGAGGGGCGCCCACAAACGCAAGGTGTAAACCGCGTCTTCGGCGCCGTATTCGGTGGCCTCGGGAACGCGGGTGCGGTTGAAGGTGATCTGGCTCTTGCCGCGGCCAATGAGATTCTCGATGGGAATCATTTCGTGCTGCAATTTCTGCATCACCATGTTGTCGAGGCCAAGTCCTGTGGCGCCCGGAGAAAGCATCCAGGCGGCGATCAGGGTGTCTACAATGTTTGCCTTTTCGATTTGAGCGATGGACAAGCCGAATGCTCGTGCCAAAACATGAAGGTCAAATTTTGCATTATGGAAAACGAAGGTATGTTTCTCGTCCCAGAATTCAACGAACCAGTTCTTGACGAGATTTACGTCGAAGTTTCCGTTCTTGCCCGCGGGGAGCGGGAACCCGATTTCGTCGGTGTGATTCAAGGGAATGTAGTAACCCTTGTTTACGATGGCCGCGCTATTTTCAGCCGAATCCTCGGTGGGGTCAACAGCTGCTAGGCACAACCCCACGAGGTTGCATTGCATGGGGTCAAGACCGTCGGTTTCCGTATCAATGCCAATCAAGTTGGATACTGCAAATTCCGCTTTCATCTGTTCGAAGATTTCATTGGAATCTACGCAAATGTAGGTGGGCGGAACATCTTTCGGCGGTTCAAAGTCTGCAAACGCTGGGGTCGAGCGCCCATCTGCGCTTTCTCCATCTTCCGGGCTTGCCCCGTCCTTCACAAACCCAGTCTTGCTGGGGATGTTTTCCAGCAAACGCAACAGGCTGTTGATTTCGTGCTCCTTGAACATTTCTGCCAAGGTATCCACGTGGATGCCGTTGTATTCCAGTGCGTCCAGGTTTCCACTGAAGGCCCGCTTGGTCTGCAAAGTTACAAGTTCACGACTCAGGAAAGCCTGCTCGCGATTGTTTGCCAGGTTGTCGTGCAAACCTTTCTTCTTGATGTTATCGATGTTGGCGTAAATGTTGTCCATGTCGCCGTATTCTTCAAGAAGGGTGATGGCGGTCTTAGGGCCAACCTTCGGGACGCCGGGCACGTTGTCGCTGGCGTCGCCCATCAATGCCAGGTAATCGCGAATTTTTTCAGGAGGCAAACCGTACTTTTCAACGACTTGTTCTGGGCCGAAATCGATGCCGTCGGCGCCTTTTTCCAAATGGAACAAGTGAATCTTGTCGTTCACAATCTGGCTCATGTCCTTATCCTTACTGATGATAAGGATTCGATCAAATCCTGCCTCTGCTGCAGCTACGGCGGTACTTGCCATCACATCGTCGGCTTCGTAGCCTGGCTCCGACAAAAGTGGAATTCCACTGGCGGCAAGGCTTTCGCCAAGCAACGGCATCTGGGCTGCCATTTCTTCGGGCATGGGGCCGCGATTGGCCTTGTAGTCGGGGTAAAGTTCGTGGCGGAAAGTCTTGGTATGCGCTACATCTCGGGCAATGGCAAAGTGTGTCGGCTTGTGCTTTGCAAGAATGCGCAATACCGCGCCCCAGTAGCCATGCATCATGGATACGTCTTCGTCCTTGCTGTTTTTCAGCGGGTTCTGGCTGTAAGCGTAGAACATGCGGAACGCAAGAGCGTAGGAATCAAGAAGTAGTAAAGTCTTTTCGGCCATGCTACGAATGTAGCAAATTAAAGGCCTGTGGCAGGTGGTTTATGATATCACTGGGCAACATGGAGTAGGCGCTCATATTCAAACGCGTTAGCCTTCCTGCTCTTTGGTGTAGCAGTGCGCCGAGAACGGCGGCGTCGCCTGAGGGAACTCCCTGGGCCAAAAGAGAAACGATGATGCCTGTTAGAACGTCGCCGCTGCCGCCCTTGGCCATGCCGGAATTCTTGGCAGGGATCACGTAGACTTTTCCGTCGGGGAGGGCTACGTAGGTGGGCGCTCCCTTCAGCAGAATCACGATGCCGAATTGCTTGGCGAAATTGCGGAGGTATTCCGGGTAGAAATTCTCGTTGGAGGGCAGCGTACCGAAGTTACGTTCCCATTCCCGCTTATGTGGCGTGATGATGGTGTTCGCAGAACCATTGTGCATGCAGAAGAAAGCGGAGCCGCAAGCGTTTATGGCGTCGGCATCGATGACTACGGGAGCGGTAACGCTAGAAAGGAACATGCGAATGGCGTCTTGAGTTTCGGGGTCTGTTCCGAGGCCAGGTCCGATGGCCAGCGCGTTCTGATGGGCGGCGCGTTCCTGCAGTTGCAGCAAGTGGGGAATGGATAGAATTTCACAATCACGTTCTCCGAGACCGCAGAATACGGGTTCGGCAAGGCGCGCCTGTAGAATCGGCAAAATGGACTTGGGAGCGGCCAAGGTGACAAGTCCTGCGCCGCTACGCAGGGCGGCTTCGGTGCATAGGGCTGCCGCCCCGGTCATGTTGGCGGAACCTGCGACAATCATGGCGGTGCCCTGGCTGCGTTTGTCGCCGAACTCGTTTCGCTGCGGGAGCAGGTAGGGAATGAATTCCTCGTCGGCCAGGTAAACGCCTTCGTCGAACTTCTTTACCAGTTCCAGCGGATAGTGGAGGGCGGCGATGCGGACGTCTCCAAATACTTCGGCGCCTTCGCGGATGTAGGCGTCTAGGCGCGGCAAGCCAAAGAGCATGGTTTCAGCCGCCTGGATGCAGGGCGTGCCGCGGCGGTGTTCCTGGGAATCGAAACCGGTGGGTGCGTCTGCAGCAAGTACTGGGATGCTCCAGCCGTTGATGGCTTCAACGACATTGGCGAAGGCAGGACGCAGCTCGCCTGAAGCGCCGTTGCCGAGCATGCAATCGACGACAAGGGTGAACTGGGGAGCTTTTGGTAGGCGGTCTGTGATGTGAACTAACTTGCCACCGTTGTTCAAAAAATCGTCCAGGGCGAGCTTAGCCTCGTTCTTGAATTTTTCTTCGGGGGCGAGGGAATAGACCGTTACGGGAATTCCTGCTTCTATCAGCAAGGAGGCTAGCGCCAGGCCGTCGCCGCCATTGTTTCCGCCACCAACAAAAACGGCCACATGAGTGGCTTCGTTCTTGATTTCGCAAATTCGATTGAAAAGGGCTGCGCCGGCTTCCTTCATCAGGATGTAGCCTGCTTCGATGGGCGACAGTTCGTCTGCCTCGGACGTCTGGGATGCGCCGAAACCATTGTTTCTGCTGTTAAGCTGCTTGGTCTCGTTATCCAGCACCCGCATGGCCAATGCGGAAATGATGGGTGTGCATCCCTTGAACATCTGGACTGCTCCGATTTACATGAACCAGTAGCTGATACCGACCTTGAACTTCATCATCTTGGCACCGTCCATGTTGATCATGGTTTCCACGTCGTAGAGGCTTTCGGCATTATCCTGGTTGATTAGATCGGGGTACAGTTCCATAAGGCCCATGAATACTCGAAGGTCGATGTTGAGACCCTTTACGATGTTGTAGCCCAGGCCAGCGGCGAGGCCGAAACCAAAGGAACTTTCTTCTACCTTTTCTTTGTTGAGGTCGATGTATTGTTCTTCACCGCCGATGTTGATGGCTTTCTTTTCCATTTCCATTTCGTTGGAAATGTTGATGACTAGCTGAGGACCTGCGGTGATGTAAAATTTGTCTGCAATGATTCCACGGAAGAGCAAGGGAATTTCCAAGTCCATGGAAGTGTAGGTGCGTTCTAGCTTGAGGTATTCGTGAGTGGTGCTGATATAGGCGAAGTTCACTTCGGGGGCGAAGTATAGGTTTGGAATCATCTGGATGCGTGCCATGACGCCCACTTCAAAACCGATGCCGGAAGGGTCGGCGTCCACATCGTCATCTTGTTCATCGAAACCGAACATGGTGCCGTAATCAAAGGCGATTCTTGCGCCGAAGCCGTTGTTGGAGCCCTTGTCCTTGGCTGCTCCTTCTTGTGCAAAGGACAAACCGACGGCAACCAGAAGGCAAGTCAGTGCTGTAATAATCTTTTTCATATTTTCTCCAAGCGCAGATGTCTGCTTTATTTGATGTAAGTAAAAAATAGTAAAACGAATGGCTTTGGTCAAAAAATAGGGGAATGTTCATCTAAAAATGCGATTTTGAGGGGTATCGGCTGATAAGTGAAAATGGTTTGAAATGACGGAAGTTAGTCATAACTAAAAATTATTGAAATTAGTCTTGACTAATTAGCCTTGGTTAACTATTTTTAGCCATGGCTAACAAAAAAGAGGTAACAATGGAAAACGAACACACTAAACTCACCCAGAGCCTAGAGGACTATCTGGAAATGGTTCATATGCTTCGTATGGCCCACGGTATCGCCCGTGTAAAGGATATCGCCGCTGCTCTTTCCGTGAAGATGCCTTCTGTGGCAAAGGCCATCCTGGAACTTAAAAAGCTGGGCCTGGTCACGCAGGAGCCCTATAGTGGTGTGGAACTGACGGAAGCAGGGGAGAAGGCTGCAGCTGATGTCCTGAACCGTCACATCCTACTGAAAGG
>JAZLKH010000099.1:0-49393 GCA_045597545.1 Fibrobacter sp.
AAATCAAGATGAAGATGGAAGAATTTTACCTGACGAAAATCAAAAAACGCAAGGCGTAAGAGCATGAGGTGAAAAATGATTCAACAGTTTGCCGATTGGTTTATCTATAGCGTGTGTGGTTTGGATGCTGCGTCTCGTTTGGGCGCTGCGCTGAACTTCTTTGTTTACGACTCCATCAAGATTGTGCTGTTGCTTTTTGTCATCAGCTTCTTGATGGGGATTGTGAACGATTATTTTCCGGTGGAACGCCTTCGGAATTTTTTGAACAGCCATAAACTTTTTGGATTGCAGTATTTGCTTGCGGCAACCTTTGGCGCGGTGACGCCCTTCTGCTCCTGCTCCAGCATCCCGCTGTTCATCGGCTTTGTAAAAGGCGGAATTCCCCTGGGCGTGACATTTGCATTTTTGATTACGTCGCCCTTGGTCAACGAGGTTGCGGTAGCCATGCTTGCGGCAACCTTTGGCTGGAAGGTGACCGTGATTTATGTGGTCTGCGGCATAATGCTTGGAACGCTCCTTGGTGCAGCCCTAGGCCGCTTTAAGCTAGAAAGGCTGCTTAGCGATTGGGTGCGCCAGATTCAGGAAGCAGCAGCAAACGTGACCAGCGACGAAGCCGATGAAATCGAAAAACGTTCCTTTGTAAAACGCCTGCCCGGTATCGCCCGCGGCTCCCTCGGAATCGTTCGCGGAGTCATCATCTACGTGATCGTCGGCATTGGAATCGGTGCCGCCATGCACGGCTACATTCCTACAGGATTCTTTGAAAATTACCTTTCCGCAGACCACTGGTATGCTGTTCCCCTCGCCGTAATCCTTGCGGTCCCCATGTACTCCAATGCGGCTGGCGTCGTGCCGATTATCGAAGTGCTTGTGTCCAAAGGCGTTGCTATTGGAACCGCGCTTTCGTTCATGATGGCTGTTGTGGGACTCTCGTTACCCGAAGCCATGATGCTAAAAAAAGTCATGTCCATAAAACTCTTGCTGATTTTCTTTGGCACCGTAGCCCTGAGCATCATTGTGCTTGGACTGTTGTTTAATGGGGTGCTTTAAATGAACATCTTGTGTTCTTTTATAAAGCCGCCGATATTTGTGTGGATAATTCCATTGCGGTTTTGGATGATGTCATTTCGCGTCATGACATATTTGGGGTAGTTATCGCGGATACTTTCCAAGGGCTTGTATTCGCGATTTTCCGTATCCAAACTGTTCATGATTGTCATTGCGACTTGAACATAACTGTACTGAGATTCCTGATTTCTCATGATAAAGTCGCATTCAAGTTTCCCGATTCTGCCCACACTCACGGAGTAATCTTTTGACCTTGCGTATAGATAGATGATGTTTTCTAGAACGGGTCCGTAATTGATCCTGTTGTCTGTGTTTGTGGCAAAATAGAAACCTAAATCTGATAGGTAGTATTTCTGTTCGCCCGCAATGGACTTGCGTGATTTCAAGTCAAATCGGCTGCACTTGTAGAGAATCTTTGCGTCTAATAAAATTTGTATGTAACGGTTCAGCGTTTCGCGAGTGATGTTACTCCCTGCTTTGCGCAGGTCGTTCAGAATGTTTGTTAGACTGGTTGTCGAACCGAAGTTGTTGATGATGTAGGTTTGAATGGTATTGAATACGGAAACGGTTTTCAGCAATGGCTCCCTGTACAAACCTGCGCTTACGGGCGATTTCTTGAACTCCTTCGTTTCAAAATATTCCTCGAATAATTGCGTTAAATGGCAGTTAAGGCTATATATTTTGAAGTTTTTGCTGAAATTACATCGTTAAGTGCGTATTTTCGTGTTTTTTTTTCAAGGGACGAAATCTGTTTTAAAACGGAAATGCTATATGCAACAGATTGTTGTATATGAAAGAATTTTCTAAAAAAATTTCTATAAAAATTGCAATTTTAGTTTAAAAATCAAATTTTTGTTGCATAGAATGGTTTGAAAGTTCGTTGCATAAGCCTATATTTTTAGGCAATGAAACCTATCGTTGAATACACCGATTTTCGAAAGTTCATGCTGGACTTCTATGAAGAGCAGAAATTGCGCCATGGGTTTACCTGGCGTGAGTTCTCCAAGAAGGCTGGATTTTCGTCGTCGTCCTACATGAAGGTGGTGTGCGACGGAAAGAGCAAACTGAGTCGAATCGGTGTGGAGCGCGCGGGCGAGGCCATGGGGCTTGTGGGTTTCGAGATGGATTACTTTAGGGCCATGGTGAAGTTTGGTCAGGAATCCTCCGACGCGAAGAAGAATGTGGCGCTTGCGGAAATGCTTGCTATTGCCAAGGAGCATAAGGTTCGCGTTATAGAAAACGATTTGTTTGACTTTTATGAAAGCTGGAAAAATCCGGTGCTTCGCGAACTTGCTCCCATGATGCCGGGGGCGACGCCTGGAGAAATGGCGAAGAAATGTTTGCCGAAAGTTTCTGCGGAAGAAGTGCGGGAAACTCTTGCGTTTCTCACGAAGAGTGGTTTTCTGAAAAAGAAGTCGGACAATACTTTTGAACAGGCGGAAAAATCCATTACGGGTTCACCGGAAGCGACGCGCCTGGCCATTCGCGGCATGCATTACAAGATGGCCTGCCTTGCGGCAAACTCGCTGGACTTGCCGAAGGAAGAACGAAACTTTACTGGCGTCACCATGGGCGTTTCCAAAAATTCTTACGAGCGGATCGTTAAGGAATTGGATGAATGCCGCCGCAAGATTATTGCCATCGCTGCTGAAGATGAAAATATCGATCAGGTTTATCGCCTGAATCTGCAATTGTTCCCGCTGACAAAGAACGCGAAGGAGAATGATGATGAAAAGTAAATTCATTTTGTCCGTGGCTAGTTTCATCGGATTGTCTGCGGGTTTGTTCTGTGCTTGCTCCGACAGCAGTTCCGTCGCGGGAACCGCAGAAGAACCGAACCAGATTGCCGTTGAAGATGTTTCTTCTGTCATCTTGAGTTCCTCTTCAAACATTGATTCGAACTCCTCTTCTAGTGTCGTTCCGAGCGATGACGAGGAATCTAGCAGTTCTGTTACGCCTCCGGGTTCTGAAAGCGATGACCATCCGGCAGTTGTTCCGCCGAGCAATGGCGTAGAGCCGAAGACTCTTGATAATTTCGTTAAGCAGTACGTCAACGATGTCAACACGAAATTTGATGACAAGGTCCTTGCTTATCACATGGTTTATGAAAAGCAGTGTGGCGGAGCGTCGGATGATTGTGAAGATGCGGCTCCTGTCTATTACGAATTGACTACGCCGGGTTTGCATAAAGACATGGATATGTCTCATGTGGAAATGATGTTCTCGAAAACAATAGATCTTCTTTCGAAGACACCAAGCGTTGATGAATATTGTCCGTTCTACTTGCTGAACATTTCTCCTGTTGGTATGGATGATGGCTACTCTCCGGAAACGGGATTTGTGCTAGCGAATATTGAAGGCGGTAAGTTGACTGTAATTGCACTTCGTTCACACACCTGCGAAAGCACTAATAAAGATAGAGTGTTTGGAATTCTGTTCCGTTACTGCGGAGAATTATCCAGTAATCCCAAGATTGAGTATATAGAACCGGATGAAATTTTCACCATGGAATGCAGACCCGCAAATTCCATTGATGTTTCGTCGGAATGGGTGAATGAAAATTTATTGAGATAAAGGAATAAATCATGAAAAAATCAAAATTTGTGTTGGGGCTTTTTGCGGCCCTGACGGTTAACGCCCTTGTGGCTTGCGGAGACGATTCTTCCAGTGCGCCGACTTCAGCACCGATTGAAGATGTTGCGGATTCCTCTTCTTCTGTGGATGTTGCGCAGGACTCCCGCAGCTCCTCAAGTGGTATCCAAAGCGATATCTCTTCTTCAAGTGTGCTGATGAATTCATCTAGCAGTAGCATGATTTTCATTCCTGAGCTAGGTAGTTCCTCCAGCGTAATCATTCCTTCCTGCGGAACGGCCGCTTACACAGAGAAGTGCATTGACACGGAATTTGAAGGTGTAACTTGCGATGCCATCGGTTGCCATCCTATGGATTGCTTTGAAGAACAGAAGGGCATGGAGGCTTACAGTTGTAATGGCGGCAGCGTCATGATTTGTGACGGAACCCACTGGCAATATACAAACTGCGCAAAGCCGATTATCAACCCGAACTCATCCTCTTCCAGCGTCATCCTCGACCCCGAAAGCCTGTCCTCGGCCATGATCGAGGAAGGATCTAGCAGCTCCAGCGAATGGCGTGGCGGAGAATGCATTGATCAGGAAGGTGACACTCGTTACGATGAAATGTACGAGTACGAATGCAAAAATGGAAAGTGGAAAATTATTGGCTACAGGCCAGGCGCTTGCGTAGGCGACATGGATTGCGGAACATCGAGTGTGTCGTCTGAACAGACAAGGTGCAAAGCCCTAGTCGTTGATGGTCTCCAGGTGGAAGGCTCCGCCTGCAAAATTGAAGACGGTTATAACAAAAGCGAAAATGGTTGCGAGTTCTTCTGCGATGGAAATAAGTGGATTTATACTCCGCCACCAATGGCGCAGAATTAAATAGATTTTCCGTCGCTGAAGGCGTTGCCGATGCGGTCTCCAATGGAGTAGTAACCGTGATTGGCTGTATCGTAGCAGATGGGGTTCAGCTTTTTTACGTCCACTTTACCGTTTTCATCTAGGATGGATTCGTCGGCGGTGACGTTGACGATTTCACCTAGCAAAAGTTCGGGTTCCTCGGCGTAGCTTATGAGCTTGCATTCCAGAGTTAGGGGGAGTTCTACGATGAGCGGGGCGTCCACATGTTCGCTTTTGACGGCGGTGAGACCGGATTTGGCGAATTTATCTGCAACTTTGTGACCGCTGGCGATTCCCAGGTAATCGATTGCCTTAATGTCTTTTTCGGTAGCCATACTAATGGTAAAGAACTTGCGAGCCTTGATATTGTCCATGGTTTTGTGGCTATTGGCCACGTAGATGGCAATCTGGTTCATGTCACTGACGCTGCCCCAGGCGGCTACCATGGCGTTTGCGGAACCATCTTCGTTGTAGGTTCCGATAACCAGCACAGGCTGGGGATACAAATAAGGCTTGACGCCAAGATCTTTACGCATAGAAACTCCCTTTTTTTCGGAAAATATATATAAAAGATGGAATTTTAGTGCGCTTGCAAATGGAATATCTTGCATAATAATGAAAATGGTTTTGTTTTTATTTTTGATATTGTATCGTGTGCGATATAATTTGTATATTGTACATAAACAAAATGGGTCGCCTTATCACAGGAGTTCTTATGTCCCAGGATATTTATCAATTTACGGTGAAGAATAACAAGGGTGAAGATGTCTCCCTTTTTCAGTTCAGGGGCAAGGTGCTGCTGATTGTGAATACGGCCACCAAGTGCGGGTTTACGCCCCAGTATAACGACCTGGATGAACTTTACGATAAGTATGGCCCGCAGGGTTTGGAAATTCTGGACTTTCCCTGCAATCAGTTTGGCGGTCAGGCGCCCGGATCCGACGAGGAAATTCAGGAATTCTGCACTTTGCGTTTTAGCACCAAGTTCCCCCGTTTCCAGAAGATTGATGTGAACGGCGAAAATGCCATTCCTCTTTACCAGTGGCTTAAGGCTCAGACTGGCGTGAAGAAATTCAGCCTGAAGCATCCGCTAATGAGTCTGGTGACCATCATGGCGTCCAAGGCCAACAAACAGTCCACCGGGGATAAAGATATCCGCTGGAACTTTACTAAGTTCCTGGTAAGTGCCGAGGGTGAAGTGCTGGGCCGTTTTGAACCTGCGGTTACCGGCAAGGATTTGGAACCGGCTATTCAGAAGGCTTTGGGAAAGTAGGAGTTTTTATGCTGGAATCTATGTCTCTTTTAAATGCAATTCATACCCGCGCATCTGTCCGCTTTTTCACAGATCAGAATGTGACCGACGAGCAGATTGAAACGATTCTTCGTGCAGGAATGGCGGCACCTTCCGCTTGCAATAAACAGCCTTGGCGTTTTGTGGTGGTGCGTAATCCCGAAACGAAAAAGACTTATGCAGAAACGGTGAAGTACGCGGATCCTGTGGCTCGTGCCAACGTGGCCATCGTCGTTTGCGGCGATATGGATGCCACCATCGAAGGCAATAAGGACTACTGGATTTTTGACGCGGCAGCCGCTGCGGAAAACATTCTGCTGGCAGCCCACGGTATTGGCCTCGGGGGCGTTTGCCTGGGCGTGTATCCTACCATGGAGCGTGTTGAATTCCTGAAGAATCTGCTGAAACTTCCTGAAAACATTGTTCCCCTGGCGACTCTCGCCATTGGGTACCCTGAAAAGCCCGCCAAGCCGCTGGACAAGTGGCGCCCTGATTTTATCCACAACGAACAGTGGTAGAATTTTTGCCCTGCAATCTTTGATATATTTCCCAGCATGAGTAAATACGAACCGCTGTGGAAATGTGGTATTTTGAGTTTTGATTATGAAAGCCTACGTTTATAAAGAACACAAGAAGTTTGAACTGGTAGAAAAGCCGAAGCCTGAGTTGCAGGGGCCGAGGGATGCCATTGTCCGTGTGACCATGGGGAGCATCTGCACCAGTGACTTGCATATCAAGCATGGTTCTGTGCCCCGGGCGGTGCCGGGAATTACCGTAGGCCACGAGATGGTGGGCGTTGTGGAATCCGTCGGTGCCGATGTGAAGAACGTGAAGGCTGGCGACCGCGTGACGGTGAATGTGGAAACTTTCTGCGGGGAATGTTTTTTCTGCAAGAATGGTTTCGTGAACAATTGTACCGACAAGAATGGCGGCTGGGCTTTGGGCTGCCGCATTGATGGCGGTCAGACGGAATTTGTGCGGGTTCCTTTTGCAGATCAGGGCCTGAACAAGATTCCTGATTCCGTCAGCGACGAGCAGGCTCTTTTTGTAGGCGACGTGCTGGCTACCGGTTCCTGGGCCGCCCGCATTTCTGAAATCAAGACTGACGATACTGTGCTGATTATTGGCGCTGGCCCCACGGGCATTTGCACGCTGCTTTGCGTGATACTGAAGAATCCTCAAAAGATTATCGTCTGCGAAAAGGACGAAGCCCGCCGTGAATTTGTGCGCAAACATTATCCCCAGGTGATTGTGACTACGCCGGAGGAATGTGGCGCGGTGGTGCAAAGTGGAAGTGCCCATGGCGGTGCCGACGTTGTGCTGGAAGTGGCTGGCACCGAAGAGACTTTCCGCATGGCTTGGGAAAACGCAAGGCCCAACGCCATCGTGACGGTGGTGGCCCTTTACGACAAGCCTATGGTTTTACCGCTGCCGGAAATGTACGGCAAGAATCTTACATTCAAGACCGGCGGCGTTGACGGTTGCGACTGCGCCGAAATCCTTTCTCTCATTGAGCAAGGGAAAATCGACACTACTCCGCTGATTACCCACAGGTTTTCGCTGAAGGATATTGAGGAAGCCTACCGCATTTTCGAAAACAAGCTGGATGGTGTCATCAAGGTGGCGGTCTGTCTTTAAATTTACCGGTCTCTTTCGGCTTACATTTCTTTCTTGTTTTTGTACATGGCTTCGTCGGCGCGCTTGTTTCGTTTTCTGCCATGCGCTCCTTCAAAAGCTCCATCAGCCTGTCGATGTTCTCCAGGGCCATGTATCTTTGCGTCTTGACGTATTGCTCGATGAACTGTTTAGACCGTAAATTCCAGCGCCGCCGATAAGCAGGGTACAGAGTAAAAGAGCCGAGAGGTTCAACTTTAAAATTTAGTTTCGAATGGAGGCTATCATCAACATCCTTTTGCGGAGAAGTTGTTTTGAATGTATATTAATGTTATGGCGTTGAGAATTTTTACCATCCTATTTGTTGTCCTGGTGTGGGTTGCTTCACCATTTGCCGCGAACCTGGTAACGCAGGACCTGGATTATTCCGATTCCCTGGATTCTCTGGCCAATCCGGAGTGCGGTTTTTACGACGCTAGAGTTTTGCGGCTGATGCCCGACGGAAAAACCTGGGATGGAAGCAAGCGCTGGTCCAGCTGGGGTAATCTTTTCCAGATGCGAATTGATATTTCGCGCTTTTCGGAAAATGGCTGCTTCGCCCTGGATTCCAAATGCGAAACTTCGCGACACAAGGATGCTGCCGTTGCTGATTCTTGCAGACAGTACGCCGCTACGACGCAGTGTAAAAGTCAGCCGTTGACCCCGGAGGCGCTGGCAGTTCTGGAAGAATATTTTCAGGAGGCGCGCGATGCCAACCGCAGTCTCATTGTACGTCTGGCATACGATGGCTGGTACGATGGACATTCCAATGCGGAGCCTTCCCAGGAACAGATCCTGGAGCACCTTCGCCAGGTAGGACCACTTTATTCAAAGTACTCCGATGTGATCGTCTATGTGGAGCTTGGCCTCTACGGACGCTGGGGAGAAATGAACGGCAGCAACATGGGCACCAACGAGGTCATCGCCGAAGCTATGCAGACCCTGCTGGAAAGTTCCTCCGAGGAAATCAAGACCGGTCCCCGTCGCCCAGACATTGTAGCGGCTTGGGCAGGGCTCCAGACTCGTAACGAACTGGGCTGGACAAGTTTTACGGACTTTGTCGTGGGCTCGGAAAAGGCCGACGAAGCGGTCGCCGCAAAAGGAGCCGACATTTACCGAGTTGGCTTGTACAACGACGGTTACCTGGGCAACAGCGGAGACATGGGAACTGTGGGCTACGGGGATCCTGGTCGCATGACTCGAGAAATGATGACCCGTTGGCTAGAGGTTTACGGACTCCATACGCCCTACGGAGGCGAACTGGTGTACAATTCCAACGAGTCCCGCGGAGCCATCAACTCTCCCCGTTACCTTTCCTACGAAGGCTTTCGCACGCATACGAGTTACTTGAACCGTTACCATCACAAGGCGACTATCGACGCCTGGGTGGACTCCACCTTCGACGGGGCGCACGATTCGGAATATGTAGGCCAGAATGGCTTTGTCTACGTGCGCAATCATCTGGGCTACCGCTACATCTTGCGCAAGTCCCAGCTGCCAGATTCCGTAGGTGTCGGCGGAATGTTTGCAGCGAAGCTCGCCATAGAAAATGTAGGCTTCGGCAACATGACTCAGCATCGCAAGGTGTCCCTGGTGCTTAAGAACGCCTCTGGCGAGATTCGAGAAATTTCACCTTCCCAGTCCTTTGATCCCTGGGACCTGCTTTCTCGTGAGGTTTCCCTTAAGGAAACCTCCGGTGCCGACATGTCCGCTTCCGATATCAACTCCCTTAACGGTTCTGTAAGGATCATGGATCGCGCCGTATTCGGATCGGGTCTTCACGAGGTTTCGGTAAAGGCCGCGCTCCCCGAGGATTTGCCCCAGGGTAAATGGAGCGTCTATCTGCGCATTTCCAAAAATGCCGACCTTGTTACAGATAAGAATTACCAGGCGGTTCGCTTCGGAAATCCCGCCGCCCAGTATGATTCCGCAACGGGTTCCAACTATATCGGCGACTTTATCCTTTCGGACAAGGTTCTGGCCTTGCGCGGCTCCGCCGTTTCGCCTCGCCTGGGCTCCGAGAAAAATGAAAGCTCCGAGAATGTTGAAAAAGAAAAGGCGACCGTCTTTGACTTAAACGGTCGCTTAGCGAGAAATCGAAAAAAATCCCGTAATCAGATGATGGTTACTTCGCCGAGGCAAAGGTGAGCTACATTCCGTCGATCTCCACGACCTTCTTGTTGTTGGTTCTGCCGATGACCACGCGGACGTCGCGCTTGTGAACCTTGAAGTAGTCCGCCAGCAGTTCGCAGATGGCCTCGTTGGCGGCGCCTTCCACGGGAGGGGCCTTCACCTCTACCTTGTAGCTGCCGTCGGGCTGGGGCGTAACGCTTTCGCGCTTGCTACGGGCGTGTACCTTGATGTTGATTCTCATGAATTACCTGACCAGCCACTCACCACTTATCACTAATCGTTCATCGTTAATCACTGATCATTGACTGTCGCTACGCCAGGACGTTGCCCATGGGCGGCATCTGGCGCTTGGGCTGCTGCTCCAGGGCCTCCAGTTCCTTCTGGTCGTTTTCCATGGCAGAAAGCAGGTCTTCCTGGCCGCGGATCAGGGCGCGGCAGCGGATAAAGTAGTTGGCGCGCAGCTGCTTGAGCTGCTCGATTTCCATGCGCAGTTCCTCGGCTTCGCGCTTGGTGCTTTCCACCTCGCGAACGGCACGGGCCTTGGCCTCGGCTACGATGATTTCCGCCTCTTTTTCTGCGGTGGCCTTCACGTCGTCGACGGTGCGCTGCATGGTCACCACGGCATCCTGGATGGTCTTTTCGATTTGGCGGTAGTAGTTCACGCGTTCCTCGGCCACCTTCAGGCGTTCCGTAAGGTCGGT
Organism: Fibrobacter sp.; assembly: GCA_045597545.1. Lineage (GTDB taxonomy): Bacteria > Fibrobacterota > Fibrobacteria > Fibrobacterales > Fibrobacteraceae > Fibrobacter. Next base: position 10,323 of record JAZLKH010000099.1, read on the forward strand.
GCGGTCGCGGGACATCTGCTCGAATGCGTTAGCCGCGGTCTCCAAGAAGGCCTTGACCTCTTCGGAGTCGATGCCGCCAAAGTTCTTCTTGTGGAATGTCTGGTTGCGAATGTCCAACGGTGTGAGTTCCATTTTCTACCTGCCAATAAAAAATCCCCGAAAAATATCGGTTTGCAGAAAATATAGTTATTTAGACATTTGTCAATAAAAAATAAGCTATAAAAACGAGCGGAGTAGACTACCCGGCATTAAAAACAAGTTATATTAAATGATATCAAACGGGGGTTTGATGATGGCTTTGAAAAGTTTTTGGGGAAAGCAGGACTCATTGGAGCGTAAGCTCTTCTGGTCAATCTTGGTGGTGGTAACCTTTACCGCCTCCTTCTCTGCCTTGTTTACCGTTTACGAGGGGATGAACTTGGCCGCCTCCCTGTGTAGCGTGGGTTGCGCCGTAATGTGCCTTGCCGTCGCGGGCTTCGCCGTAAAGACGTCCCTCTACAACCAGTGCTACCTAGTGATGTGCTGCATGCTCAGCTGCTTTATGCTGCCCATGCTGTTTCTGTTCTGTGGCGGCATCACCAGCGGCATGCCCCTGTACTTTGTCGCCTCCCTCATGTTGCTGGCCTTTGCCGGTCGCTCCTGGGCCAAGGTGATTGCGTTTTTGGCCTCTCTTCTGATTCAGGCGGGTCTTTTCATTACCACCTGGATTCGTCCGGAACTGATTTTTGCCGAACTGGGCCGTGACGAGTCCTACCTGGATATCCTGGTTACCCTGGTACTGACGGGCTTTACGGTGTTCGTCATCGCGGCGCTCGCCATGAGGGCCTACGATCAGGAACGCCAGAAGAACTCGAAGCTGCTGGCCCGTATGGACTACCTTTCTTCCAGGGACTCCTTGACGGAGGTCTACAACAGGCGCTACGTGGGGTCCTACCTCGAAAATGTGATTTGGCTTCGCCGTAAGGATTTCTACCTGCTGATGGTGAACATCGACAACCTTAAGCGAGTCAACGACTCCTGCGGGCATGTCTTTGGCGACCAGGTGATCATGTCCATCGCCCATCTGCTGAGCAGCGACATCGATGTTTCTGCAAAGGAGTGCGTAGGCCGCTTTGACGGGGACTCCTTTGTCTGTGTCATCGGCGCAAGCTCCGAGGTGGAGGCTTATGCCAGGGTCGAAAAGATCCGCAAGGGCGTTATCCAGATGCGCTGGGAAGACTTCCCCCATGTGCAGGTGACGGTCAGCGGCGGTTTTGCCGCCTGCGGGAACCGTATGTTCCGCGACCATAGACAGCTCCTTGGCAAGGTGGAGGAGCTGATGCGCCAGTCCAAATCCCAGGGCAAGAACCAGATTCTCGGCATGGTGGAAAATTAAACTTGTTGATAGAATGTTGATAAATTGAAATGGTTCTTGGTGAGTGCCTTGTGGTGGCCGTAAAAATTGCTTTTCGGTGGAGCTAACCCCTTGATTTATCAGGATTTTTTTCTAAGTTTGGATTTCAAAAATTTGACTTTTAATTGACTTTTAATAAAGGTTACTACAATGAAAAGAACATTCCAGCCTCATAATCGTAAGCGCGCTAACAAGCATGGTTTCCGCACCCGTATGGAAGACCGTTGGGGTCGTGCAGTTCTTAGCCGTCGCCGCGCTAAGGGTCGCAAGCGTCTGACCGTCAGCGACACCATCTACAAGAAGTAATCTGGGAATTGGCTCGTGGCCAGTCTACGTTCTTATAGGCTGCCCAACCAGCCCGCTTACCGGCAAGTTGCCGTCCAGGGAAAGTACGTCCGCGGTTCATCATTCTCGATGAGGTGGATTGACAGTCCGGACGGTTTTTGTCGTTTCTGTTTTTTGGCGAAAAAGAAAAACGGCAATGCCGTATACCGTAACAGGTGCCGACGTCTACTGCGGCCCCTGTTTTATAATATGGTGCCAAACATACAGAAGCCCGTATGGGCCATGATCATCGTGAGCGACAAGGCCGACGAGGTGACGCCGGAACGCTTCCGCGAAACCGCCCACAAGATCTTCAAGAAGATGGACTGGATCCATGACGAAGCTGGACAGGGCTAGACAGTTTGCCAGGAGCGCCCTTATCGCTCCCATTCGCCTGTACCAGATCATCCACCCGTACTTCTTCCACGGCGTCTGTCGCTTTCAGCCAACCTGCTCTCAGTATGCGATTGAGGCCATCCGCGTCCACGGAATCTTCAAAGGTTTCTATCTTGCGGTTTTTAGAATTTTAAGGTGCAACCCGTTTTGCAAGGGTGGCTACGACCCAGTGCCCCCTAAAAAGGAAAACACATGAACAAGAATACCGTCATTGGCTCCGTCCTCATCGTAGTCATCATGATCTGGTGGTTCGCCACCTCTTCGGCCAATCAGGAAGCTGCCGCCGCCGCCAAGGCCGCCCAGAAAGCTGCTGCGGACTCCGTGGCTGCCCTCCAGGCAGAACAGGCCCCCAACAGTTCCCTGGTGCTGCCGGTTACCGGCAATACCGAACTGAGAGCCGCACCGGTTCTCGGTGGTGAACCCGCTTCTGCCGCCGTTGCGGAAGTCGCCGCAAACGCTGCTGCACCGGCCGACAGTTCCGCAAAGGATTCCGCCAAGGTCGAAGCTCCTGCCAAGGTCATCGAGCCCCGCACCGTGACGGTGGAAACCGACAAGTTCATCATGACCCTCACCAACAAGGGTGCAAAGGTCCAGAGCGTAATCGTCAAGGCACTGCCCGACAGCGCAGGCAACTTCCCGGAACTCATCCAGGATACGACTCTTGGCGCATTGGACCTTAAGCTGGGTGCGGCAGACCTTAGCGAAGTCCTCTTTGACGCAGGCGATGCCCCCGCAAACATCAAGGTGGAAAGCGAAGCCACAGTCGAGTTCGTGTTCAAGGATGCCAACGGCAACCAGGTCGTTCGTAGCTACGGCTTCACCAAGGATGGCGCTGCAGTTCGCCAGGTGAACAAGATGGTAGGCTTCCGCGTCAACGACTACGAGCTCAGCTGGAAGGGCGGCATGAAGGAAACCGAAATGATTCCCCAGGGCAAGAGCTTCGGTGGCGCCAGCTACTTCTTTAGCGAAGTGGTGTTCAAGGGTAACGATGGCGTGGAACGCGAAATGGTTTCCAGCGAAAAGACCTTTGACGAGGGCAAGCTGAGCTGGGCAGGTCTTCGCCGCAAGTACGTGGCCATGACCATGCAGTTCGATTCCCCGGTGGGCGCATCCCTCAACGCAAAGCACTTGAAGTCCATGGATAACGAAAAGGACCCCGGCACCTACAAGCTCACTGTCAAGGATGAACTTCGCGCCGATTCCCTGGCCTACAATCTCATGGTGCTGCCCCTGGAATGGAACGCCCTGGAAGCTCTTGACCAGAACTACGAGGAAATCATCGTCAGCGGCTGGAAGTGGTGCGGCGCCAACGTCTGGTTTGTATGGATCTGCAAGCTGCTGCTGAAGCTTCTGAACCTCTTCTACTCCATGATTCCCAACTACGGTATTGCCATCATTCTCGTGACCTTCATCGTCCGCGGCATTACCACTCCGTTTACCGTGAAGCAGCTTAAGTCCACTGCCGCCATGAGCAAGCTCAAGCCCCAGCTGGACGAAATTAACGTGAAGTACCGCAGCGATCCCCAGAAGAAGCAGGCCGCCATCATGGAACTCTACTCCAAGAATGGTGTGAACCCCCTGGCCAGCTGCACCGGCGGCTGCCTGCCCATGCTTTTCCAGATGCCGATTTTCATGGGACTCTTCTTTGTGCTGGGCCGCGCCATTGAACTTCGCGGCATGCCGGCCTTCCTCTGGATCACCGACCTTAGCCGCAGCGATGTCATCTTCAGCGGTTTCAGCATTCCGTTCCTCATGCCCGATGGCTTTGCCCTGCTCCCCTGGATCATGGTGGTCACCACCTACTTCCAGACCAAGGTGACCATGGGCGGTGGCGCCGGCATGGATCCTGCCCAGGCCAAGATGATGATCTGGATGATGCCCGCCATGATGTTCCTCTTCAGCGCCGTGATGCCCTCTGGCCTTGTGCTCTACTGGATCGTCAGCAACTTCTGGAGCATTATCCAGTACAAGGTAATCCGTCGCAACAAGGACGCAGGTGCGCCGAAAACCGTCAAGGGCAAGAAGGTGCAGGAAGCGGAAATCGTGAAGTAGTTCCGATTTGTAGAACCTGCGAAAAGCGTTAAAAAATCCTCGGCAGAAATGTCGAGGATTTTTTATTTCAGTTGGGAGGATTGTCTGTCTGGTTGCGGGATTGATTTCGTTTTCATCCAAGGCGTACTTTGCGGTATTGTTAAGTATATCGACAGATCCGGTCATGCGGAAGGATGTGATTTTCTTTCGGTAAGAGTTGTGACCATCGTTAATTTCAATAAACAAAGTCTTTCTCCCGGGTTCCAATGAAAGAAACTTTTTGTTGATTGTCTGTCTGGTAGGGCTTGGTCAGATCGATGCCTCCATAATTGACTTTTCCATTTATCAACAATTCAGCTTGGCTTGTGTTGATGTTTATTCCGTCAACAAGGAAATAACGGACCGCGGTAGAACCCAATTGGGCAAGACCGTCGCCACAGTATTCCTTATTCTGAATTTCTTCGCCATTGACAAATGCTACAGGAATTTGTCGCGCTGTAGTAAAAACACATGTCATATATATCTATAGCCTTATCATGGATATCCCTGGTTCGTTGAATGTTGATGGCAGTTCTTTCTGTTACATCACCAAACGCATCAAGATTGTGGCTGAGCTGTACGGAACCTTCTTCGCTTTGCTGGCAATAGAATAATTCAAGATTGTAGTTTTTCCCATCGACGAGGGATTCGAAGTTCACTGTATCAGCACCTGTAGATGCTCGTCACAGCTGCTGGTGTTCTTGTCTGCATCGAGGATGGCGCTGAATTTGTCATTGTCGGTCCAGCAGGAAGTTCCGCATTCCTGAAGTTTCTGGAAATCTTCTGCGGAAGCTGTGTAGGTTTTTATGGGGGAAGCGTATTCGCAAGTGCCTTTTGCATCTGGGGCTGACGCATACCAGCCGTCATCGAATTTACTCACCCATGAATCTTCGTCAGGAATAAAGAATAGGGAGTCCGTGCCTGTGGTTTTGAAAAGTGCTGATAATTCAATAGGAATTGGACTTTGGTCGTTGTTGTAGTCTGTGTACCCATTCAATCCGAGGCCGAATTCCATATCCTTGTCGTTTTTCGGGAAGAATATGATCTTGTTTGGAACCTTGTCGTCTTCGAAGGTGTAGTTGTACCAGCCACACCTGTCCTTTGCGACAGTCGTGGTCACGACGGTCTTGTCATCCAACTTGATCAAGGGAGCGTAGAAACGTCACTCACTGTCGTTTTGTGGTGGAAGAACGCTGATAGTCTTTGTCGCTATGGCACCTTGTGCTCCTGCCAAGACTGCTGCCGCAGATAAAGCGAAAGTCTTGTAGATTTTTTTTCATGTTATCCTTCTATAAGTGTAATATTCCTTTTCTCCAAAAGAAATGTATGATCTAATTTACAGGAAATCACACGAATTTTTGGATATAAAAAAACGTGCCTTACGACACGCTTTTTTGCAAACTCATAAGAGAATGAAGGTTATTTGTACTCTTCGCCCTTCAGCTCCTTTCTCAGAAGCTTGTACTTTGCTTTGATGGCGGAACGCAGTAGAGGCCAGCCAACCTTGTCGAAAGGCTTTTCCCAGAGCTTGTCGGCAATTTGCTTTACGCTGTTGCCGATAGGCTGTGGAAGCCACTCTTCCTTGAAGTCCGGGGCGATGCCTGCGTCCATGATTTGCTTATGGTAGTCGGCGTTCAGGGCGCCGTAGGCCCCTCGACGAATAAAGTGAACTTTTTCCTTGAAGTCGAAGCGCTTCTGTAAAAGCTTGCGCTTGATGAAGCCTGCATCCTGGGCGATGAGCTCCTGGTAGGCGAACATCACATGGCCGGTAGGATGGTAGAGGGCCGCCATCTGCACTTCCGCCTCGTCGAAGGTGCGGGCGAGTCCGATTTCCAGGCGATGCACCACATCGTAGAAGGTGGACTGTTCCGGAGTTTCCAGAAGGTGGGTATAGAAGGCGCCCAGGGCCTCCTGCTTGATGTACATGAAGAAACTTTGCAGATGGGGGCGCACCTCGTCGTTCTGCGTCAGGGCCACCACATCGGCGGTGCTGCTTTCGGCACGCTGGATGAATTCCGCGAACTTGTTCTGGTAATAGACGATGGAATCGTTTACCAGCAGCAGCCTTTCGATGCGGTCGAAGCTGGCGAGCTCACCGGGGCGATTGGCCAGATCCTTGAGAAAACGGCGCCACATGCCAAAGTCGAATCCGCGGTTCTCCGTAAGGAAGAGGCGGATGTTGTTTTCGGCCAGGAAGGTGTGGGTATCTTCGGAAAGTTCCCGCTCGTTGGTCAGCAGTACAACGGTAAAGTCTGTCTCTGCCAGATGTTTAAGAGCAAACCGAACATAGCCGGGGAGGGTGTCCCCGGTTTGGTAGCTGGCGTAGAGAATGACTTTCGTAGAACTTGGCATTGATTACCTGCGACCTCTGCGAGACTTTGCGCCAAATTTTTTTTCGCTGCGACTTTCGTCGTTGCGACTGCCTCGGCTGGAACCGCGTCCGCCCTTAGTGTCGCTAGATTTTCCACCACGACCGCCGCGGCTACGAGAGTCGCGACCTGTGCGTTCAAAACTGGGTGCGTCCATGTCGGAACCGCGACGACCCTTGCGGCTACGACCGCGGGTACCGACGGAAGCGAATGCCGGTTCGTAACCATCGTCATCGGGCTGGCTTACGTAACCCATGGCTTCTGCGGCTTCCGCACGGTCCATGCGTTCGTTGAAGTTGCGTGCGTCTTCGTCAACATCGCGACGGGTACGGCGGCTCTTCTTGGGCTCGGGAGAAAGCTTCTCGATGATGGAGAAGTCCACCTGGCCGCGGAGCGGGTCCACACGGAGCAACTGGGCCATCACCTTGTCGCCACGACGGAAGGTGCGTCCACTGCGCTTACCGAAGGCAAGGCCCTGGTCGGCGTTGAATACATAGAAGTCATCGCCTGCGATATCGCGATAGCGGCACAGGCCTTCTGCAATGGGATCGCTAATGGAGAGGTAGATGCCCCATTCCTCGATACCGTTGACGGTTGCCTCGAAGTTATCGCCGATGCGGTCCTTCAAGAGCCAGGTAGAGCAGACCTTGATGGCCTGGCGTTCCACCTTCATGTTCTTGATTTCGTTGGCGGAAATCAGGTCGCAAACATCGATGACGCTTTCCTTGCGTTCCGCAGAAATTTCCTTACCCTTGCGAGCCAGTTCACGATGGCACCACAGGTCCGCGTAGCGGCGGATGGGAGAAGTGAAGTGGCTGTAATCCTGCCAGTTCAGGGCGAAGTGTCCGAAACTGTTGGAGTCGTAGTGGGCCTTCTGCATGGAACGAAGGATACGGTTTGTGAGAGTTTCGTCATCACCGGCCTTCTTCGCCAAGTGTTCGTAAAGCGTGAGGGCGGTGGGATTCAAGTGGGTGTCGCCACTGCGGGGCTTGCCCAGTTCGCGAAGCATCACAGGAGAACCTTGGAACAGGTTGGGGTACATGTAGTACAGTTCCATGATGTCCTTGGTATCCGGGGCCTCGTGAATACGGTAGATGCCCTGGAGACCGCGCTTCTTCAGTTCCTTGGCGCAGCAGTTGTTGGCAATCAACATACATTCTTCAACCCAGGAGTTGGAGATGTCTGTGGTGCGGGGATAAATGTCGGTAGGTTCGCCAGCTTCGTTGAAGTGGCATCCCATTTCGGTAGACTTGAATTCCAGCTGGCCGTCCTTGGTGCGGTTGGCCTTAAGCTTGGCGGTTACATCGGCAAGAGCGACAAGGTCCGGGTCTCCCTGTTCCCAGAGTGCCTTTGCCTGCTGGTAGGTGAGGGAACGGGTAATGCGGACGATACTGCGATGGAAATCCCAGCTAAGGACGTTTGCATCCTTGTCCAGCTCGATCATGCAGGTATGGGCGCAGCGGTCTACGTCTTCGTGCAAGGAGCAGATGTCGCTGGAAAGTTCGTCGGGGATCATGGGCACGGCGGTCCAGGGCAGGTACTGGGTGTAGCTGCGTTCCAGGGCCTCTTCGTCGAGAGCGCTTCCCTCGGGGACATAGTAGCTTACGTCTGCAATGTGTACGCCCAGCTTGTAGCCGGTTGCAGTCTTTTCCACGGAGATGGCGTCGTCATGGTCCATGGCACCTTCCGGGTCGATGCAGAGGATGGTTGTCTTGCGATAGTCTACGCGGCCCTTGAAATCCTTGGCGATGGGAGCCTTGAGCTTTGCAACGTATTCCTGGATTTCCTTGCTGAAGCCCTTGGGAAGGTTTGCTTCTTCCATGAACTTCTGGGTGATTTCCTTCCAGGTCATGCTGATGAGATCAGCGGAGTGATCCACCTTGGCCAGGTAGCTATGCTTGAGACGTGGGTGCGGATACAGGGTGAAGCTGATGACTTCGCCTTCCTTGCCCGGAGCCTGACGGCGGTGGCACATCTCAAATTCTTTTTCGGTTTCAAGTTCGGTGACGATCCAGTCCTCTTCGCCAACCTGGTGGAGAACGCCACGACGGACGCGGGTGCTCTTGTCTTCGGTCTGGCGGCGGCTGCGGGCTCCGGGGCGGCGGTTATCACCATCGCTGGCTTCAGCCACTTTCTTCAGACGTTTTTCGCGTTTTTCTTCAAGAGGTTCGCCATCGCCAATCTGGTATTCCTTATGACTGGTACGTTTCAAAATACCCTGCTCCACCATGTCGGCGAGCAACTGCTTGAATGCCATCTTCTGTTTCTTGGGTAAACCAAATGCAGCGCGGATTTTGCTGCCAACAAGAGGTTCTTCGCGCAGAAGTGCAACAATCTGTTCTTCGGTAGGTAATTGCTGAGCCATATTCAGCCTCCTCAAAATTCTAGAAACACGGGGCTTATCCCGTTTTAAACATTATCGTATAATAACATATATAATGTTAAAGCCCAAAGTGCATTTTTTTGCGGAAAACCCAAATTTTTTATTCCAAGATGGAATAAAAATCGCTTCGTTAAGGAACGGAGCGAGAACCGGTGGTAAGTACTTGTACAAGCTTAGTTCGAGCGGTTTTTACGTGAGCAACAAAGCCTCGGATATCAATCCGAGGCGGTTGCGAGAGCGAGAACCGATGGTAAGCGCTTGCGCGAGCTTAGTTCGAGCGGTTTTTATACGGTAGTGCCGATTCAATCAAATCGTGCACTTCATCGCGCAGCACGCCCATTTCCTTGTCGGCGTAATCCTCGGGATTGATAACCGGGTGAATCACGATCTTGACCTCGCCAGGTACAAGGGAGAACTTGGTCTTGGAAAGGCGATCACCGGTGCCCACGAGGGTCACTGGCAAGAGCCTAAAGTGGTGTTCCTTGGCCATGCGGAAGATGCCGTTCTGGAACTTGAGCATGTGACCGTCGGCGCTGCGGTGGCCTTCGGGGAAAATGGTGATGGTGTAGCCGTCTTCAAGACGCTTCTTCACCAGCTTACCCATGCCAGCGTTCTTGCGAGGGTCCTTGTGGTCTACGGGAATGCAGCCGATGTGGGTCAGCACCCAGCCGAAAACGGGGATGTTCCAAAGCTCACCCTTGGCAATGAAGGAGGTGATGGCGATGGCCGGCCACAGCACGTTGATATCCAGGAAACTCTGGTGGTTGGCTATGAGAACGTAGTCGCTGCCTTCGGGAATGTTTTCCTTGCCGACAACATTCAGCTTGATGCCAAAAATCTTAAAGACCACGTGGAAGAAGGTGATGCACACGCGGGTGCATTCCATCCACTGTCCAAAGATTCCGCCGCGGAACAGCATGTAGGGCACGCCAATCACGATCAGCGATACGGCAATGGTCAGGTAGTAAAGAATTGCTCGGATAAAGGCCATGCTTACTTAATCTTCCAGTCTAGGGTTTGACCTGCAGCCAGGGGCACTACGCCGTTAACGACCTCGGGCACAGTCCAGCTTTCCTTCACCACTTCGATTTGCTTTGTAGTGCGGGGAATTCCGTAGAAGTCGGCGCCGAAACCTGCGATGAAGTCGGGGAGCTTGTCCAAGGCGTTTGCACGTTCAAATTCCTGCATCAGGAGCGGCAATGCGACGGGAGCGCTGTAGACGCCCGCTGCCCCGCACGGGCATTCCTTTTTGCCCTGCTGGTGCGGGGCAGAGTCCGTGCCGAGGAAAAACTTGGGGTTGCCGCTGAAGGCGGCTTCGCGGATTGCGGCACGGTCTTCCGGCCGCTTGGGCAGGGGCTTGCAGAAGTGGTGCGGCCGGAGGGCGTCCCCAACCACATCGTCCAAGGTCATCATCAGGTGGTGCACTGTAAATGTGGCTGCCACGTTTGCGGGAAGACGCTTTACCGCCTCCACAGACTTTGCGCTGCTCAGGTGCTCAAATACAATCTTCAGCCTGGGGAACTTTTCTGCAAGGGTTTCTACGCGCTTGATGAATGCGGGTTCGCGGTCTAGGCAGAATTCGCCCGGTTCTTCGCCATGAACGCAAAGAACCAAACCCAACTTTTCCATCGTGGCAACTACGGGGAATACCGCTTCAAAATCGCTGATGCCGTCGGCGCTGTTTGTGGTGACTCCTGCGGGGTAGTACTTGGCCGCCACCACGCCGACCGCCATCATGTCCTTGAGATCCTGCTCCGTGTAATTCGGATTCAGCTTGAATGTCATGAGGGGTTCAAAGTCCGGGCGTACACTTTTTGCGGCGTCCAGAATTTGCGCTTTATATTCCGCAATGGCCTTGGCACTGGTCATGGCGGGAATGGTATTGGGCATGATGATGGCACGGCCAAATTGTGCCACCAGGTCGCGGACGTAGCCGGGCATCAATTCGCCCTGGCGCAAATGGGCATGAAAATCGTCAGGTAGGGGGAGGAACATGGTGGATAGTGAACAGTGAATAGTGAAGGATGAATGATAAGTGATAAATGATGAGGGGGCGGGATAGGGGTGGCTTTAGAAATTCGGCGACTGGTTCGCGGTAAAGTCGCGGAAGAGTTCGCGGGAAATTTCGCTGTTGGAATTCAGCCAGTAGTCAAAGGACTTGGGCTCGGTGAGAGTCTTTCGGTGCAAGAAGCAAATGTTGCAATTCAGTTCCTTCGACATCAACAAGTCGTGGGTTACGATGATGATGGTGGTCTTGAACAGCTTTCGCATATTGTCGATCAGAGGTAGCAGATTGCGTCGGTTGTAGTTGTCAAGGCCTGCGGTAGGTTCGTCCATCAGCAGCAGCTTAGGGTCCATGGCCCAGGAACGTGCAATGGCTACGCGCTTCTGCATACCCACGCTGAGCATGTGGGGGAACATATCCGCAAATTCACGGACGCGCATCAGGTCCATGGCCATGTTGACCTTTTCCATGATTTCTTCGGGGGAGCCCATCTTATGGTAGCGCAGCGGCATGGCGATGTTGTCACGGACGCGCAGGTTCGAAATCAATGCGCCGTTTTGGAACACCAGACCCACTTGACGCTTAGCCACTTCCAATGCGGAAAGACGTTCTGGCGGAATGTACTCGCCGAAATAGTAGATGTTTCCCTTGGTGGGGCGCACAAGGCCCGCGATAATTCGCAGCAAGGCGCTCTTGCCCTGGCCGGAACCGCCGCCAATGCAGAGGGTCTCGCCACGTACCACCGTCAAGTTGACGTTGTACATCAGCTCCTTCTGCTCGTCTTCCTCGACGTGCCTAAAGAACCCCAGAGCCTTGGGCTTTGAGAACATGGTACCGGCCAGGTCGGCGTAGGCCAGGTGTACATTTTCAATTCTTAGGGCTTCGTCTAGCATTAGATAATCTGGGAGATGTTGTTCATGTAGTCAACGAAGTAGAAGATAGAGAGAACCACGTCGGCGCACACCACATACAGGAATGACTTAATAACGGAGCGGGATGTGGCCTTGGGAACCTGGCGGACATCACGGGGAATGTTCAGTGCCTGGTAGCAGGCGTTTGTGGTGATGATGGCGCCAAAGACCAGGGGCTTGAGGGCGATAAAGATAAAGTCGGTGAGGCTTAGCGCCTTTAGAATTTCTGTACTCAGGTAGGACCAGGTCAGCTGAATGTTGATGATGTTTCCCGTAACGAGGATGATTCCCTTCGTGACTAGGAAACCGCAACAGATGGCCGAGGTGCTGAAGATGATGTTCATGAAGAACAGGGCGATACATCCGCCGAAGAGCCCGGGCATGACCAGGTATCGCAACGGGTCCACGCCCATGGTCGCCAGGGCATCCACCTCGGAGTTGATCACCATGCTTCCTATATAAGTGGTCAGCGAGGAACCGCTTCGGCCGGCGATAAGGAACGCCGTGAGGATGGGTCCCAGCTCGCGGATGATCACCACCACGATCATGTTGCCCACGATGTCGTCAAAACCCATCTTGCCCAGCATGGTAATCACCTCGATGATGGTGACGGTACCGAACAGGGTCGCAACGATAAACAGGATGGGAAAAATTTCTACGCCAGTAAAGAATGCTTGCAATATGATGTTGCGGGAGTCCGTCTTGAAACTGCGGCTTTCGGAAAACAGGCTCTTGATGGCGTTCCAAAACAGAGCACACTGCTGACCCAGCGTTCGGTTCAGCAGGAACAGCCCAAGTTTGTGGAACAGCTTTCCAAGGGGCGTTAGGCGTTGCCAGTTTTTAAGTTCTGTCTTCTTCATCCTTGCGATTGATTGCGTAAAGAATGTCTTGCCACAGTTGGTCCAATCCGGTCTTCTTTACAGAGCTTACGCAGAGGGGCTTTGAATCCAATTCAAAGTTCTGCTGGATAAGCTTTGTGCCCTTGGCCAGTTCGGACTGGTTCACCTTGTCGCGCTTGCTTCCGACCAGTAGCACCGGGCAACCGGTTTCGCGGACGCTTTCCACGGTTTCTACGTCGATGGAGTGCCCACCGTGGCGGATATCCACCAGGTAAACCAGACCCTTAAGGTCCTTGCACTTTTCCACGTATTCGCGGATAAAGTCCGACATTTCGTCGCGCTTGGCGTTGCTGACTTTTGCAAACCCTACACCAGGTAAATCTACTAGAAAAAATTCCTTGTTGACTTTAAAGAAATTCAATTCGTGGGTCTTTCCGGGGGTAGAACTGACCTTCACCAGGTTTTTGCGACCCATGAGGGCGTTCATCAGGGAAGATTTGCCAACGTTGGAGCGGCCAAGGAATGCCACCTGGGGGAGTCGCTCCTTGGGGAGGCCGGCAAGGCTTGTTGCGCTTTTTACGAATTCCACGGAGGAAATCTTGTAGCCGCCCACCACGACGGGAGCGTCCGCCGTCTGCTTCATGGGGCGGGCCTTCTTGCCTACCAGACGTTCCTGGGGCTTGCCGTCGGCGTTTACTTTGGCGTTCATCTTGACTTCGGGTTTCTTTTCGGGGATCATAGGCTGACTCTTCCTTCGAAGGCTCGGAGCATGGTGACTTCGTCTACAAACTCAAGGTCGCTGCCCATGGGAATTCCTCGGGCGAGGCGGGTACGCTTTACGTTGACCCCCTGCAGCATGCGGTCAATCATCAGGGCCGTGCTGTCGGCCTCGGTGCTGCTGCCAAGGGCAAGCACCAGTTCCTCGATGCCTTCTTCCTTGATGCGATTCACCAGCTGGGACAGGTGGAGCTGCTCGGGGCCTACGCCATCCAGGGGCGAGATGACTCCGCCTAGAACAAAGTAAAGTCCCTTGTAGATTCCCGAACGTTCGAAGGGAATGATGTCGGAACTCTTTTCTACCACGCAGATGGACTTTGCGCCATGGCGTTCTACGCAGGTGGGGCAAACTTCCTGGTCGGTAAAGGCGTGGCAGCAGGGGCAGGGGTGTACCTTGGTGGATGCGTTGATGAGGTTTTCGGCAAAGCGCTCCACATCGCTCTTGCTCTTGGACAAGATGTGGTATGCCAGGCGTCGGGCAGTCTTCTGTCCGATACCCGGGAGGCTGGCAAATTCGCCAATAAGGGCTTCGAGGCTTTGTGGTTCTACGGTCATCGGTTAGCGCCCGTCCAGCTATAGGATTCGGTGATGCAGAGGCTTAAAAGCCTGGAGGTCAGGCCCAGTTCCTCGATGGCGAACTGGATGCCCTGGCTGTCATCCTGTTCTACGGCGTCGGCAAGGCGAAGCAGCATGCCCAGGCGACCGCTGCGGTTTAGGAGGGCGTCTTGCATTTCGTCGTCGGCGGGGGCGTCGGGGAGGATCGTCTCCAGGGGGGCGCGGACCAGGGCGTCCATGCGGCTGATGAGGCCTACCATGTAGGCCTTGGCGCAGAACTCGTCGTCTTCCTGGTCCAGGGTGCGGGCGAGGCTTTCCAGGAACTTCGCTCGGTGGCTTGCATTCTGGAACAGTGGGGAACTCTGAGGGGTGATGCCCATTTCGGGGCGGGCGTAGAGCATCAGCAATAGCCACTCCTGGATGTGGGCGAGGCCCACCCATACGATGGCATCCTTGATGCAGGAGATGCTACTGTGCTTGGATACCGCGTCGGAGTTCACGAACTTTAAAAGGTTTGCCGCAATGTCCTGGTGCCTTTCGAAGTAATCGCAAAGTTCCTCAAGGCTTGGACGTTTATGAAGCAGCATCATCAACTGCAAAATGGCCGCGGAGGTGGCGTCGATCTTCTGTCCGGTGACCAGCTCCGGCTTTGCAAAGAAGAAACCTTGGAAGTAGTCGTAGCCAGCTTCTTCACAGCGCTTGAAAGTGGCCTCGTCTTCTACCTTTTCGGCGAGAAGCTTGATTCCTAACACCTTGAAAAAGGCTGCGGCCTTGGTCATGGCGTCGATGCTGTTGTCCACCACGTCCATCTTTACGTAGGAAACCAGGGGGAACAGCGGCTTGAACCTTTGGATGAACTCGTCGTTGAAGATGAAGTCGTCCAGGGCGATTTCGAAGCCCAGGGATCTGTAGCGCTGCACCGCCTGCACCACGGCGTCGTCCACCTCCACGTCTTCTAGGACCTCCAGTACGAAGTGCTTGGGGTTCAACAGGCCGAAGAGGTTGTCCAGCAGCATGTTTCGGCTGCAGTTCACAAAGGCCTTGTTGTTGCCGATGATCTTCTGGACACCGATGTTGTTCAGCACGTTTTCTAGGACCTGGGCGGTGGCGAGCATGTCGCTGGCGATAACCGCCGTGTCGCTGGTCGGGGAATCCCTGAACAGCAGTTCATAGGCGTAAATCTTACCAGATCGGTCAAGAATCGGCTGGCGTGCGAGGTAGGCGAGAGTTTCCATGAAATAGTAGGAAGTAGACGGTAGGAAGGCCTGTTAGATGCGGGCCTGTTCGATGCCGAAGAGCAGGATGCTGCGAGCGCCTGCGTCCCAGAGCTTATCCATGATGGCGTTGGCGTCGTCACGGGGAACCATGGCCTTGACGGAGTACCATTCGCGACCGTGGAGCTTGGTAACGGTGGGGGCGTCGAGACCCGGAGTCACTTCGCATGCCTTGGAGAGAATTTCTGCCGGGCAGTCGTACTCGATCATCATGTAGGACTGGGCGACGAGTTTTCCCTGGATGCGGCGGATGAGGGTGTTCACCTCTTCCAGCTCGGTCTTCTGCGGGTTGCAGTAGAGGGCTGCGTTGCTGCGGAACAGGGGTTCGCCGATAATGCGAAGTCCTGCCTGTTTCAATGTGGTGCCGGTTTCAACAACGTCCACGATGGCGTCGGAAACGCCCAGGCTTACGGAAATTTCAACGGCGCCTTCCAGCACTACGAAGTTCATGGGCTTCTTGTAGTAGCCTTCCACGATGTTGGGGAAGGACGTAGCGATGGTGCTATCCTTAAGTTCTTCCAAGGTCTGGATGGGGCTTTCGTTGGGAACGGCGGCGCACATCTTGGAGGCGCCATAGGGCAAGTCCAGAACCTTAACAGCCGGGCTTTTGGCTTCGGCGTTGAAGTCGATGCCGGTGATGCCTGCGTCGATGATGCCGCGGCCCACGTACATGGGAATGTCGCTGGGGCGCAGGAAGAAGAATTCGATACCGTTCTTGGTGTCGATCTGGGTCAAAGTCTTGTAGGGCTTGGAGCACTTGTAACCGCAGGCCTTCAGAAGTTCCTGGGTAGGTTCAAAGAGCATGCCCTTGTTGGGGAGAGCTACCTTAATCATAATTTAGCGTACACTTCTTCGAGGGTGAGACCTTTTTCTGCCATCATGCAGGCAACATAGTAGAGCACCTGGGAAAGTTCCAGAGCCTGGTCGTCGCGGGTTTCGTAACGGGCGGCCATCCAGCTTTCTCCAGCTTCTTCCACCAGCTTCTTGCCGATGCCGTGAGCACCCTTCTTAAAGAGTTCGGTAGTGCTCTTGCCTTCGGGCATGGTTCTCTTGCGTTCGCAAACCAGCGCGTAGATTTCTTCAAATGTCATAATTGACCTCGTTTAGAATTTTACGAAGGAAAAGATAGAAAATTGGTCAGATTCCATTCTTTAGATTTTGAGAAAGAGGCCCTTTTTTATATTTACCTCTATGAAAAAAATGTGGAAAGTTTTAGTGGCCCTTTTGACCTTGGGATTTGCAACTGTTGCAGTGTTGCAAGGCTGCAGTTCTGAGCAGGAAGGCCCCAAGCGTGAACCGTTGCCCTTGTTCTCTGCTCTCGATAGCGCCGAGTTCATGGTGGCTTATGCTGTGGGCCTTGGGGATGTGAAACGAGAGAGAATCATTGACGGGCGTAGGTATCGCAACTTTGTTCAGCTGCTTCGTACCGATCGTGTACGGGAATGTCTGCAGGACACCTTTACCACATCCTGTCAAACCGGGCTGCGCCTTGCCTTGTATAAAGATTCAACTCTTGTTGAAGAGTTCCGCTTGGCGGACCGTATTGGCTACGAAGAAGGTTCCGTGGGTGTTTGGACTCCTAGGCATCTTGCAAAAATCAATAAATTTCTAAAGAATAATGGTGCGCAGTTTGTGGCTTGTAGCGATTCCGCCGTCGTATCCCATGATTTAAACGTTCCAGGAGAAAAACAACGGCCTGTTTTCGTTATGCCAGATTTTGACACTGTTCGTAAAAAGAGAAAATCTCGTGAAACCGCCCCTGAAACAAATGGTATTCCCAATGTAGGGGGTGCTCCCGATGTTGCGTTGAACCATACGTTACAGACGTTGGAAGAGTTGATTCTCCCTAGGGATACGGCGCTTGGTGAACCTCTCTATGTGCAATCCAAAAACTGGAATCGTGGCCAGGTTTCATTTTATAAGAAAGTTGATGGTCGTGATGCTTTGGATCGAACCGTTGATCTTACAAAAGAACAATTGAGAAAATTCGGCGACTTGCTGAAGAACGTGTACTATGAAACTTATGCTTCGTATTCCAATGAACTTAGCCCGGTTTGTGAATTGACTCTGTACAAGGATTCCGTAGCGGTCATGAAGCTGGTGAATTACTGGAAGGAATATGCTTTTATGAAGTTCCCCATGGTAAATGGGAAAGACCTTGGACCTCACGGTGAATGGTTTCCCGCAAATAGCGTAGAGATGAGGACTTTCTTTGAGGCCTTGGAATAATCCTAGGAACGGTGCAGCTTATTTTGTTTTTATATTTTTCGCGGAATTAAGAGGTCGAACAAGATGAATAGAAAAATGAAAATGTTGGTGGCAGGAGCCGCCCTGGCTACCGGTTGCGTGTTCGTCGCCTGCGCTGGCGGTATGAAAGTCGATGACCCTAGCGTATTTCACAACAAGAACGGTGTCATAGGCGTTTTCCGCCAGGCCGCATTCTACTGTGATGACAAGGTGCCCCACACCATGACTTTGGGCGAATCCAGGATTGTCGTAAAGCCGGGCTGGAGCAGCGAACAGGATAATTTGTTTGTAGGCGAGGTGAAGCCGGGTACTGCCATGCTCTATTCCTACGAGTACAGCTGTGGCGATAACGAAAGCAAACTTTCCCTGGATACTACGGATAACGGCAAGAGGGCTTTCCCTGTTGCAGTAAAGATTCCCGATCAGGGCTTCTGCAAGATCGTGATTTCTTTCCTGGAAAATGACAACCTGTTCTCCCACGACGATGAACTTTTGATGGAACATTTCAAGAAGAACAAGGTGGCTCTCGATTACCACGAAGTTCCCTACTGTGACGTCATCGATACCAAGGGCAACGTGGTCTCCTTCGTCAACAGGGATTCCCTGAACAATGCCATGTACGCCGAGGCGGTGAGAGTGGCCGCAGGCCTTAAGAGTGACAACATTTATCCTCTCGTTTCGCTGGGAGCGGGCTCCGACATGGCAACCCTCAGCGGCGACAATTCCCAGGTGGTTCTGGTGGCCTGGCATAACGATCCCGAGGCTTTCAAGGACGGCCAGAATGTGACCCTGAAAAATCAGGTGCTGTGGGCCTATTCCGACAAGGAATTTGCCAAGTGGTTCCAGGAGAATCACGAGAAGGCTACCAACTGGAATCTGCGCCTGCGCCAGCTGCTTGGCAAGTCCCCATACTTCGACGGAAATTACTTTACCGTATTCTGGGCGAACGTAAAGGATGTCTACCGCCCGGCCTACATTCCGGACCCCACCAGCGGCCTGATGAACGACGCCTTTGAAGGTCCCTTCGAAGAGGACCAGAGCGATGAGGCCATGTGGTTCAAGAACTGGTTCGACGAAACCAACGCCAAGGCCACGGCAAGCGAAGGCGGATTCCCCTGGACTCGCCTAGGTTACACCTACGACTGGGGGCGCGCCGATGGTAGTAAGTACGGCCTTTCCGAATTCATCGTACGTGATGGCGCCGAGGTGGAAGTCAAATTCACCCGCAGCACCAAGGCATTCTTGACTTGGATGAAGGATCGTAAGTAAGTCGTTCCGCTTACCTTAAGGTTTGTTCACGAGAACCCGCCACAGTTGCTGGCGGGCTTCTTTGTATTTGCGCTCGAAGGCGGTTTCGGGATTCGCCGGTTCAAAAGGATTGCAGGTGATTTTTGCGGCGGGTTCCAGGATGCGGCTGGCCGCGGCAAATTCCCGGGCGTAAATGTCCCAGTTGGTGCGCAGTTCCGTAATGGGACTCAGCTGCATCATGGTGGGGAAAATGGGGTGCAGGTGGAAGCGCCTGGTGGCCTCGCCTTCCTTGGGCCAGGGGTTGGGATAGTAGACGGCGTGGTGTACGATGCGCCAACGTCCTGCTTGAACGTTTTCTAGGGCCAGTCTCCAAAAGTCCAGGAGCTCCCCGCGGACCCAGAAGGCATTGGTTGGAACTTCGGCGGAGCCCGTTACGGCTATCGCCTCTGAAGGGCATGCCGCGGCTCCGAGGTTCTCCAGCTGACGGGTGTTGCCCGCCTTGTTCAGGCGGACTGCGGAGCGGTCTATTCCGATGACTGGAACGTCTGGAAATCTGCGAGCCAGGTGCAGGGTGCTTTCGCCGGTGCCGCAGCCCGAGTCCAGCACTACTTCGAAACCCTCAATGTGGAGCGCCTTGCCGCATTTTGCCCCGTAAAAATCGGCTACGAATTTTTCCGCCTCGGCAAAGGCTGCTCGCGTATGGTCCGCGAAGGGGCGTAAAAAACGGGTCGCCGCATACTTGCCAACGACCTCGTCTAAATACTTGTAGATGTCATCCTGGTTGGAGGTGACGGCGCGGACGCCCTCAAAGCCGTTTGATGCGGCCTCTGCCATTACTTTGCCCAGATGCTGTTCTTGTCGCCGCCGATGAGCTCGATGTCATCGAACAGGAGGTCGCCGCCGGGGAACTCGAATGCCCAGGTGAGAAGGGTGACGCACTTTAGCGCGGACTTGTCCTCTGCCAGGTCGTCAATGGCGACGACGGCTCGTTCCCAATCCTCGGGAATTTCCAGGCGAATCTTCTCGCCGATGGTCTGGTCCGTTGAGGAAATGTTCTTGTCTACCAGGGCGAACTTCAGAGCGCCGGTTCCCTTGATGCGGAAAGCAATGGAGTCCACGGAGGAAAGGTCGTTGCAGACGGTCTCGTCGCTGGAGCCGATTTCAAGCCCGATGGTTGCCCAGGGGTAAATCTTGGTAGTGTCGTCAACGACGATGACATCGTTGAACTCGGCGCTGACATGGCCCACCATGCTGCCGTCCACCTTGTCGATAAGGAAGAAGTGGCCTTCGTCCAGGACGTAGTTGGGAACCACGTTGCGGTTTTCGTAATCAAAGAACCACCAGCCGCCATCGTATGTGTTCAGCGGCATAAAGCGATGCTGATGGTCGCCGTCCTCGAAGTCCTCCAGCAGGAGAGATGTCTTTTCGCTGGCGAAGGTGAAACCGGTGGCCTCCTCGCCGCTCTTGACGTTCACATAGGAGGAAACCGTGTCGCTATCCGTGGAAATGAAAACCAGGTTGATGGGGCCTGCGGGCAGGGAGTCCAGGGCGAATGCTCCGTCCACAACATCGGCTTCGTAATCCAGGCCGCGGACCTTAACTGTACCCTTTGCGGTTTCGCTACCGACGGAACCCTTGAGGGAGGCCATTTCCTGTAGGGTGGCACAGCCCAGGTCTTCGTCGCCTGTGGAAATCTCTGCGGGCATCTGCAATGCTTCGCCCTTGAGCTTGGCCTCGAGAGTGTAGCTGCCTGCGGCAACGCCCTCGATGCTCACGACGCCATCTTCGTCGGCGGTGGCGGTGTAGGCATTTTCGCTGTCCAGGCTTTCGCTGTCGATGAGCTTTACCTTTGCGTTTGCTGCGGGCTTTGCGTCCGCTGTCAAAATCTGCGCCATGATGGCGTTGCCGGCTTCGGAACCGGAGGGGCCGCCGCCAGCGGTCTTGTCGTTATCGGAACATGCAGAAAGGGCCAGTCCAAATCCAAGGGAAATGGCTGCCATTCTAGCGAAGTTCGAGGATGTGGAACGACTCTTTAGCACATCCGAAAGATATAAAAATTTGTCGGAATGTTTCACGCTGCCCCCTAATTTTCCGACGAAGAACCCGTATCCGGGTCGTCTACCTTGTTGGAGAGGGGGAACATGGAAAGGTTCAGGGCGTATACGCGGTCGGCGCGCTCGCTTTTGCGGGCGAACTGCAGAAGCCCCCGGCGGAACTCCTCGATGCGGTGGCGGATTTCCGGCAGGTCGGATTCGTCGGCGGTAAAGACCACGGAGGAAATGTCGCGTTCCTCGGGCTTGTGGCGGTCCAGGGATTCCTGGGCCAGTTCCAATGTGCGCCTGTGGAAGTCGCGGACGGCCTGGCTCTTGACCTCGCCGCCGGTACTGATGATCTGGTCGGTGATGTTCCAACCGTTGTTGCCATCGGGTACAACCAGGCCCAGCTGCTTCAGGATGCCAAGGGCGGTTCTGGCCTCGTCCTGGGAGATTCCCGGGTTCAGGTTGGCGGCCAGCTTGTTGATATCGCTGGTATCCTTGGTGATGCCGATGAGGGCGCGAAGGGCTGCACAGGCCCAGCTGCCGAAGTAGGTGAGCTCCGGCTGTGAAAGGACGCGGGTCTCCAGGGAACGAAGCTCCATCAGGCGGTAGTACAGTTCCGAAAGAGCCTGCTTGGCCTTGGTCTTGTTGAAGCGGTAAAGCGTCTTGAAGTATTCGGCGCGGCGATCGTCCAGGCCGCAAAGGCGGATAAACGCAGGGAGCGTCCCTTCGTTCAGGTGGCCTTCTTTTTGGAACACGCGCACCAGCCAGGCCGGGTCCACGCCAGTCTTTTGGCCAAGGTAGCGATACGAAGTGAATGGATTGTCCTTTTTCGTTTCGACAAACCAATCCTTCAAGAACTCACGATATTCCAAATAGTCTAATACTTCGGGCATGGCCATAATTTATATACCTAAAGATAAGAAAATATTACAAATTGTTGATGGTGTTGAACTTCCGTTGCCGAATTTACAACACCAATTCTCAACAGTTGGTAAAGTACGTCGGATCGGCAGAAAATGATGCGGCTCGGCCCTCCCTTAAATTGTGGAATTTGCGAAAAAAGTGCCACTAAATGGACGGAAATGGCGGTTTAGTGACAAAATTTTTGAATAAAGTAATAAATTTGGGGCGTTTTTTGCTGTAAAAAACGTCAAAAAGGGGTTCCCGAAGGGCTCTCTCGTCACATTGTGCGTGAAATGTTGCGCGTTTTTACGTTTTTGAATGCGAATAAACTAAAAATTGTGCCACTAAATTGCAGAAAAATTTGATTTAGTGACACTTTTTGCTTGAAATTGCGTTTTTGTGGAAAACCCAAAAGTGCTTATTGTGCTTTTGCCGTTCAAGATGAACGATATGGTTTGAAAAACGCAAGAAAGTGAAAAATACGTTGGTTTGACATAATATGACCTTTAAACGATATATATTTGTGATATGATTAATCTGAATTTCGCCTCCAATCTGAATGTTCTTGCCGATCAGGCTATTGCCCAGCTTAAAACAGCCTGGGCAGACCCTTTTAACGCCCCGACAATCGTTTTTCCAGATAAAAAGATTGAACAGTGGTTTCGCCTCAAATGGGTTGGCAAGTATGGCGCTATTGGAAACTTGAATGCCAAGACCATCGATGCGTTTCTATGGGAATCCTTGCAACCTGACGAAAATCAGAAGCTGTTGACGGATGATATCTTGCAAAGTGTCATCCTGGCATATTTTTTAGAAAACGCAAAGACTCTTCCCGAGCAATGCTTGACATATTTGCAAAAAGCGGGGGTGGCTCCTATTGCCGAAGCTGGGGTTGCTGGTATTGACGAAGCCAAGGCGTTCGACCTGTCGCAAAAACTCAGTTCCCTATTCCGCGATTATGAACTGACAAGACCGAACGGATTTATGGAAGGGTGGCGTGGCGGTCTGTTTTTTGCAGGCAATGCAAAACCATCCGTAAAAGACAAAGTGGAACAGCAAGAAAAGTGGCAACGCGAAATTTATGCGGAATTGTTCCAAAAGGCGGATTCCTTTTTCAACCAGGCCTTTGCCGCAAACAAGGAACGAACAGGTTCAGAAACAGTCTATTTGACTCTGCCTTATTTATTTACCGAAAAAAAGGAAAATCTCAAAAAGCTTGCTGGCAAGCAGATTTTCATTTTTGGTCTTTCTTCCATGGGGCAGTTCTATCATGCAATGCTCCATGAAATGTCAGAGGCTGGAGCTATCGTCAATGCCTATGTTCAAAACCCCTGCTCCGAATTCTGGGAAGATGCAACGAAGGTCGTGAGACCCGAACCAGGAAAATCCTACTACGAAGTAGACAAGAATTGTGCCGGATTGAAAACGGATTATGACGAAAATACCGATGAGTTTGGCATAGCTTCCAGCGAGTCTGACGAAAATAATCTTCTTGTAAAGTTCGGTAAGAGCGGTCGCGAAAATATTCGCCTGTGGTGCACGAATAGCAATTACATATATTCCTGGTTCGGCAACGAAATTCCTTGCGATTCAAGGTTGCACGCTCTGCAGAATCTTGTGTATTCGCGAAAGAATAAATTCGAGGATGATCGTAAAATTGAAGACGACCAGTCCTTTACGCTTACTGGAGCGCCGACGCGCCTTCGCGAAGTGGAAGACCTTCATTCCCGCATCTGTTCGCTTTTGGACCCGGAAAAAAATGATGGCGAAACATGTACCTTCCGGGATATTCTTGTGCTGTCCCCTTGCCTGGATGAATATCGCGCGGTAATTCCCCAGGTTTTTGAAAGTGCCAAGAAGGATAAGGGAATTCCGTATAAGATTCTGGATTCCAGGGAGGGATTCTCTTTTACGGCAGAAGCCCTGCAGGTGCTGCTTAAAATCCGCGACAAGCATGATTTTAACAGGGAAGACCTGTTTGCCCTTCTGGAAAATCCGGTCGTTCAGGAATGTCGCGGCATAACCGGCGAAGATGTCATCAAGTTCCGCAACATCGTTTCAAGTGTCGTAGCATACCGCCGCAAGGTAGATGATAATGAAGATGTGTTCTCTTGGAAGCATGCGGTAAAGCGTCTTCTGTTATCCAATTGGATGGACGAGAATTACATGCTTGACGATGAAAATGGAATCGCGCCGTTCGATTCCATGGATGTCGACAGCAATGAAACGTTGATGAAACTCGTTGATGCCCTGGATTCGTTAGACGTTTTGGCTTCGGGCGGCGACGACATTTGCACAGAGTTGATTGACCTGGGAGAAAATGCAACCGTAAAGCGCTACAGGGATTTGGAAGCCCTGCGTGAGATTCTTGTGGACTGGCTGCGCAACAAGCAGGAACCGTCTATTTTAAGCGCTGTATTCATGGTGCTCCATAACATTGAGGTCATTCTCGACACTACTAAAAATGCGGTGCCTTTCAAGTTTGTATACCATGCCATCATGGATTCTGCGGTCGGTGCAAAAATGGGTTCCGACAAGTTGTTCATCGATGGAATTTCGTTCATGAAGCTTGCTCCGAATAGAATTGTTCCTGCCAAACATATTTTTATTTTGGGCATGGGTTCCGAATATTTCCCTGGCCGAAATGACAGCAGCACGCTGGACTTGCGCCTTTTGGCACAGCGCCGAATGCTGGGCGATGACACCCTTGTTGCAAAGAACAGGTATCTTTTCCTTTGTGAAATCATGAGTGCCCAAGAAAGTCTTCACTTGAGCTATGTAAACAAGGATCTCAAGGAAGATGCCGAATTGGATGTGTCAACGGTAATTCATGAGTTAAAGGACTATTTCATTTCTCCGACCGCTTGTGAAATACGTTTAGATGAATACCGCCCGGAATCGGAATTATACACCAACCGCGGTTACAGAAACAGAAAACTGTTGATTGATCGCTATGCGAAAAATGTTAATGAAACAGATAGTCTCTCTTGTGAAGGGACGTCTAAAATTGTGCCTCCAATAGAAGATAAGGAATTGCACGTCTCAGCGAACCAGCTCAAGAACTTTTTGAAGAATCCATTTGAATTCTATGCAAAGCAAAAACTCCATTTGCCGTCAGAAGAATCCGATATTACAAAGGATGATTTTGAACCGGTAAAATTAGAAGGGTTGGCATCCTATTCAATCAACCAGAATAAATTTGAAGAAAAGCTGTTGCAGCAAGAAGAAAACTGGGTTCAGGAATCTTTGCTAGGTAGTATTCCAGTAAGTCCTTTCGATGCTGATGTGAAACGTAGTGTTGAGACAATGGTAAAAAGTCAATACCATCAGCTTACGAGTTGTGTCGGTGAAAATTTTGCTGTAAAAGTTGTTAAACCGTCACAAATAAAATTTGATTTAGGAAACGAGAAATCCTTAATCATTGATTGCAATGAGATTAATTATTCAAAAAATGACGGAACTCTCTACCTCTATGAACCGGTTGCAAAAAAAGAGGAAAAGACAAAGTTCTCTAAAATTTTGGGACTGTATGTAACGGCCCTGGTTTTGCTCGCACATAAGAGTGAAAATGGGCTAGAAGACATCAACGACGTTGTGTTACTTAACCTAACCCAGGATGTCTCAAAGGTCTATAAAATGGATTTGTCAAAAATTGATCCTTTGAGCCGTCTGCGCGAAATTTGCGCGATGGCTTATGGGCTGCTTCAAAGGAATCCTTTTAAGAGCCTGATTCCTGCCGATTTTGTTTGGGAAATTCGAGAATGCAAGGATGAAATTGATAAGAAGACCGGAAACGTTAAAGAAACTGCAAAAGAAAAACAGGAAAAACTCTTTAACAAAACAATGGATGAATACTGCGGTGGTTATAATGGTGTCTATAATCCGTCTTATTTCCCTCAATTTAAACTTTTTGGTCTTGAAGATTACGAATTGGTTGAAGATGAAAATGGAAAAATCACAGATAGCTTAAAAACTGGATATCAAGAGATGGTGAAACTTTTTGAAGGTCTGGTCGAGGTATAGTCATGAGTGTGCAAGAAAAGCAAGTGTATAAACAGATTGTAGAAGCTTTGGTTGGTGGTGAAATAAACCATGGTTGCATTGAAGCTTCCGCCGGCACCGGAAAAACCTATACCATCGAGCACATGGTTATTTCTCTAATTGAAAAAGGCTTTATTACGCTGGACCAGCTTTTGCTGGTCACCTATACCGATAAGGCAGCCGGAGAACTGAAAAGTCGCATTTTGAAGGCCCTTAAAAGTGGCGATAGAACAAATGTGAATGTTCAGAAGGCTATAGAAGGCATTGATTCCGCTGCTATCCATACCTTCCACGCTTTTTGCCAAAAGACGATGGCAGACTATGCCTATGATGCCAATTCCGCTTTTGCCCTGGAACTTGTTGAAAGTGATTCTGTTGGCGAGATGGTGGAAAAGGCTTGCCGAGATGAATGGGTAAATGATGAACTGTTTAAAATTCTGCTAAGTAACGGATTGTCTGCTTCAGAAACCATTGAGTACGTAAAGGATATTCTGAAAAATTACAATGAAAAATCTACTACGATCAAAGATTCTGAAATAGATGTTCAGAAGTATGTGGATTACCTGAAAGATTTGTCGGAAAAATCTTCGGAAGAATGGACGAAGTCAAATTACATGTTGAGCATTGTAAGCCGTCTAGAAAAATTAGCCGAAAATTATCCTGATCGCGCCAAAGAAATCAATAAGATAAAAACCGTTTTGCAAAATTGGAATGGCACAGGCGATGCCTTGCCTGGAATAGGCAAGGCGGCAATCGATAAAATACGGGAACTTGATGAAACTCTGTGGAACGATGTGACGGCTCTAAAGGCCGCAAAGGGTGACTTGCCAACCTTGATGTGCAATATTCTTAAGTACGTATTCTTTACGAAAGCGTCTCTTTCCATTTACACCCAGTGGCAGGCTTTGAAAAAGGCGCGAAAGCAGCAGACTTTTGATGATATGATCTCAAATGTCTATACCGAGATTGCGGAAAAAGAATATTCCGAACTTGCAGATACGCTGAAACGCAAGTATAAGATGGCTGTGATTGATGAATTTCAGGATACCAACTATTTGCAATGGAGTATTTTCAAGGGCATTTTCCTTAACAATAATCATCACTTGTTTGTTGTTGGCGACCCGAAACAGTCCATCTATTCCTTTCAGGCCGCTGATTTGAATGTATATCAAAATGCCGTTGCTGAAATTAAAGATGCAGGGAAAAATAACTTGGGGAATGGCCGCAATTTTGATTTGCTAAACAACTTCCGTGCTACAGAAGCCATGGTTACAGCATGCAACGCCTTATTCAATGCAAAGGAGCCGGGAAAACTTTTGGGAGGAAGACTGCCCTTTACCGGTGTAGGAGCCGGGGCTGCGGATAATGTGACTGCAACTTACAATAATGAAAAGTTTGCTCCGATTTGGATTTGCAAGTCTACAACGCCATGGAACTTTGCCCGTTTTAGCATAGACTGCCTAAAAAAGATTTTCAAGAGAGAAAAAAATTGTTCAGCCTTGCAGGTAAAAACGAAGGATGATGCCGAACTTCGAAATTTGAAATTCTCCGATGTCGCCATTTTGGTGCGCACCCGTTCTGAAGTTCCGGCAATTGAAAAATTGTTGAAAAGGAATGGCATTCCTTTCTTGAGATACAAGGATGAAGGCCTTTTTAATGATAAGGAATGCATCCATTGGGAATGGCTCCTGCGGGCCATAAATACTCCCAATGAATCGAAGGAATACCAAAGCACAATTCGTTGTGCACTTCTGTCGGATTTTTATACATGCTTCTTTAATCGTTTAGAAAAGGATTCCAATGTAGAGCGCATTGCCCGTGTATCTGCAATAGATTTTGCCGACAAAAAGTATCGAGAAATTGTTGAACAGCTAAAAAATTGGCGCTACCTCGCTTCTGAAAAAAAATGGTCGAAGTTGGTGGAATCTGTTTACGCATGGTCCCGCATAGACGATGCTCTTTCAGGTAGCACAGAAATGCAGAGTCTGGCCAAATACCACCAGATTGGGGATTACATTCTTGAAAGTCTCACTTCTGGTGCATATACATTGGAATCCCTGGCTCGCCATTTGCATAACTTGAACAAGAGTGACGATGATGCCCAGGGTGACAAGGCTTCACGAGTCGCCAAGGGATCCGATTCGGAAGCTGTACAGATTATGACTATGCATGCCTCCAAGGGTTTGGAATTTCCGGTTGTCATTGCCGCGGGCGGTTTTAAAGGCCTTTCCCAAAAAAATGAAAAAGCATGCCTAAAGCCTCAAGAAGGAAGCACAAAACGCCAAATCGTTTTTGACGCAAAAGACGATGACTCTACCATTGAGGAATGGCGCCGTTTATTCTACGTGGCCTATACCCGAGCACAACATCTGTTGATTTTGCCTGATTACGAGGCGAAATCTAGGCAAACCGCTCCTAATGCCAAGTTTATGAGCGAAACAATCAAATCGTTCTCTTGTCAGGAAAATACATCGCTGTTTAGAACCGATATGCCTGAATTGCCTGTAATTTCAAAGGACACCTTAATTGACATGCCTGAAATGGAAAAAATCGAAAACGATATTCCCGAAGGTCGTGTTTCCGATTTGGTTGCCGCAAAGCTCGAGAATCTCAACATCCAGCAAAAAGTAATTTGGCAGGAGTCCTATTCGGAACTTGCACACCACGACAATGGTGAAGGTGAAGATACAAGAAACGAAAAGGGCGATGACCCAAGTAAAGCAACCAAGGAGAAAATTCCGACAAAGTTGCCGGCAGGAGCAGCCTTCGGTAACGCCTTGCATGAAATTTTTGAATTGCTGGACTACAGCAAATATGAGCAAATGTCCGAAATAGAACAGAGCAAACTCATTGAAAGTAGTTTCCGCAACTGCCTTGTGAATTACAAGCAGGAATACGGCCCAATCATGAAAAAAATTCTGTCTGGCGTCCTTTCGGCTGACCTGTATGACAGATCGACCGAATATCCGGGAAAATTCAGCTTGAAGGATTTGCCGTTTGAAAATACCAAGCGCGAAATGCTTTTCCAGATGTACTTCGATGACGAAAAGCATATCCTTATGAAAGGCTTTATCGATTTGCTGTTCAAGCGTAATGTGAACGGCGTAGATCGCTATTATCTTTTGGACTGGAAATCAGATTGCCTAGCCAGCTATGACGACAAGGGAATGGGTGCGCAGATGGAAGCGCGTGAATATACCTTGCAGCGGGTCCTCTATTCCTATTATCTCGTAGAATGGTTGAAAACCTATTACAGTGGCACTGCCGAAGAAGTTTTCGAAAAACATTTTGGTGGAATGTTCTATGTGTTTGCCAGAGGCGCAGAAAATGATTCTGAAGATAATCCGCAGAAATGCGTGCTTTCTTCTTTGGATTTCAATGATTATAAAACCTTGAAGCAGAAGTATGAAGAAATCAAGGGCCGTGCAAAGGAGGTCTTGAATGTTTAATGAAACCCCTTTTCAAAAACGTCAATTGCAGTTCG
This sequence comes from Fibrobacter sp., assembly GCA_045597545.1. Taxonomy (GTDB): domain Bacteria; phylum Fibrobacterota; class Fibrobacteria; order Fibrobacterales; family Fibrobacteraceae; genus Fibrobacter. The sequence continues at coordinate 39,581 of JAZLKH010000099.1, forward strand.
TTGTAAATGACCTACTCGGTTGCAATGGCGACGAAGATATTCGAAATCTTCTCTCGTTCTTGCTATTGCGCAATGCGGAAGGTTCTACCCACATCAAGTTGGATTCCAAGGTTCTTCGAGAAAAATTGGAGCGATATGTAGCAAAGATGGATGCGGAATCAGCGGCGCTTGTAAATGTCGATGAACTTGAAAAATCTTTTGAGAGAGCCATTGGCAATCTTCAGGGTGGTAAGTATAATTCCATCATCACCGTTCCAGATGGAGCCGCCAAACCTTTGGTGCTTAGCGGCGATTCTCTGTTTTTCCATCGTCTCTATAAATCAAAAATCACGAATGAAAAGAAAATTGGAGAAATCTTTGGAGATTCAGCCACTTTGAACGAATCGGAAATTCAAAAGGAAGCCGACAAAATCAAGGCTGAATTGAAAAGTGTCTATAAATACGATTTAAAGGACAGGCAGGCTTTGGCGGTCGCCAAGGGGCTTCAAGGTAGCTTGATCGTTACGGGTGGCCCTGGAACCGGCAAAACCACAGTGGTGTATTTTATTCTCAGGGCACTGTTGATGCAAGATGCAAGGGATGGAGTGACCCGAAAAATCCACCTGGCTGCGCCAAGTGGCAAGGCAAAGTCACGCATGGCCGAAAGTTTGCAGAAAACTTGGAATGACCTTATCAATGAAGACGATAAAAAAGCCAATGAAGGCGTTTATAGAACTATCGCTGAACTGCCGGCAAAGACGATCCATCATTTGCTGAAGGCCGGGAGCGATGGCAAAAAGTTTGCCGTAAACAAGGATAACTCGCTAGAAGAAAATTCCGTTGTCATCATTGATGAAGCCAGCATGATCGACATCAATCTGTTTGCCGCATTGCTCGAAGCCCTGCCCAAGAAAGTGACCCTTATTCTTTTGGGTGACAAAAACCAGTTGCCTTCTGTAGATGCCGGAGCCGTGCTTGGCGAATTGCTTGGCAAAATCAAGGGCCGCAGTGTTGAGCTGAATGAGACCAATAGATTCTTTGGAAGGCTTAGGGAAGTTAGCGACAATGTGCTGAATGCTACCGAAGCGACAAGCGAGACCCTTTTTGAAAAGGAAGTGTTTGCCCCATATACTCAATTAGGCGAAATGGGGAACAAGGAAAATTCCAAGGTCGCCTTCCTCACCCTTGCCCACGGGCGAAAAATGGGTAGTGACGAAGCTAGCCTGCTTTCTGCCTGGTGCGACAAGTTCTATAAGGAAACCGTTGCAAAAGCTCAGGCAAATGATTGCGAAGCTGTATTCAAGATGTTGGAAAAGGCCCGCATTCTTTGTGCAGAACGCCAAAGCCGCGTGGGCGTGGATCAAATCAACGAATACATAATGAAAGAACTGTGCCCTAAGAAAAAGGACTTCTTTGTTGGCGAAGTGCTTATGCTGAGCTGCAACATGACTCATTTGGACGTGTATAACGGTGAAATTGGAGTTGTGGTAAAGGGCGAGAAGGGCTTGCAGATTGTTTTTGACAAGAAGGACGAAAATGGCGAATACAAGGCGTTCTCCCTAAATGATTTTTCAAGAGACTCCCTGGTTCCCGCCTATGCAATGACCATTCACAAGTCGCAGGGCTCTGAATTCGACAATGTACTGGTGTTCCTGCCGGAGCGGGAAAACCACCCCTTGCTCAACAAGGAGATCGTATATACTGCCATAACCCGCGCAAAGCACACCTGCATGCTGGTATGCGACAAGCAGGTGTTCTGCAAGGGCGTTTGCGTAAGCGAAACGCAAGATCGTGACACGGGAATCGATTTGTAGAAAGATTGATAAATAACATGAAAAATGCCTCTTTTTTAAGAGGCATTTCTTTTCTGAATGCAACTTACCGTTGTTCAAGTTTGCTTTGCACTAGGCGTTCCAGGCGAAGGCCCAGTCCTGTAAACAGCATCTGAAAATCAATGGTGATGTCACAGGCGTGATCCCTGATGCTTTTTTGGGGATCCTTGGGGTTCTCTTGAATCAGGCGGTTCGCAAGTTCGTCGAGAGTAGTGCCGAAGTACTGTTTCATGAGAGCGTCACCTTCGGCCTCGCGCCTTTCTTCGCGCTTTTTGTCCCGCTGTAGTTCTTCTTCCATTTCTTCCTTGTAAGTTTTCATATCGGCTTTCATGCGGGCTTCGATTTCATCGGGCTTATGATCGCTTTCGCGTAGGAATTCAACGAAATCCTGGCAGCCAACGCAATTAAAGAAGTTGTTGATTTCGTCTTCTGTGGCGTTGCCGCCAGTGAGGTCGAAATATGTTTCAATGTATGTTTGCAAGGCTTCGGTTTGGCTGTCGTTAAAATTTTCAACGCCCCAGCTGTACATATAGCCGAATTCCTTTACGTCAAAGTCTTGATTTTCCTGTTCTGTGGGTGTGTATCTCATAAACAACCCTTTGTTGAGTTTAGTTTGTTTCTGTTTCATTTTTTTCACCTTACCTTCATCTTCTCTCGGCGCTTTTTGATGAACGAGGCCTCTTCGGCGCACTTGAAGTTGTAAACCGGCTTTAGGTGGTCGATGACGGTGGCAGTGCTTTGGATGAGGGACTTGATTTCGTCGCCGTTCTTGTAGGCCATAGGCGATTCGTCGATGGTGGAAACGTTTACGCAGCTGGTCCAGATGCCTTCCATGGAGCTCTTGTATTCCTTCATGGAAAGCTGCTCGCGGGCTGCGGTGCGGGAAAGGACTCGGCCGGCACCATGGGGCCCGCTGTTGTTCCATTCGGCGTTTCCCTTGCCAATACAAATCAGCGAGCCGTCCCGCATGTTTAGCGGAATCAAGACTTTTTCGTCGGCCTTGCAGCTAATGGCGCCCTTACGGATGATGTTGTCGCTCCCGATGTAATTGTGGAGCGTCTCGAAGGAGCTTTCCTCCTTCCAGCGCATGCCCACCATAATTGTCTTTGCCATGATCTTGCGAGACCAATGGGCAAAACGCCTGCACACGTCGGCACACTTCAAATATTCCTCGGCATCCTTGCCGTCAATGTACGAAAGCGTCTTTAGAACGCCGTCACCGTAGCAGTGCTTTTCGTTGGCGATGCTCTGGAAGTGAATGGCCAGCTTGTTCCCGAAGTTCCGGGAACCGCTATGGATAATCAGGTAGGTTCCGGTTTCGCCCTTTTCGATGGAAATGAAATGATTGCCGCCGCCCAGGGAACCGATTTTCTTCAAGTGGGAAACGTAATTGTCTTTCAGGATGTCCGTAGAAATTCGGCGAACATCTTCGTACAAGTCTTCGGGAATATCGTTGCTTACAATGTCCCGCCCGTCGAAACCGCAGGGCACATGCTTGCGGATGACCTTGTCCAGCTTTTCGTAGTCGTTCAGGAGCGGCGAGTCTTCTAGCTTTACCACATACATGCCGCAGCTCTGATCCACGCCGATGATGTTGGGGATGATTTCGCCATTGTGGGGCATGTCCGACGTAAAACCGATGACGCAACCTGCGCCAGCGTGGCAGTCGGGCATTACCTTGATGCTGCAATCCTTGAAAATCGGGTGGTCGCAAACCCGCTTTATCTGCTCAACGGTTTCAGCCTCGATGGTGTTCGCAAAAATACTTGCGCCAGTGTACTCGCCTTCTATCTGCTGCATATTTTACCTCTTATTGTATATCGTGGTAAAAGGGGGATTTGTCAAAATTTTTGGCATTCTTTTGGATTATCGTGACCTCTAGTTATTTTTCTTCACCAGTACTTGAATCTCCAGCAGTTTTTCCCAGTCAGCAAGAGTTCTTTGTTCCCTAGGGATTTTCCAGAAATTATCCCAAATATCCTTGTTTAAGGCTTCTATTTCTGCGGCTTGGGCGTCGGTGACAACGCCATTAGAGGTCTGATACATATTTTACTCCTTTCTGCGTACAAGCGAATGTGGTTGGTCATACGGAAACGCAGATATTTTGATTTGATTAAACCCGAATTAAAGGGCGGTTTTCAAAGGTAGATTATAAAAATGTCACTTTAGTGTCAAAATCAAAAATTATATTGTTTTTACAAAGATTGTTATTTTGCCGATATTATACCAGGATTTTTATATGCCTAAAGATTTTACGGAAGCAACACGTGTGCAATTGACTGCGATTCAACATTTGACTCGTATTGGCTATTCGTATTTAGGCAAAATTTCTCAGGAACCGGGCGTGCTTCCCGCGGCCGATATCCGTAAATACGATCCCGAGACAAATATCCTCACGAATATATTTGCGACTCAATTCCAGAAATTGAATCCTTCGGCAAAAGTCAATCCACAAAATATTTTGGACGATATTCGCAAGGAATTGGATGACGACGATCTTGGTCAGCAGTTTTACCAGAGAATCACAAAGTGTTCCCCCTATAAGCTGATTGATTTCGACAATCCCGAAAACAACACCTACCATTGCACGGCAGAATTTACCTGCCGTAATGGGGAAGATAGCTTTCGCCCCGATATTACCCTGTTCATTAACGGCTTGCCTCTCGTTTTTATTGAGGTAAAGAAGCCGAATAATGCGGGCGGTATGGTTGCCGAAAGTAAGCGAATGAACGAAATTCGATTCCCGAACAAGAAGTTCCGTCGCTTTATCAATATCACCCAGCTCATGATTTTCTCCAATAACATGGAGTACGATGCCAAGGGCGGCGTTGTGCCTATTGAAGGTGTTTTCTACTGCACTGCGGCAAAGGAATCTGCTCCCTTTAACTGTTTCAGGGAAGAAAATCCTAAGCGCGAAGAAGTTGCACCCTTTGTGGCAAACTTTCCTTATGCACCTATTAGCCCTGAACTTGAAAAACAGGTGCTGATGGACTTTAATGTTCCAGTTTTAAAAGACAATCCAGAATACAAGTATAACCTTGGAATCAACACGCCCACCAACCGCGTGCTTACATCTATGGTTAGCCCGGCTCGTTTGCTGTTCTTGCTAAAATATGGCATTGCCTACTTGCACAAGGAAAAGCAGAATAAGGATGGCCAGATTGAAAGCCGTCACGAAAAGCACATTGTGCGTTACCAGCAGTTCTTTGCCGCCATGGTTATTCGCGAAAAATTGGCGACAGGCGTAACTTCTGGCGTTGTCTGGCATACTCAAGGCTCCGGAAAAACGGCTCTGTCGTTCCACTTGAGCAAGGTGCTTAAGGATTTTTACGCCAAGCAGAACAAGGTGGCGAAATTCTATTTCATTGTCGATCGCCTGGATTTGCTGGAACAGGCTACCGATGAACTTTCTGCCCGTGGTTTAAAGGTTTCTACCGCAAATTCCCGCGAAGAGCTTATGGCTCAGTTCCGAACGACCCAGGCTCTGCAGGGGAACTCTGGTGCCGATGAAATCACCGTGGTGAACATCCAAAAATTCAAGGAAGATACAGAAAAGGTTGATCTTCCGAATTATGCAACCAATTTACAGCGCGTATTCATCATGGATGAAGCCCATCGTGGCTACAAGCCCAATGGATGCTTCTTGGCAAATCTTTTCAATGCCGATAGTAACGCCATCAAGATTGCCTTGACGGGTACTCCGCTTATTGGTAGCGAAAAGGCCAGTTGCAAAGTCTTTGGCGACTATTTCCATACCTATTACTACGACCGTTCCATTCAGGATGGCTACACCCTCAAAATCATTCGCGAAGATATTGAGACCAGCTACCGCAAAAAACTGGATGAAGCTTTTGAAAGCGTAAAGAAGTTGGTGGAAAAGGGCTCCGTTCAAAAGAACCAGATTATTGAACACCCGACATATGTCAAGTCGCTCCTGCGCTACATTATTGATGACCTTGTGAAGTTCCATGCTATTCAAGGGGACAATGACCTTGGCGGCATGATTATTTGCGAATCTTCGGAACAGGCCCGCAATCTTTATAAGTTCTTCTATGAAATTCAAGATGAACTAAACCAGGATCGAATCCAGAAAATCAACCTGAAGGCAGGACTGATTCTTTTTGATAGCGACGACAAGGAAACCCGCCGCAAGATTATTGACGATTTCAAGAAGAATTATACCATAGATATTCTGATTGTTTTCAATATGTTGCTGACGGGCTTTGATGCCCCGCGCCTAAAGCGTCTCTATTTTGGCCGTAAAATCAAGGATCACAACTTGCTGCAGGCAATCACCCGCGTGAATCGCCCTTACAAGAACATGAAACGCGGCTTCTTGATAGACTTTGCCGACATCAAGCAGAATTTTGACGAGACCAACGCTGCCTACCTGCAGGAACTGAATCGTTATAATAACGATCCCGAAGACAATTCCGACCCCGACGAAAACTTGCCGGATATGTACCGCCAGGTGATGGAAGATAAGGACGCCCTCATCAACCAGATGAAGGAAACCCGTCAGGCACTATTCTGCTACAGCATGGATAATGCCGAGGCCTTCTCTACGGAAATTTCCAGTCAAGAAGACAAGAAGGTTCTCATTCAGTTGCGCAAGGCCATGGAACTGGCGAAGGATGCCATGAACCTGGTTCGAACCTTTGGCGATGACGAACTTAAGAAAGACTTTGAAAAGCTCAACATCGAAAAGTTGCCCTTAATGCTTTCGGAAGTGAACCGCCGTATCGCCATGATCAACCAGAAGGAAGCCTGGGCCAATAGCGATGCCACACAAGCTGCCGTGAACGAAGCCATGCTGAATATCGAATTCAATTTCAGCTGTATCGGTACCGAAGAACTGAAAATCGTTGACGGCGGTACGGAACTTCGCGAAAAGTACAAACGCGCCGTGCGTGGTTTTGTAGATAACTTTGACCACGAAGATCCGGAATACATTGAACTGGAACAGGCCTTTAAGGCAATTTTCGACAAGCACGGCTTTACGCCCGCAAACTTGGCAGTTTACAACGAACAGAACCAGGCCATGAACGATATTCTGGAACGCCTGGAAAAATTGCGCAAGGCAAACGAAGCCTTGCTCAAGAAATACAATGGCGATACCAAGTTTGCCTATGTCCATAAGCGTATCCGCGAAGAAAATAAGTCTCGCGAAGTTCACCACAAAGATCCAATAATCTCCAAGTTTGACGAAGATATCGTGCAGGCTCTTTTAACGATTAAGGGAACCATAGATTCCAAGGTCTATGACCGCAACGATATTCTAAAACAGGATACCTATTTCGGCAAGACGGTGATGCAGGAAATCGCCTTGGGTCTTAAGAAATTCCCGCAGCTGAAACCTCAAATGCCGGACTATCAGTTTATTCAGCAGCGAGTCGCCAAACAGTATATTGACCAGTATAATAATTACTACGGTAGCTAAATGAACATCAAAGAAAAAACCATTGCGTTGATTGATACCCTCAAGTCCATTTGCCAGTCTTTTGGCATGGGTAACGACGGTAACGAATACAAGATTATTACCCAGATTTTCTTGTATAAGTTTATGGCAGATAAGTTTGGCTACGAACTGAAGAAAATCGATGACCCCTGCCTGGAGGCTCTCAAGAAATCCGACAAGTGGGAAGAGGAATTTGCAAAGCTGACCGATGAACAGCGTGAAAACATCAGCCTGTTCTTGCCGCCCGAAGTTCCCATATTCAAGCCGGACTACCTGATTGCCAACTTGTGGAATAAACAGGCCAAAGGCGACTTTGACGCCATCTTTGACGAAACCATGGTCTCTATTGCAAGGGATAACCTGGATGTATTCTACACCAAGACTGCTCAGGAAACAAAGATTCCCATTTTCGAAAAGTTGACCATCTTTGTAACCGATGACGCAAGACGTGCAGATTTTGCCCGAGCCCTTGTCGATAAGTTGGCTAACTTCAGCTTTGAAGAAGCCTTTGCAGAACATTACGACTTTTTCTCTGATGTCTTTGAATACTTACTCAAGGATTACAACACCGCAGGCGGCGGCAAGTACGCCGAATACTACACGCCCAAGGCCATCGCAAAGATCATGGCTCGCTTGCTAGTGGGCGACAACGCCGATTTGCACAATATTGAATGTTATGACCCCAGCGCTGGTACCGGCACCTTGCTCATGGCTTTGAGCCACCAGATAGGGGAAGAACGCTGCACTATCTTTGCCCAGGATATTTCCCAGCGTTCCAACAAGATGCTGAAACTGAACCTGCTCCTGAACGGCCTTGTCTCTAGCCTGGATCATGCAGTGCAGGGCGACACTCTTTTGGAACCCTACCACAAGAGCGACGATGGCAAGAGCCTGAAACAGTTCGACTATGTAGTCAGTAACCCACCTTTCAAGATGGACTTTAGCGATACCCGCGACAACATCGAAAGTAAATGGGGAACCCGTTTCTGGGCCGGCGTGCCAAAAGTCCCTAACAAGAAAAAGGACTCCATGGCCATTTACACCTGCTTTATCCAGCATGTGGTAAATAGCATCAAGGAAAACGGAAAGGGCGCCATCGTTATCCCCACAGGTTTCATTACTGCAAAGTCTGGCATCGAGCACAAGATCCTTGAAAAGATTGTAGATGAACATATTGTTTCTGGCGTGGTAAGCATGCCTAGCAATGTATTTGCCAATACCGGCACCAACGTCAGCGTGTTGTTCTTCGACAAGACCGGCGCAAAGTCCGACAACGACAAGATCACCCTCGTTGACGCAAGCAAGCTTGGCCAGGAATACAAGGATGCCAACGGCCTTAAGAAAGTCCGCCTGGAAGATGACGAAATCGAAAAGATTGTTAAGACCTTCCGCAACGCCGAAGCCGTAGAAGACTTTAGCGTGGTTGTAAGCTACAACGAAGTCAAGGAAAAGGGCTATAGCCTGAGCGCCGGCCAGTATTTCGATATCAAGATTGACTATGTAGATATTACCGAAGAGGAATTCAACGCCCAGATGGCAGCCGACACCGCTGAACTCCAGAAAATGTTCGAAGAAAGCCACAAGCTAGAAGACGAAATCAACAAGCAACTGGCCAACCTCAAATTCGGGGGTAAGTAAAATGGAAACGAGGGAGGGCTTGACATTTGGTTTGTGTAATTGTATATTATGTGCAAGAAAACCTTGCACGCCTCTTCACAATGCGCACCCAGCGAGGTTCTTTTTTTATTTAGGGGGAATTTGATGTCTCCCAGAATTTATAGTAAACCTCCCCAGACTTTGGATCAGCAGGCCCAATTACTGATTAGCCGAGGGCTTAAAGATGTTTCTAAGGATGAACTCGTAGAAGTCCTTTCAAGAATTAGCTATTACCGTTTACGAGGATATACTTATCCGTATCAGGATAACACCTCGTCTAATTCGGAATTTCTTCCCACGGCAAGTTGGTCCAGCATTAAGAATGACTACCTGTTTGACTCCGCTCTTCGAAATCTTATCGTAGAAGCTCTCGGCTTTATTGAAATTGCTGTGCGCTGTCAGATGGAATACCAACTCTCCATTGCTCATGGTCCACGTTGGTACGAAGATGTATCGCTGTGTCATAATCAGAAAATTTTTAATGATAACCTGGTAGAACTCCGAAAACATTGGAACCGTTCTCGTGAAGTTTTCAAAACGCATTACGAAAGCGAGTATGACACCTCAATTGCACCTCCGGCGTGGATGATCTTTGAAACGACAACATTCGGAACACTTTCAAAGACATTCTCTAACCTGAAATCTAATCTCAATGCCAAAACAGAGGTTGCAAAGTATTTCGGTTTCAATAAGGCCTCAACGAAAGTTCTAGTAAGCTGGTTCCAGCATTTAAACCTGGTTAGGAACATTTGCGCCCATTACTCTAGGCTTTTTACAAGGAGCTTTATTGTGCGCCCCATGATTCCCACAAACAAGCCAGCCAAATGGGTGGATTCGATTCCAAGTCAGGATAGAATCTATTTCTCCATTTGCATTATTACAACATTG
>JAZLKH010000100.1:0-18626 GCA_045597545.1 Fibrobacter sp.
GTGACGGCGACACAGAAGGAAGTTCTGCACGCGTTCGGTCTCGACGAGGATTTCATAATGGATGAAGCCGCGAAACTCGGCGCGGAAATCGCAAGGTTCGAGAAGGAGGCGCAGGATGAAGACTAGAAGCAGACGGACGACGAAGACGACGGATACGAAAATCGAGGCCGCCAAGCGTCTTCTCGAGAAGGCGAAACTTCGCTACGAGAGGGCCTCCGCCAATCTCAAGGCGCTGATGGACCGCCGTGACGAGGAACGAAAGCGCGAATTGCTGGAGGCGATCGGCAAGAGTGACCGCACCTACGAGGAAATAATGAACTTCATCAGGGGATAAAAATTGGGGTCTGCTGCGATACAGCAGACCTTAATTTTTTAGGCACAAAATTTTGGGAAGCTAACATTAAAAAGATTGCAATCCTGAGCGTTTCCGGTAACGAAGAATTCCAGGACGTCGAAGCAGTCAAGGGCAAGAAAGAAAACCTGCTTACTTTTATCGGCGATGTCATCAAGGATAACGTAGAATTTCTTACCGAGGAACAGGTGACCATCGTCACCCACGGCGCAAACGAACTTTACAAGGCTTTCAACGGCATCGAAGGTTGGAGCGTTGTGCCCTTTGAAGAAGTCATCGCCAACGAAGAGGTTAAGGCCTTCTACGCGGGAAGCGCCCTCGGCGACACCAAAAAGGCCCTGGATGACGCCCAGAGCCGTGTAGGCTCCAAGAAGAACAAGATTCGTCTTGTAACCCCGGCAGGCATGGAAGCCATTCCCTACGAACTGCTGAACCCGTCCGGCGGCATGTACTGGCTAAACGGTGAACGCGTTGAATCCATCGCCCTCAAGGCCATCGGCAAACTTTGCGAGCCTCTGGGTGTTGACGCCATCGCCGTCGCCGAATACACCTTTGCCTACGAAACCGGCATGATGACCAAGCTCATGAACCGCGTCACCCCCATAATCCTGGTTGACGTCGCCCTGGTGGACAAGGACGGCAACAAGATCATGTACACCGATCGCGGCTGGGCTCAGTTCGAAGGTGACGACAGTGCCAGATTCAGCAATGGCCACGTGGAACTGAAGGACGGCGGCAAGTCCGTGGATGCCTACAGAGGCGGCATCGACAAGGCAATGACCGAATTCCAGAAGCAGGCCCAGAGCAAGCTCAAGTAACCCACAAAAGCTTTTCTTATCAAGGAAGGCTCCTCCGCAAGGAGGGGCCTATTTTTCGTCATTCAATCTCCACCTTGACGTCCACGCCCATAACCCAGGGCTTGGAGGAGTTTACGATGGGGTGCAGGATTCGGCGAACAGGGGCCAAGTCATTTGTCTTGACATAAAGCTTCACCCAGTACGTGTTCTGGACAATGGGTATAAAGGCATCTACGGGGCCGAGGACCATAAGGGATTTCTCGGCGCGAAGCATCTGTTCTAGGCGCTGTACCGCACTACGCAGCAAGCTTTCGTCTCGAGACCCGCAGCTGATTTCCACCAGCTTGCAAAACGGCGGGTAGAAGGCTTCGCTACGGTCTAAAGTTTCCTTGGCGGCGAAGCCTTCGTAGTCGTGGCGAATGGCGAACTGCATCACCGGTTCCGAGGGCTTCAAAGTTTGTATATAGACAAGCCCGGGCTTCGACTCTTCGCCACGAGCTACCGCGCGTCCCGCGCGACCCGCCGTCTGGCTCAGCAGCTGGAACATGCGCTCCGTAGCCCTGAAATCGGGAATGCCCAGGCCCGTATCGGCGCCCACCACCCCCACCAGGCGCACTCCCGGAAAGTCGTGCCCCTTGGCCACCATCTGGGTTCCCAGCAGCACGTTGTATTCGCGATTGCGGAAGGACTCCAGAATCTTCTCGGTGGCGCCCACGTTCTGCGTCGTGTCGCGGTCCATGCGCACCACCCTGGCGCCGGGCACCCATTCGCCGATTTCCTCCTCCAGCATCTCGATGGCACCGCCCACGAACTCGTAGGTATCGGCGCCGCAGGCACCGCAGGGGGAAGTCACCGGGTACAGCGTTCCGCAGTAGTGGCACATCAGGGAGCCGTACTGCTTATGGTACACCAGGGGAATGTGGCAGTTCTTGCAGTAAAGCGTCTCGCCGCATTCCGTGCATACGCGGATCTTGGAATAGCCGCGGCGGTTCATGAGCACAATGGCCTGGTCGCCCGCCGCAATACAATCGCTCAGGGTCTCTCGCAGCGTAGGCGACATCAGGATACCCTTCTGCTGACGCACCTTGCCCATGTCCACCACGTTCACCGTGGGCAACGGCGCCTGGGTGGCGCGTTCCCTCAGGGTCAAAACTTTCAGGTGCCCCGCCTCCCCGTTCCTAAAGGTCTCCAGGCTTGGGGTGGCGCTACCCAGCACCACCAGGGCGCCGTGCTTATGGGCCAGGTGAAAGGCCAGCTCGCGGGTATGGTAGCGAGGCGCCGGATCCTGCTGCTTAAAGGAGGAATCATGCTCCTCGTCCAGAATCACCAGGTCAAAGTCAAAGGGCGCGAGGATGGCGCTGCGGGTTCCCAGGACCACCCGGGCCTCCCCCCTCATGATGGATACGTAGCCGTCGCGTTTCCTGGGCGCAGACAAGGCGGAATGGAGCACCACCACGGGCTCCTGCAAGAAACTTTCAAAGCGTTCAGCGGTCTGGGGCGTAAGGCCGATTTCTGGAACCAGGATCAGCACCTTCTTGTTGCGCTTCAAGGCCTCGTAGGCCAGCTCCTGGTACACGCGGGTCTTGCCGGAGCCCGTAACGCCATGAAGAAGCGTCCCCCTAAAGCCATCGCCGTCCAGGTCCGACACCAGGGACTGTAACGCATTACTTTGTTCCAAAGTCAAGGGTGGAAGCTCCGGCTTGGAAGCCAGTTTCGGAGTCTTTGCGGGGGACTCGGCCGAGGCGCTTGCCGCGAGCGCCTCTAAGAATTTTTCAAAATCCGCAGGCCAAAAGACAAACAGGGCCTTCATGGGCGTGGAAATGTAGTAGCGGGCCACCCACTCCAAATTTTCCATGTAGCGTTCCGTGAACTTGAATCCGGACTGGTGGGGGTACGCCAGGCGCACATCAAAGTTCGGGCGTTCCTGGTGAACGCGGCTCACTACGGCCAGCGCAGGCTTTTTCCGGGTGGCGAACTGCACCCAAACCAGGTCGCCACGACTTATGGACATTCCCGCAGGAACCCCGTAGGTGTAGACCGCAGGAGCCAGGGGGATATACACCTCGCAGAAGTCGCTCAACAAGGAGGACCTGACCTTTAAATGCACCTCTTCGGGGGGTATCAGTTTCGGAATTCGCTTAGCCACGTTGGCAAAGATAGTTAAACCCATAAAAAGTGCCTAAAATTCAAGAAAAATTTTTTTCAAAAAAGTTTTTTTATTTAGATTATTGTCATAAGTCCGGCTTTCGGATTTACCTACTTATTTTGGAGATATTTTATGAGCTTATTTGACGCATTTAAACCGAAGTGGCAGCATTCCAATCCCGCCAAGCGCCTGGAGGCCGTGGCAGAAATGGACGCAAGTTTCAATCAGGACACGATTGAGCGCATCGCCACTACGGATTCTGATGTTTCCGTGAGAACTGCCGCCGTTAAGAAACTGACTGCCATCGCCGCACTCCAGTCCATTTCGAAAAACGACAGCGACGACAACATTCGCCGCATGGCCGCAGCCCGCTACCTGGATGAAGTCGTCAAGAAGCTCAAGAACGAAACCAATCCCAGCTCCGAAGACCTGGCCCTGGCTGCAGAGCTCAAGGACACCCATTACGCCGAGGAACTGCTGAAGTCCTCCGTGACCAGCGACGCCGTTCGCTCCGAACTGGTGAAGCAGTGCAACAAGTCCAGCATCCTGGCCGCAGTCGCAAACGGCGATGCCGTAGAGAGCATCGCCCTGGCCGCCGCCGACAAGGTGACCTCCGAAACCCTGATGCAGGAAATCACCAAGAAGTCCAAGCACAATTCCGTACGCAAGCTGGTTGCCGACAAGATCCGCGCCAAGAAGGAAGCCGAGGACGGCGGCAAGAAGGCAGCCATCCTTTTGCAGAGCAAGCGCGAAGCCCTCATCGGCCAGGCTCACAACCTCGCCGCAAGCAAGGACCCGCTTAGCGTCAAGGCGCTGTTCGACGACCTGATGAAGGAAGCCGCAGCCATCGGCATGGGCGAATTCCAGCCCAAGCTCAACGAGGTCTACGAAAGCTTTAACAAGTTCTGCGACGAAATCAACGCCGAAAAGATCGCCGCCGCCAAGGCCGAGGCTGAAAAGCAGGCCAAGATCCAGCAGCTGGCAAGCGCCCTGGAAGAACTGGAACAGATTATCAACGAAGGCAAGGTGGCAGAGAGCGCAGAACAGGTCGATGCCATTCTGGCCCAGTGGAACGAAGGCAAGTCCATGATGGATGCAAGCCTCGTCAAGCGCTACAACAACGCCTTCTTCAAGGTGCAGGAAGCCAAGAAGCCCGTCGAAGTGGAGACCGCAAGCGAAGAAGCTGCAGATGAATCCGCCCGTCCTGAGCTGCTGGAACGCCTGCAGGCACTGGCCGACACCGATGTAAACGAAACTACCGGCAAGCATCTGCACGCCATCGTCCGCGAATGGGAAAAGCTCCCGCTGCTGGAAGGCGAAGATCCCAAGCTCCAGGCCTACAACGCCCTGCGCAACAAGCTCTCCGAAAAGATCTCCGCCTTTACCGAAGCTAGCCAGAAGCTGGTAGAAGAAAATTCCGTAAAGCTCCAGGCAATCATCGACAAGGTGAAGTCCATCGACGAGAACGAGGACTTCCGCGAAATCAACAAGAAGGTTCGTGAATTCTACGCCCAGTGGAAGGAAATCGTCGGCGAGCAGAAGTTCAAGTACCACGACCTGTGGCAGGAGTACAAGGCCGCCACCGCCCGTTTCCAGGAAATGCAGCAGTGGGAAAACTGGCATAACGAAAAGGACCGCGACGACCTTCTCGCCGAGATGGACGAACTGACCAAGGCCGAACCGAGCCAGGCCGTTTTGAGCAAGCTCCGCGAACTCAGCAACCGCTGGAAGGAAATCGGACCTATCTCCCCGGCCAAGCTCCAGGAATACCGCGACCACTTCCAGAGCAACTACGAAAAGATCAAGGAGAACTGCGCCGCCTTTATCGAAGAGATGAATGCGGAACGCCTCAAGAACCTCGCCGACAAGGAAGCCCTCTGCCAAAAGATCGAGGAACTTGTGGCCAACGCCGAAATCTTCTGGAAGGACAAGTTCAAGACTATGCAGGAACTCCAGGAGTCCTGGAAGAACATCGGCATGGTGCCCAAGGAAAACGTAGCCGACCTGACCGAGCGTTTCAAGACCGCCGTCAACGCCTTCTACGCCCAGCATAAGGAAAACCTGAAGCAAGAAGACGAGACCCGCGAAGCCAACTACGAAAAGAAGGTGGCCCTCTGCATCGAAGCCGAAGCCCTGGTGGATTCCACCGACTGGAACGGCACTTCAAACAAATTAAAACAGCTGCAGGACGCCTGGAAGGCATCGGGCCCCGTTCCCAAGAGCAAGTCCGACGAAATCTGGAACCGCTTCCGCACGGCATGCGACGGCTTCTTCGAAAAGAAGCGCGCCCACTTCGAGGAAATGGATGTAAGCAAGCAGAAGAACCTGGACGCAAAGGCAGCCGTATGCGCCAAGCTGGAAGCTGGTGAAGCAACGGTCACCTTGGAAGAACTGAAGGCCGCCGAATGCGAATTCAAGTCCGCAGGCATGGTTCCCAAGGAAGCCATCGAATCCATCAACGACCGTTACAACGCCATCTACAACAAGGTTCTTGCTCGCCTCGCCCAGGCAGATGCCACCTTGGCCGCAGCCCTGGACGAAATCAAGGCCAAGAAGCTTGACATGATCGAAAAGGTCAAGCAGTTCTGCGAAAGCGCAGGCAGCAACCAGCTGGCTGACGCCGTCCGCGAAACCCAGAAGGAATGGCGCGAAATCGGTTCCTGCGGCGCGGAGGACCAGAGCCTCTACAAGACCTTCCGCGAAATCTGCGACGACTTCTTTACCCGTCGCCGCGACCAGCTGACCATTCAGGAACAGGCCCGCCAGAACAACCTCCAAAAGAAGTTGCTCCTGTGCGAACAGGCCGAGGACCTGCTCAACGACCTGAGCGAGGCCACCGTGGGCGCTTCCATGAACAAGGTAAAGCACCTGCGCCGCCTGTGGAAGGAAGTGGGCGCCGTCCCCCGTGAACATTCCGAAAAGACCTGGAACCGCTTCAATACCGCCTGCGACAAGGTATTCGCCTTTGGCCGCAAGGACGAGCCGAAGCCGGAAAGCGCAGAAGCCACCGCAGACGCTCCTGCGGCGGAGCCCCAGGCCTAGTTTCCAGCCAGGTCTTCGCAGGAACTTCCTGCGAGAAAAGAATTCAGAGGATGGCAAGTTTGCCATCCTTTTTTTATTTTTGGACACATGAAGTTCCCGCCTTGGACATCTGTAGAAGAAGCCGCCCACCTGCTGGCAAGCGGCCAGGTGGTGGGCATCCCCACCGAAACTGTTTACGGCCTTGCCGGAAACGCCTACGAGCCCAAGGCCCTTGCGCAGATTTTTGCCATCAAGGAACGCCCCACCTTCGACCCGCTGATCGTCCACATCTGCGAAATCGACCAGCTGAAGGACGTGGCCAAGGACATTCCCCAAGCGGCCTACAAGTTGGCCGAGGCCTACTGGCCTGGGCCCATGACGCTGATTCTGCCCAAGAAGGATTGCATCCCCGACCTTTGCACCAGCGCGCTGCCTTCTGTAGCGGTGCGCTTTCCCAGCCACCCCGTAGCCCAGGAAATCATCCGCAAGGCGGGAGTGCCCCTGGCCGCCCCCAGCGCCAACCTGTTTAAGCATGTGAGCCCCACCACGGCCCAGCATGTGGCGGACCAGCTGGCGGACCGGGGCATCGCAGGCATCGTGGATGGCGGCCCCTGCCAGGTGGGCGTAGAAAGCTCCATCATCAGCCTGGTAGGAGAAACGCCGACTGTGCTGCGTCCAGGGGCCATTACACCGGAAATGGTCGAAAAGGTCCTGGGCAAGGTAGATATCAGGGAGTCCACTTCGAAGCCGGGGCAGCCTATGGCAGCGCCGGGCCAGATGGACACCCATTACCGCCCCCAGGTGCCGCTGTTCTACGGCAAGGTTCCCGCTGGCACCAGGCTGCCCGCGCACACCGTGCGCATTGCCTTTGGCAACCAGGCTGCCCCCATGGGCGCAAACGGTCCCGTACCTGCCACGTTGAACTTATCCGAAAGCGGCGACATGCTAGAAGCTACCGCCAAGCTCTACGCCTATATGCACGACCTGGACCTGCCGGAATACGACTTGATTCTTGTGGACGAAATTCCAAACGTGGGCGTAGGCATGGCCTTGAACGACCGCCTAAAGCGCGCAAGCATCAAGACGCTATTTTTCAGGAAATAGGCCAAATTACAGAACCCACCCCATTGCAAAGGACGCGATTCTGTAAAATCCCCTCACTTCCTCTCATTTTGCGGAGTAAGCAAGCGCAACATTTATTTACAGCGGAAACAGCGGATAATGTTCCTTGGTATAGCTGCGGGTATAGGCGTTAAAGTGCCACCATTCGCTGCTTAAGCTGACCCAGCCGGCACGCTTCATAATACTGCGCAGCTTGTTGCGGTTGTCGATCTGCTGCTGTGTCAGGCGGCCGCTCTGTAGAGCGTCGGCCTCGCCCACTTCGCCGGCGCAACGTTCAAAGGAGTCAAAGTCCGTTCCCATGTCCAGCAAGTCGCCGTTCTCGTCGGTGAGGCTCAAGTCCAGGGCGAGGCCGTAGTTGTGGAGCCCGCCCGTCTTGCCCGAGGATACGTAGTCGCTGTAGGGCGAGCCCACAACCGCCGCCTTCAACACCCCCTGAGCGTACATGGGCCTGGCCGCATCAAAGATTACCAGCTGTGCTCCAGGCATCTCCTTTTCAATCAGCTTAAGAGCGCGACGCAACTTGGCAAGGCCATCCTTATGTATAAAGGCCCGCTGAATTCCGCAGTACATGTCATGCCCTGTCACATTGTTGAAAGAACCGTAACGCAGGTCCATGCGAAGGCCCTTCATATTGGTGATTTCGACAAGGTTCGTATCGGCCTTGGCATACTCCACCCACTGTTTAGCCGAGGAGCAGTAGCGCAAGGGCTTTGCCGGTTTCCTAGGCTCAAAGGGAACTTCCGTGGCATGTTTCACCACGGTCTCTGCAGCCAGCTGCGCCCCTCCCTGCGCCATTACGGTCACGGCCATCACCACAAAAAAAGCAATAAGCGAAAAACGACGATCCATAAAAAGAACTGCGAACAGTATTATAAACCAGCGATACCGGGATTATTTCCATTGCTCATCAGCTAGATCCCCAGCTGGACCTCCACACCGAACTGCACGAACAGTCCCATGCCCTTGGCCATGAACGGTACCAGGTCGTAGCCATCGCTGGAATTCTTGTTGTCATCCTGAGTCACCCAGGAGCGTTCGCGAGCATTCTCGTCACCCAGGAACTTGAGCGCGCCCAGGTCCAGGTTGGCGAAGATGTTGTCCACTTCCAGGTAAAAGCGAGCGCCATGGAAGAAGTACCTCTTGCCCGTCAGGTCCAGGTTCACGCGGATGTCCGTACGGAACATGTCCGTGTAGTCGTTCAAGTCCTTAAGGCGACGAGTTCCATTTTCGTGATTCACAGGATTCGACGGCGTAATTTCGTAGTAGTACAGCGGACGATGCAAGGCTGCATGATGAGTCAAGATCACAGAGACTATGGAATCGTTTCGCGGATAGTAGCGGAAGTGCGACACGATGTCGAAACGGGAGTTGGCTTCCCAGGGCAGGGAGTGACCGCAGTCCATTTCGTATTCGCCGTAAACGGTACTGAGGTTTGTTGCCATGGAGAAGTGATGCGACGTCTTGAATTCCACGGAGCCCGAAGCGCCAGTCACCCAGGCGAAGTCGATGGGAGTCACGTCGTTATACTGGGCGTACGCCTTGGGCATGGGCAGCAGGGGATCATTGTAGTAGCGTCCAAAGCCAGAGGCCTGGGCAACGAGGTACTTGGAATTGTAGCCCACGCCCACCTTGGCGGAGACTCCGGATTCCAGGCGGCCAACCAGGTCACCGTCATCGTAGAAAGGCTTCCAGTCGCTACGGTAGGCGGCATTGGCAAACAGGCGCCAATAGGCCGTATCCACCCTGGACAGATTCTGCTCCAGGTCGAAGGAGGCCGTAGGGGCGGCGTCGTGCTCGGCGAAGTCGCTAATGGCACCCACAGACAAAATCTTCTGGGAATAGTCGTCCTTCCAGTTGAAGCGGGCGGTACCGGACCACACACCCGTCTGGTAGTCATCGGACTGGGAGGCGCCAAAGTCGGGATACTCCCGATCCAAAAGGTGGTGCTCGTAAAGCAAGGCGCCACTCAGCTTGGCTCCAAGAATCTCCCCCTTGAAGTTCTTATCCAGGCCGCCACTAATCGTCGTGTGGGTCTGCTCGTAGCCGTCGATAAAGGTGGCGTTTTCCTTGGACTGGGCGGAGCTGCGGTAGCCGATGGTATCGCGAAGGGTGTCACCGATATTTTCGCGGACAAAACCCACATGGCCACTAACGCCGAAGCGGGATTCGTACTCAGCGCCAATCACCAGGTAAGACTGCTTGCCTTCGATAATGTCAATGGAGTTCGTCTGGTCGATGGCCGTAGAGGTATCTTGATGGATGCTGTACTCATCGGAACTGTACAGGGCGCGCAAGGCCCAGGTGTTACCGTTGGAATCAGAGCCATTCAGCTGGGTGTAGAAATCCATGGCCGAAAGATCGAAGGGGTCGGAGGATTTCACCTTGCAGTTATCGACGCAGTCACCGCCACGCTTGCGGAATTCCGTAAAGAACTTTTCGCCCAGGTTCTTGAGCATATCGTCGTCCAGTCGACGAAAGGCAAACCTGAAACTGTCCCAGAAGAGCCACGGCGCATCCACCACAACTTCTTGCATAGTAATGCCGGCGGAACCCCTCAGGCCCCATTCGCCCTTGGTTTGCTCGGGAATGTACTGCACCGAGGTAGCCAGGCCCTGTCCAATGGGACCCTCGCCGTAGTGGTCGTGGATTTCGATGCCACTCAAGATATGAGGATTCACCACCGACAAGTTACCCGGGAAACCCACATCCAGGTGACGCATATTGGGAATGCGGAGACGACCCAGGTGGTAAGCCACGTCGCCTGCGCGAGATCCGTCATAATAAAGGGCACTGCTAAAATCCTTCTGGCCGGAAATTCCCGGCATCTGGCTCAGGTGTTCCGTAAGGTCGAAGCGCATGCCGGCGGCATCTTCCAGCTTATCCAGGTTGATTTTTCGCTCCACCGTCCACTGGACCTTTTCGGCGCTGCCCCCCACAATGGTACTCGCCCCCAGGTTGCGCACGTTGGTACTCAGGGTCACCACCATGTCCATCAGGTCCGCAAAGTCCTGAAGTTCCACAAGAACGCTATCGAAGCCATCCTTCTTGAAAATCATGGAAGCGTTCTTGGAGTCCACCGTCAGCTCGAAGCGTCCGTCAGAATTGGTTTCGCCAAGCTTCTTACCCGACGCATAGGTAATCGTCACATTCTTGACGGGCAAGTCCGACTCCGATTCCAAAACCACACCCATGATCAAGGTCGGCGTCGCGGCAAAGACAAAGGTGGCAGCAAAGGCAATCAGCAGAAAAAGGGAACGAAATCTCATAATAGACTAATTTAGCAAAAGGCTAGTGCTGCGGGAATAAATTTTATATTTCGGTGGCTATGTTAGATGTATTCCTGGTGCAAATGGATTGCGGCGCAACCCGCGAAGAAAGCTTCGGCAAGGTCCGCAAGTTGCTGGCCAATGTACAAAAAGGCGACAAGGCCCAAAACGGCATCATCGTGCTGCCAGAAATGTTCGCCACGGGTTACATCCCCAAAAATCCGGACGATTTTGCCGAGGATTTTTCCAGCCGAAGTGCAGGCACCACCGCCAAGTTCCTGGGGGAACTGGCCGACGAGACCGGCTACGCCGTCATGGGTGCAGGAATTGCAGCCGGTAACGTTCTCCGCAATCGCAGCAGCCTGTACTTGCCGGGCTCGGAAACGGAATACGCAGGCTACGACAAATGCCACCCCTTCTTCCCGGAACTTTCGCAGTTCGCCGCCGGAGCGTCCGCTAGTTTATTCAAAATAAATTCCACAGACGCCATGGATTCCGCAACCGACGAAGGGCTCGCGGAACGCTGGAATATTTCAAGCGCCATCTGCTACGACCTTCGCTTCCCGGAACTTTTCCGCGATGCCGTAAAAAGGGGCGCCCAGCTGATTACCGTACAGGCCGCCTGGCCCGCCATCCGCATCGGGCACTGGACTACGCTGCTCAAGGCCCGCGCCATCGAAAACCAGGTGTACATCGCCGCCGTCAACGGAGTCTCTTCAGACAACGTAGCGAGTCTGCCGCTGGGCGGCACATCCATGATCATTTCTCCCCTGGGCGAAGTCATTTCCATGGCCTCCGGCGACAAGGAAGAAGTCATACACGCCTCGCTGGACCAAGCCTCCTTAAGGCAATACCGCAGGGACTTTCCGGTGCTAAAAGGCATAGTCCAAGATGGAATGATTTAAATCACACTATCTTGTATGTAAAATCTGTGATTTAAATCATTGACAATCAATAAAATACGTCAAAACATAAAATTGTAAGTTTTTCGGCAAATGTTTTGTCACGTTTGTGTCATGCTTTTGTCACGGAAATTATGTATACTTCAAATGTAAGCAGGGATAAACATCTGAAGTGTGAGGTAAACCATGTCTTCTCCTAATAGGCTACAGTATGCAAAGGCACTGATCAAGGCCGGCGTCACCCGCGAATTGGTCATGCGCATTACTGCGATTTCCAACTACCAGTACGTACAAATTCAGCGTGAACTCGCTGCGTAGGGTCTGTTGAAAATCATCCTCGTTATTCCTCCACAGCCTGCCACTCAGACCGAAGAGCGGCAGGCTGTGCTTTTATCCTGCTACAGGGACGGCTCCCTTTTGCTGGGTGCACGAGATGGCAAGAAGCCGTCCCAGTTCTTTCTAGCGCCCAGCGACAAGTTCCCCTGGGATCAATTCATCGAGAAGATGCTGGTCGCCTGGCAGCTGGGCGACAACGAGGACCTGCCTCGAGAATTCCAGCCGCAAAAAAGAATTCCCCCGTTCGTGACGGAAGGACTCCTTGGCGAAACCCTGCCCAACCAGCTGAAAGTTTTAGCGACGCTGAGACAGCAGGGGTACTTTCCGCCCCTCCGCGTCACAAAGTAAAAAGTCGAGGCCCCAAGCCTCGACCCTTCCCCCTTCAACCATCTCTCCAGTATTTCGAACCTCGAGCCTCGAACCTTTATAAAATAAGCATGCCGTCACCGTAGCTGAAGAGTTTCAGACGGTTTTCGACGGCCATCTTATAGGCGTCCAGCGTATTTTCGCGGCCATAGAAGGCGGACACCAAAAGAATCAGGGAACTCTTAGGCCAGTGGAAATTGGTCAGCAGCCCGTCAATCACCTTGTAGCGGTACCCCGGATAGAAGAAGGCATGGGTAACCCCCGTCTGAGCCCTGAGTACGCCGTTGTCATCGGCGATAGTTTCAACCACACGAGTGCTCGTGGTGCCAACGGTGACTATGCGCCCTCCAGCCGCCTTTGCCCTGTTTATAATGTCGGCATTTTCCTGGGTCAGCTCGTAATGCTCGCCGTGCATCTTGTGCTGGGTAAAGTCGTCCACCGAAATGTTCTGGAAGGTGCCAGGCCCCACATGGAGCGTGACCTCGGCAACAAACACTCCCTTGGCCTTTAAGTCGGCAAGCATCTGTTCGCTAAAGTGTAGGCTGGCCGTAGGGGCGGCCACCGCACCGGAGTACTTGGCGAAAATGGTCTGATAGGCCTTCTTGTCGTCTTCGTCATCGGGGCGGTTGATGTAGGGCGGCAGAGGCACGTGCCCCTGGGAGTTCATCACCCCCTCAAGCTCGGCGGGCGTCACCGCAAAGCGAAGCACTCGAGCGCCATCTTCCTTGATATCCTCTACGGAGGTTCTAATGCCAGCGATCATCAGCTCGCGGCCGATCTTGAAAGCCTTTCCCGGGCGCACCTGGGCCTCGAAGCGGGCCTCGCCGGAATCCGCGGGAATCAGAGCCTGCACCAAAAGAGTTTCCACCTGGCCTCCGTGGAGGGTTTCACCGTAAAGGCGAGCGGGAATCACCTTGGTGTTGTTCACCACCAGGCAGTCACCAGGCTTGAACAGGTCCACGATTTCCGCAGACTTCATAATGCGACGCTCACCGCCGTTACGGGGGCAGTGGAGTATACGGGTCTTGCCCTTGCCCGCGGTACGATCCGCTATCAGTTCCTGGGGGAACTCGAAGCTGTAATCAGAAAGAGAATGTTCCATCTTAGGCGTCCAGCTCTTCCAAGGCTTTTTTCAGCGTCTCACGAACGCGATCCTTCAAGGACTGCGGCTTGAGAATTCGAAGATCCGGGGTTACGCCAATGAGCCAAGTGATGAAATCCGGCGAAATACGCAACTTCATGTCTACGATCAGATTCTTGTTCTTGTCGTAGCGCTTTGCTATTTCGGGATTGAAATGGGATTTTTCGAACTGGGTCTGCAGCCACTTGGACTCGGCCTTGATTTCCAGGGAAACATCCTCTATAGGGTCCTTGGAGGACCACTTGCCAAAGGCATACTTGTAGTGGGACCTTGCATCGGCCTCAATTTTGGCGAAGGGAACGTTGGTGACCGTCAAGCTCTTGATTTTCTCGAAGAGGAAATTCTTGAGAACCCCGGTCGACTCAAATTCATCGTCGGCGGCAATCAAGTACAAGGTATCCATGCGCAGGTACACCTTGAAGGGGCGAAGTACATAGGTATTTTCATCCTCCTTCTTGGAGGAATGCTGATAGGTAATCTTCACCTTGAAACCATCGTGGATCGCCTTCAGCACCTTGTTCACCATGGAATCCTGCAGCTTGTTATCGCTAAAGGGGCCGTAATCCAGGATGTAATCCGGGTCTACGGATATGGCTTCGGGCTTAAAATCTTCTGGATTGGTGGTTTCCATGGCGGCAATCACCTTGTCCAAAAGCTTTATACTCTTGATGTCCGAGGCTTCCGTTGCAGACAAGCTCTTTTTCACCTTTTCAAGGGACTTGACCATGTTCTGGTTGAAGTTCAGCTCCTTGTCGGTTTGAATAACGTAATAGGTCTCGCCGCCTTCCTTGAACTTGCGAAGGCCACACTTCTCATTGGAAAGGACTTCCAGATGACGAAATACGGTTCTCGGACCGCAGCCCAGAACATTGGCCAGCTGCTGCACGGTCATCTTCGTCTTAAGCTTCGCCTTGATATCGTTTATCTTTTCGTAACTACTTCTAGCCATATCTAGCTCCTTAAAGCTTACAGCAATCGCAAGCGATTTTCAATGGATGCGGTCTTCGCATTTTTTACAACAGACAAGAGCGCCACCTGTTTCTGAATAGCAGAAGCCACGTAGCCTTCCAGCAAAAATTTCTTTCTCGTGTAGGATACGCGGATGCGCGCTCCTTGCAGCAAGGAATGCAGTGCCAAGTCCGTCTCCAGTTCCTTGCACAATTTTTCGTTTTCCATAGATTCGTCTGGCAGCACCGTAAAGCTGCACGTCAGGTCCATGACACCGGGAATTTCACCGATGCGGTTTTCGAACTCCTTTGTAAAGTTGGATTCACCGCAGCTGGCAGACACTTCCACCTTGCCAAAGGAGACCTTCACGCCGTAGTCAAACATTCTGCAATTCGGCGAATCGAACAAGCCGAGGATGGACTTTTCAATCTGAGAATCCGTCATGAAGGAATCCGACTGGATTCGGGTAAAGTCCACACAGCCGCGCACCTTGGGCAGTCCATCGACGCACGCCTTCATGGCGCGCTTGGTGGAAAGATTCTTCACAAGGCCGTTGAGGTAAACGATTCCCTGAGCCACATCCAGGTTCACCCGTTTCACATCTTCGGGAAACACCTGCGAAAGCTTGTTGCGAACGGTGGCCAGCAGCTTATCGTTGGGCAGGTTCTGGCACATCTCGGGGATAGTGATGAACACCAGCGTCTTGTCCTTAAGGAGGACTGCCAACTTGTCCTTTTCACCATCATTCACATAGCCCACGCAAACACCAAACTGATCGCGAATGGCATGATAAATAGGATCACCCATCAAGGTCACGGAACTCTGAGACGGCAATAGACGATAGCCATCCGGGGCATCCTCATTTTCAACTACAACTTTGGGGCATTCCACCTTCTTGGCGAGGCCTCCGTCAAAGCTGATGTTGATGATTTCCTTGTCGGGTCCCTGAAAAATACTCTTCACGACACCAGGCTTCTTCGATCCCTTAAAGTAAAGCCAGTTCCCCGGATTGATGCGATTGTGACCAAAGACCTTGGCATAATCCTGGTTCACCTTGTCGGTGCGGCAAAAGACGAACTCGTGGGAAAAGGCCACGAAAGGAGTCTGGCATTTCTCGCAGCTGCAGTACAGCGGTATGTGAGATTCCATTCCTCCGTAGGTCGAAAAATTCTCACGGGCAAAGACGCCGTGATCCGTCACCTTTTGGCAACGGCGGCAAAAGAGCCTTTGAGTGTACAACCTATGAGGAAAAAGAGCTCTCATTTTACAGCCTCGAGACGTGAACAATGAGACCGGGCGCTTCGCGCCCTGTGAGCTAAAACATCGCGGCCATGCCGCCTGACTAAAAACTCAAAACTCATCGCTCGTTACTCACAGCTCATTATCCCATGAGCGGGAGGGCTACGTCGATACGGCGGAGCGTTTCTTCCTTGCCGAGAATTTCGAAAAGTTCCCACAGGCCAGGACCTACGGTAACGCCAGAGACAGCCAGGCGGGGAGCGCCCACCAGTTCGCCCACCTTGTGGCCGATGCGTTCTGCCAGAGCATAGAATTCCTTTTCGATGACCGGGGTCTTGAAATCTTCGATGGAGGCGAGCATGTCGCGGACCTGCTGGCAGAGGGCCTTGGAGCCTTCGCCGAAGTGCTTCTTGGCACCCTTTTCGTCATAGGATTCCGGAGCCTTGAAGAAGTAGGTGGACATTTCTGCCAGGTCCTGCACGAAGTGTGCGCGAGGCTTCAAGTTCTTTACGATTTCCAGGAGACGAGCTTCAGGTTCGTTAGAGAGGTCGAAGCCCTTGGCAGCAAGGCCTTCCTTCATGATGGAGAGAAGTGCTGCGTCGTCGCACATGTGAATGTGCTGGCCGTTCATCCACTGCAACTTCTTTTCGTCGAACATGGCGGACTTGGGATTGATGCGTTCCAACTTGAAGGCATCGATCATTTCCTGCAGCTTCATGACTTCGCGGTCGTCACCCGGATTCCAGCCCAGGAGTGCCAGGTAGTTCACCAGAGTTTCGGGCAGGTAGCCCAGGTCGCGGAAGTCGCCAACGGAAGCGGCACCCTTACGCTTGGAAAGCTTACCGCCGTTCTTATCGAGAATCACCGGCAGGTGGCACCATACAGGAGGTTCCCAACCGAAGGCCTTGTACAAAAGTTCGTGCTTGGGAGTGGAGCTGATCCATTCGTCGCCGCGGAGCACATGGGAAGTTCCCATCAGGTGGTCGTCCACAACGCTTGCAAAATGGTAAGTAGGATAGCCGTCGCGCTTGATCAGAACCAGGTCGTCCAGAAGTTCGTTCTGGTAGGCAATGTGGCCACGGATCACGTCGTCAAATTCGGTAACGCCAGTTTCGGGAACCTTGAAGCGAATTACAGCCTTTTCGCCAGCGGCAATGCGGGCTTCGGCTTCTTCGCGGCTAATGCTGCGGCAGTGACGGTCATAACCGGTCACAGAGACGCCTGCCTTTTCCTGGGCAGCACGGACTTCCTGCAAACGTTCTTCAGTGCAGAAGCAGTAGTAGGCGTCGCCGGAGTCCAGCAGCTTCTTGATCTGTTCGTTATAAATTGCCAGACGGTCGCTCTGGAAGTAGGGACCACAGTCGCCTTCGCAACCCGGACCTTCGTCCCACTGGAGGCCAAGCCACTTCAGGTCGCGCATCAAATCGTGAAGTGCTGTTTCGTTATAGCGCTTACGGTCGGTATCTTCGATACGCAGGTAGAAGGTACCACCCATAGCCTTAGCGAAGAAGTAGTTGTAAATAGCGGTACGGGCACCACCTACGTGGAGGTAGCCAGTGGGGCTAGGTGCAAAACGTACACGAACCGGGCGCTTATTATTGCAGCAATCGCACATATTGTATTCCTTTTTCGCGGCAGCCACCTTCTAGGCGGTTTTCCGTCTGAAAGGTTCGTCGCGAGATTCCGCGCGTTACGCGGGTTAAAATTTTTCTGTGTCAAAATTTAGCAAAAAGAAAGAAGCGTTGAATATCAGAACTTCTCGTCCCTAAGGGAAATCTTGCGCAGCCGGATTCGTGTCGAAGTGTTTTCTACAAAAATTTTCCAGTAGTAGACTTCCGCCCAGAAGGTTTCCACCATATCGAAGCGCCAGTAACTTAGGGATTTCTTGCGCTTGCCAAACCACCAGTAGAGCCATTTGAGGCGACCGTCACCTGCATGGCGGCCAAAGTTGCCACCCTTCAGGATTTCCCGCAGGAGCCACCTCCCGCGGAATTCGTCGGGCTTACAGAGCATAAAACCATCATCAAGGCAAAGCGATTCACGAAGCAGCCACATGAGGGCCCCCGCAATTTTCCGCAGTCCAAAGCGGGAGAGGTTCGCCATCAGTTCGCGGCGTTCGCTTTCGCTGGAATGCCTAAGCAACACGAAATAATCTACAATCTGTCGGAGTCCTACCCCGCCACCAATAAAATGACGATAGATGTGCGACAGCTGCATGGCCAACGCAAACTTCGTGGAATGGGCGCAGAAACCTTCGGGAACCTCCACCGAGTTCAGGATTTTTTTGTCCAGATACTTCAGCAGCCGCCTTGTCGTAAAAGGATTGTAGTTGCCCGACGACGTACGGAAATGCACCTCCACATCAATTCCACGGTCATTTTTCATGTGGGTGTGGTGCGTAGGTTTCGTCACCTGATTCAATAGATCAGTTTCCCGCAGCAAACCCACAACGCTCTTTTTACCGCCCGAAACCCAGATGTCGATGTCACCCGGCTGCCGGCAAAACGGATTCGGGTAAAGGCGGGCGTTGGCCTGCCCCTTCAAAACGGCACAATTTCTGCCATGCCCCTTGAAAAATTCAGTGAGCTTTGCAGCTTCCTCATTCAAAATCTTGTTCAGGCCGCTAAAGGATTCCGCCTCGCTGGCCCACTGGAACATCAGTTCCATGGGAGGGCGCAGTTCCTGGTGCAACTTCATCACCCCGTCAAATGCAAGCCCCAGAAGAGTCTGCCGGTCCGCCTCGTTGTAAATGCGTTCCCACTCATCCGCAGACAGCTGCGGAAACACGTCAGCACTTGCCCCCGGACACCCAAGCGCAATACGCAACAGAAGGAAAAAATCATCGTATCGGGAAAAATCCATAGCATTCAGACAAAATACTGTAAGGCAGAATATTTTATTTCGGGAAGATCCTTCAAGTTTGCATCATCTTTTGATGCTATGTAAAACTCATAGTATCTTTTGAACATTTCCACAATTCTAGTGTAATT
>JAZLKH010000101.1:0-34923 GCA_045597545.1 Fibrobacter sp.
GGTTCATGCCAGCGTTGGTGAACATGAGGGTGGGGTCATCGTGGGGAACCACGGGAGAGCTACGGACGAACAAATGTTCCTTGCTCTCGAAGAACTTGATGAAGGATTCGCGCACCTGCGCAGAAGTCATAGTAGGCATAATGTGTCCCTTTATAATTTTGCAGAAATTGCTTCGGCTCGGTCATGTCAGAAAGCATACTTTCTGCCGCGACGCTCGCCTTGCAACTTTTTTTACGGCGGGAAATTTAGAAATTTCAAAAAGCCGTGTCACATCACATAAAAAAACAGCCCCGTCAAAACGGGACTGTTTTATACGATTTATAGAGAGAAAAATTATTCTTCTTCACGGGTCATGAGCAGCTTGCAGTAGCCATCCTCAACCACCACATTATCGCGGCTCAGCGTCACCTTTTCCATTTCCCAGTTACCACGGCTCCAGTGATCAGACAAGTCGTCGCCATCAAAGTCATCCTGCCATTCCTGCTTAAAGGTCTTGGAGGCAGCATCATAGGAATAAACGCGAACGTAGTCAATCCACTGAGTCTGCGGACCGGCAGCCAGTTCTTCACCGGTGAACTTGCCTACCCAAGCGGCACTCTTAGAAGCCCACAGGTTAAAGCGAAGACTCTGCTGTTCTGTCATGAAAGCCACCTGGTCATGGTTGGGATTCTTGGCATGAGGAGTACCGATTTCATCACGACGAACTTCAACGCTGTCAATTTCCCAGGAAATATATTCCGGAGTCCAGATCATTGCGTAAAGATGGAAATCCTCAGTTGCATCAAAACCGAAAGGTAACACCTTTTCAGAAGTGAGCTGAGAATTCTTCTTGTCCACATCCGGTTCACGGGTAATCAAGTTAGACTGCCAGGAGGTGCCGCCCTTGCCTAGAACTTCGATATCGATTTCGTTCCAGGGCTCGTCACCCAGCTTGTAGGAGGGATCGTAATAAAGGAACATGGAACTTACGGAACCCGGGATGGAAACCATCTTCATGCGAGCTTCGAAACGACCGTAGGTAAATTGGTCAACGCCGGTAAGTTCGGCACCGTAATAAGCGTAGGTTGCATTGGGATTTACTACCGGCTGGTCGGGGGTGGTCACCTCGCCCTCGCCGGGAACAGCGGGCTGATCCGGAATCACAACTTCACCCTCGCCGGGAACGGCGGGCTGGTCCGGATTTGCAATTTCACCTTCGCCGGGAACGGCGGGCTGGTCCGGATTAACAATTTCACCTTCACCAGGAACAACAGGCTGTTCTACCTCGGGCGGCAGCGGATCAGACTGTGCCGGGGAGGAAGAGCTATCATCGCCACAGGCTGTGAAAAGGGCGGCAGAAACGCCGAGCATCAAAGGGAGAATAAATTTCTTTTTCATGGTGTTACCTCTTTTTCTTTTAAATTATACAAAACATCTGACGTAAGTCTTTTATCAAAATTCAATAAACACCAAACAGTATCAAAAGTATCATTACGTTTCACATAAAAAGACCCGGCCAAAGCCAAGTCAGCGCGAGCCCCGAAGCCGTAGTAACTACGGCGAGAGACGGGCGAGCAACACACCAGCGCGAAGTTTTTTAGCCCTTGATGGCGTCGCCCATGGAGAACATAGGCATATACATGGCAATAAGGAGGCCACCCACGGCACCACCCAAGAACACGATGATCAAGGGTTCCATCATGCCCACCACGCTATCCACGGCAGCGTCCACTTCTTCATCGTAGAAGTCGGCCAGCTTCAACAGCATGCCACCGAGATTACCGGTCTTTTCACCAACGCCGGTCATCTGAATCACCATGGGGGGGAAGATGCCGGCTTCGGTCATGGGTTCCGCAATGGACTTACCACCTGCGATACCGATGGCGATTCGACTGATGGCGCGTTCCACCACCTTGTTGCTAACGGTGGAGGCGACAACCTTCAGGGAATCCATCACGGACACACCGGCGTTCAAAAGGGTTCCAAGGGTTCTCGCAAAGCTTGCCGTGGCGGACTTAATCTGAAGGTCACCCAGCTTGGGCACCTTCAACATCAAGCCATCCCAGGCGAATTTAATCTTGGGAACCTTCATGGCCATATTGTAGGCAACCGCCAAAACAATAACCGCGATAATCAGGAATGCACCATTATCACGCAAGAAGTCAGATATACTCATCACGAACTGCGTCGGGGCAGGAAGTTCCGCATCCAAGGCGGCGAACTGTTCTGCGAATGTCGGCACCACGAATGTCATCAAGGCGACCACGACCAAGATACCTACGATAACAAGCATCACCGGATAGGTCAAGGCCTTCTTCACCTTACGCTTCAAGCGTTCACTGTTTTCCAGGGTATCCGCCAAACGCGCCAAGATACCATCCAAGATACCGCCGGCTTCACCTGCAGCCACCATGTTCGTATACAGCGACGTGAACACCTTCGGATGCTGCCCCAGGGCATCGGCCAGGGAGGAGCCACCGTTAATGGACTGGGTCACCTTGTGAACCACGGCCTTCAAGTCCGGATTTTCGCACTGTTCCTCTAAGATGTTCAGGCACTGGAGCATGGGCAGACCAGCGGAACTCATGGAAGAGAACATGCGGGTAAAGCGGGAAATATCGGCGGGCTTGATGCCAGAGCCAATCTTAATCTTGATTTCGGTGGGTTTCTTCTTGAGGCTAACGATCACCAGGCGGCGACGCATCAAAAGAGCTTCGGCTTCGGCCTTGTCCTTAGCTTCAATGGAACCTTCAAA
The DNA here is from genome assembly GCA_045597545.1 of Fibrobacter sp. GTDB lineage: Bacteria > Fibrobacterota > Fibrobacteria > Fibrobacterales > Fibrobacteraceae > Fibrobacter. Next base: position 2,735 of record JAZLKH010000101.1, read on the forward strand.
GTTGTTGCCCTGAGCGTTCTGGGCCTTGTACAAAAATTCAGCCATGGATTACACACCTTCCTTCACGAACAGCTGTTCCAGCTGGTCCGGACTGGGAGAACGGGAAAGGGCCTCGAAACGGTCTACCTTGCGATTCTTCACCAGGTCGCAAAGACACATGTTCATGGTGTTCATACCGAACTTCTGACCGATTTCAATCATGGATTCAATCTGATGAACCTTGTCATCGCGAATCAGGGCGCGAATACCCGGAGTCACGTTCATCACCTCGTAGGCCATTACACGACCGCCACCAATCTTGGGCACCAGGGTCTGGCATATTACGCCCTGAAGCACAAAGGAAAGCTGAGTACGCACGGTCTGCTGTTCACCCTTGGGGAAGGCATCCACCACGCGGTTGATGGTCTGCACACAGGAGTTGGTATGCAAGGTGGCAAAGGCCAAGTGACCCGTTTCTGCAATGGTCAAGGCGGCGCGGATTGTTTCCAAGTCACGCATTTCGCCGATAAGCACCACGTCGGGGTCCTGACGAAGGGCCATCTTAAGGGCAGAGGCAAAACTGTTGGTATCGCTCCCCACTTCGCGCTGGTTGATCATACAACCCTGATGCTTGTGCAGGAATTCGATAGGGTCCTCAACCGTAAGGATGTGGTCATGACGTTCCTTGTTGATCTTGTCGATCATGGCAGCCAGGGTGGTGGACTTACCGGAACCCGTTGCACCGGTCACCAGCACAAGGCCAGAGGGACGCGTAGTAAATTCGGCCATGATCTTGGGAAGGCCAAGATCCTTAAAGGTCTTGATATCCAGGGGAATAATACGAAGGGCCAGGGCTACGCAGCCGCGCTGCAAGTAGGCGTTGGCACGGAAACGAGCCAAATTGGCGATACCGAAGGAGAAGTCGCATTCCTTGCACTGCTCAAAGGACTTCTTCTGCAATTCGTTCATCAAGCTGTAAGTCATTCGCATGGTCTCGTCCGGTTTCAGCTTGGCTTCGCCGATGGCGGTCAAGTTACCGTGAAGACGAATAAGGGGAGGAGCACCTGCCGTGATATGCAAGTCGGAGGCGCCTCTTTTAACCATTTCTGCGAGAAGATCTTGAATATTGTATGCCATACCAAAGAATATAACATTAAAATGAGGAAAAATTTCATAAATTCAAAATAGTTATGCCTTCTTCCGCCATTAAAATTCTCGCTTTCGTTGCCGCGGCAGGAATTCTGGGCTACCTGTACCTAAATCAAAAGGTTACGGACGCCCACTTCCAGCGTATTCCCGGCCATATCGGCAATTTTACGGCAATCAACATCGATGGCGGAAAAACCACCTACCAGGAGCAGAAGGGCAAGGCCACCTTCATCGTCCTCAGCGCCAGCTGGTGTCCCGCCTGCATGGCGGAAATTCCCATGCTAAAAAAGTTGCATCAGGAGTTCGAGGCGGAAGGCTTAAAAATCCTCATGGTCAGCGAAGACGACAACGTCAAAATCGCATCCAAGTTCAAGAAGAAGAATGGCCTCCCCTGGACCGTAGTCCACTGGAACTACGACCTCATCAACATGCTGGGAAACCCAGGCGTCATCCCCGTATCGTACCTGGTGAACGCCCAGGACAGCATCGTGCAGATCCACTCCGGGATTTTTGACGAAGGCGACACGAGGCGCTCAATTCAGCGACTGCTAAAGTAAACTCCTGCTGGTGTAGAGCCGAACGGTCTGATCACGCCCGCGGACTGGGGAACAAAATCACGTCGGCGATTTCCGCCTTTTCCAGGGCCAGCATAAACAGGCGATCCAAGCCAAGGGCCACACCGGAACAGGCAGGCATTCCCGCCTCAAGGGCATTCAAAAAATTCTCGTCGACGGGCGGCAGGGGCTTGCCCATCTTGCGACGGATTTCCAAGTCGTCACCAAAGCGCCTACGCTGCTCCACCACATCGGTGAGCTCCGTGTAGCCGTTGCAAAGCTCCACCTGGTCTACGAACAGTTCAAAGCGGCGGGCCCAGGTAAAGCCCTCGGCATCCTTGTAGGTCTGGGCAAGAGCGGCCTGACTGGGCGGATAATCCAATATGAACTCCGGACCATTACTGGCCAAGGTGGGTTCAATGATGAACACCATCAGGTAGTCCCACCAATCCTCGCGGCTCATGGACTGGGGATCCTCGGGAACGGGGACGCAACGTTCGCGGCAGGCGTTGGCAAAATCCGTAAGGTCCTGGCAGAAGGGATTTACACCGGCATAGTTCCTGAAGGCATCGACCCAGCGGGTCCTGCGGGCGTTGATGGGCTTGCCGATGATTTCGCTTACAAGGGCCTCCACTTCGTCCATCAGCTTTTCCTGGGGCATGCCTACGCGGTACCACTCCACCATGCTGAACTCGTTGTTGTGATGGCTGCCGAATTCATCCTTGCGGAAAGACCTTGCGATTTGAAAAATGTCGCCGAAACCGGCGGAAAGCAAGCGCTTCATGTGAAACTCGGGGCTGGTCATCATAAAGCGGCGAGGTTCACCCGCGGCGCCCACTTCAAAGTAGTCCAGCTGAGGGTCGGTGCCCCCGGCGTTAGACAGCGTAGGCGTTTCCACTTCAAGCACACCGCGACGGGTAAAGAAATCCCTGACGCGGTTCATCAGCGACTGCCTGGCGATCCAGGTTTCGCGGCTGCAGGTGGGCAGGTAGCTTTTCTTATACTCTTCCATTCTATTCCCCAAAACTTTTACGCTACTCCGCAGCGTTCACCACACAACGAACCGACATGGAGAACGACTTGTCCACCGGCATGGCGGAGACTTCGCGATCGGTGCTGAACATGGAACGCGCAACGCCACGACCGTCGCCAGAAACCTTTTCGGTCCAGAAGTAGGCGCCCTCGCCCACGATAACCGATATGTTGTTCTTGTTGATGTAGCCGCCGAAGAGTACGGTAAAGGCATAGTCGTCACTGCCGTTACTGCGAAGCTTTTCCGCGGCAACATTTGCGCCACCGGCATAGTCTTCCAAGGCGCTCCATTCCTCGTCCGTAGAAAGGTGGGTGCCTTCGGGGCAAACCGTCAACGCGGCGTCCTGCGTGTAGAGACGACCGTAGAGCTTGCAGTTCTCTTCTTCGCCATCATAGCACTTAGACTGTTCCCCATTGGCAAAGTTCAAGTTCTGCACAAACCACTTGGTTCCGTTAATTTCCTTGACCTTGTACTTTTGACCGTCGCGGGAATCCTCGAAGAATTCGAACACAGGGCAGCGAGTTTCAAATTCCTTAGCAGCCAGGATGGAATCCACCTGGGGCTGCCAGGCAAAGCAGAAACGGAACAGTTGACCACCCGGCAAAGCGGAGCTGTCGGCCTTGTGGGCATCGGCCCAGCGGTTCACATAGGCAAGGCTCACCACTGCCGTATCGGGAATGGAAAGGGCCTTTCCATGGGTCTTTGCAAGCTTTGCAAATCTTTCAGCTACAGCCATGGGAGACTTCCAGTAACCTTCGGCAATTCCTATGCGGAGCTTTTCCATCAGCGGCGAGGGACGAGAGACCGTTACGGTAGTATCTACGACCAGTTCCTCCCCAGTCTTGCGATTCTTTACGGTCAGGGTGGTGTCCACCTGTTCCTTGACGGGCTTTGCAAAGGCCTTCGTCTTAAGGGCTGCCTTTGCCACCTTGTCCAAGGCATCGATGGCGTTTACGTTACCGGCGGAGCCTTCCATCAGCAAGTAGGAGACAACCTCACTACAGGCGTTCATGGCCTTGGCATTGCTGCAAATCTTTTCGCCGTAACCATAGGAGAACTGGGCGGGGCATGCGGCGAAACTTTCTTCGGGCATGGCCTTGAAGATTTTTTCGTAAACCTTGACGGCATCGTTGGCAGGGAGCTTTCCGCAATAAATTTCCTCCAGTTCCCCCTTCTTTACAATCTTCTGAGCCGCGGCCACATCACCTGCGTCAACAGCTTCGCGAAGGGCATCCTGGGCAAAGGCATGCATCACCAAGCTACAAGCCAAAGCAGAAACGAGTTTTAAATTTTTCATTTAAGTTCCTATCCAAATTTCGGGCCACAATATAGAAATTGTGCAATCCGCGGACACTCAAATTATTGTTAACATTTTTTTTAGAACAACCAACAGCACTTGCTTTTTTCTAAATTCCCGCCCATGATTGATGCAGAAAAGATCCGTAGCGAATTCCCTATGCTGGTGGCTGGCGACAAGGACGCCAAGCCCCTAGCTTTTTTAGACAGTACCGCCACCACCCAAAAGCCTGCCTGCGTCATTGATGTGATGGACGACTTTTACCGTGAACATTACAGTTCCGTAAAGCGCGGCGTGTATCGTCTGAGCGCTCGTACTACAGAAGCTTACGAAGCCACCCGCAAGAACATTCCCAAGTTCAACAACGCAAAATCCGAAAGCGAAATCATCTTTACCCGCGGCCCCACCGAAAGCATCAATCTGGTAGCCTGGAGCTATGGACGAAAGTTCTTCAACGAGGGCGACGAAGTTCTGATCAGCGGGCTGGAACATCACGCCAACATCGTCAGCTGGCAGATTGTTGCCGAAATGAAGGGTGCAAAGATCAAGGTCATTCCCGTTCTGGACAGCGGCGACTTGGATTTGGAGAAGTTGCCGGAACTGCTGACCGAAAAAGTCAAAATGGTGGCAGTGACCCACGTAAGCAACGCCGTCGGTACCGTCAACCCCATCGAAGATATTATTAAGACCGTCCGCAAATTGGCTCCCCAGTCAAAGATTTTAATTGACTGCGCCCAAAGTTCTTCACACTTGAAGATAGACGTGCAGAAACTAGACTGCGACTTCATCGCATTCAGCGGCCACAAGATGTATGGGCCTACAGGCATCGGCGTTTTGTACGGAAAGTATGACGTTCTGGATTCCATGCCTCCTTGGCACGGCGGTGGCGAAATGATCAAGAACGTCACCTTCGAAAAGACGACTTACGCCGATGTTCCCGAGCGTTTCGAGGCAGGCACCCCCGCCATCGCCGAAGTGATTGGCCTCGGCAAAGCGGTGGAATGGCTGCAGGAAAAGGGCCTTGACAACATCCGCGAGCACGAAGAAAAGATTGTCGCGTATGCGTTGGAGCAGCTAGCAACCATCCCGCAGATTAAAGTTCTTGGAAACCCCAAGAATCGTGGAGCCCTCATCAGCGTAACGCTTGACGGAATCGCCGTCAGCGACGCTGCGATGATTCTTGACGAAGAAAACGTCGCTGTGCGCAGTGGCCACCACTGCGCTCAACCTGTCATGGACAGGTTCGGCGTAGACGCCACCCTGCGACTCTCCTTCGGCGTGTACACTCTTGAGCGGGACGTGGATCGCTTTGTTGCAGGCATCAAGCGAGTGGTAAGGTTGTTTGCCTAAAGCAAGCAATCACAATGACCGGTAACATTTTTAAGCACCTTGTTCATGAGGTGCTTCTTTATTATATTCGTAACGTATTAGACAATCCTGTTGACTGAGGCGTAAGCATCCCCGAATGGGCACACAAACCTTTTGCAAAAGACGCTGGATAGCTGACCGGAACGCGACCGGTTCGAGTTCGCTACCTTGGGTAGCGCAGGTAACGTCAGAGAATACCTCTGCCATCGGACTTTGCAAATCATCCTAAAAGGAAACATTTTTCTACTTGAGCCGTAAAGACGGCTCCTTCCACGCATTCAGACAATGCGGTTTTCTTTGACATGAAATGATTATGGCTTTCTAAGTTAAGCGAACTACATGTATCTTGAATGTAAATAAAAACTATTGACACATAAATAAAAAATATTTATACTTATGTATGAAGTTGTAATTAAAAAGAAAATTGTAAAGTCGGTTGCATGTTGGGTTGAAACAGAGCAAGGAATACAAGTGGAGGTAACATATGTTGGCAGTCGTGAGAGCGCCCCGTATGCCAAAAACTGAGCCAGCATGTTTCTCTATTCAAGGGAACGTGCCTGAATACGTGATGAAATATCTGCGTAGCAAGTTTAACGACGTTCAAGTTTTTGAGCCCGAATCATGCTTTACAGAAAACGATTCTGCAGAAGATGACGAAGAATTAATCCGTTGGGAAGATTCAGGACTTGAAGAAAAGTTTCAATCCATGACAACCCCTGGCGAAAGTCTCAAGCTTCTTCGTACCAACTTCAAGATGACCCAGCGTCAGCTTGCCGAAAAAGTGGGCATTGCAGTGCAAGCAATTTCAGCAATGGAGCGCGGCCGCGCACCCATCGGTCGCAAGATGGCTCATAAGTTGGCTGACGCACTTGGAACAAGCTACAAGAACCTGTTCTGGTAAAAACAGAAATCGCACCTATAAAAATTCCCCGGCACTTGATGGTGCTGGGGATTTTTTATAGCCGATGCAGGCCTTTGTCGGCATGACTCTTAGGCCAGAGTTTAATCCTTGATGCAGCGGACGGAGTAGAAGTACCTTGTGTCGGCGGAAACAAATTCTGGAGCTCCGTCTCCGTGAATATACGAGAATCGTATTCCAAATCCATCTTGAGTTCCAACACCATTTTTGGCAATCCAATAGCACGCATCATCCCCCTCACTACGATACGGAAGAATCGACAAGCCCGAAAGATTATCTCCTCCACCTAAATAACTCGTTCCGTTGCTACTAAACCATCCGAATTTCGACATCAATGAGAAGCTTCCGTGTTCAAAATTTTTATGCAAGTTTGACCAATCCACAGAATCGGGCAAATGCCACCCATCAGGGCAAATTCCTTTCACCCGACGGGGCAGGTCACACAACGCTTCAAAGCCGCATTTCTGATTGGTTTCCTCAAAAATTCGCACAGAATCAATTGCCGCAGACCATGTATACAAGCGTCCCAAAACATCGCACATTTCTTCAGAATTATCATCACATTTTGACCGTCTGCGTAATAAAGGCATTGCAATGCTATCTGCATAGTTCAAATTTTCAGCCATCCATTCCTGATTTCCAATTTTTACAGTCTTATAAATTTTACCATCTCGTTCATCTTTTATAGAATCATAAACAACATCAGGATTTAGATACACCTCTTTCGGTATATCCTTATTGAACACATTGCCATCATACCACCGTTTATTAAAGCACACATAACGGAACACATATTCATCTTCAACTCGAATAAATTCCCGGTCACGTTTATGGGTGCAGCCGTCAATTCCTAGAACGTAGTCGAACTCGGTGGTGGCAGCCCGCCAGCCTTCGCTTTCGTCAAACACGTAATAATTTTCGGGATGCAGGAACCCGCGGCGCCAGGCACCATCTACAGTATCGTTCCAGCTATAGATATCGTCTTCGGTTGCAGAACCTGCCACCCATCTGCCGTAATAGCAGTAGTAGGATTTTCCCTGGAACGCGGCAACGGAATCCTGTAGGCGGGTGCGGCAGCCTCCAATCGAGGCTTCCAGATCCGTTGCGATTTCCCAGCCCGCAAGGCTATCCTTGTCCGTATCCGCGAAATCGCAGACATAGACATTTGCGGAATTGACGCGGCCCTTCAGCAGGTCGCCATCCGTTTCCTCGTTGCAGTTTTTACGGGCTTCGTACGTATCGTTGTACCAGGCGGGAGCTTCCACCCAGCGGAATGCAGTATCCGCAAGGTCCGCTGTATTTTCTGTACATACATAGTAGAGGTCCTTCAGCTTGACTGCGCTTGTGTCGCCGGCAACTGCAATTTTTCCGTCGGCAGTATTTTTCTTTCCGGCGCAGGCAAGTCCGCCGTTCTTATAAAGCAAGCTGTCCAGACGGGTGCCGCGGCGCCATTCCGAGCCGTCAAACACATAGACGAACTTCGGATTTATGCGGCCGTTACGCACATCGCCTTCGGTGGCGTTATCATAGCGGTAGGTATCGTACTGCGTCACCGTAGCCGTATCCCAGGAACCCGCCTTGCAGATATAATAGACGGAGTCGATTTTACCGATGGAGTCCGCGATAGATTCCGAGCATCCGCCAAATGTCTGTTCCGCAAAGGAAGTCGTTCTCCACTTGGTCTTGTCAAAGACGTAAATGTTTTCGGAAACATCGCCCTTCTTGATTTCGCCGTCACGACCGTCGGCCCACTTGTAGGTATCCTTCTCGAAGTCCGTGGCGCGGCGCCATTCCATAGCGTCACAGATGTAGTAAACCTCAAAGTTTTCACTCAGAGCGTTTTTATTTTTCAGCACTTCACCTTTGCGATTTTCATTGCAAAGATCGAGACCGTAATTATACCACCAGAAACGCTTCACATACTTTTCAAATCCGGGAACATCGCCAAAGTCCAAGCCTTCCACGTTTTCACGAATGTGGGTTAGGCCCTCGGACAGGGATTGCCCTTCGGCCCAGTCAGCCATGGTGACCTTGGTTTTTTCGTCGTTCCATTCGCCGTCGGATTCCACATCATTTGCGTAGTTGGCCAAAAGTTCACTAAGCTCGGCCTCGGCACGGTTCCCCTGCATCAGCACAGAAACCGCAAGCAGAGCTGCGTCGCCCTCACCCTTGTTAAAGATGTTCAAGTCTTCAAAATTTTCCGCAATATTCTCAATGTAGAAGGACGCGAAAATTTCTTTCTCGGCCATGCGCTTTGCCGCAGCCACTTCCATGCCGCCCTTTACCAGAACCCGCATACGATCGTAGGCCAGGTGGGTCAGCAAGTTGATGTTCACCGTCTCTCGATTTTCCAAATCCGTAACTGCATTCAGCGTAATCTGGCTGGTGGATTTCTGACCGGAGACTTCGTTACGGTAATAGCCATCCGCTTCCAGGAGCGCATATTGGGAAACAAGGTTAATCTCCGCCAGGGAGAATTCGCCAAGGTCGCTCTTGATCTTTCCGGTAAAGCTCTTGCCCGTCTGAATCAGGCCAGCATCCTGCAATTCGTAAAGATGCACCGAGGAACCGTTGAGGAACGGACCCTTCTGGGAAACGCCCGCCACTTCCTTGTCGGTGATGGCGATGCCCTTAGTCTCCTCGCTGGAGCCACCTGTAGTCTTATCCTTGTCATCGCTACCGCAAGCCGCAAGCAAAAGCAGCAGCGCAAGCAGCAGACATTCTAAAATCTCGATAAAATTTTTCGGACGGCGCTTCATTACTTCTCAATCAATTTCGTCAAGGGGAACATCTGCAAATTTAGTCTATAAATCTGTTCCGTTTCGTCGGACTCCGTCGCAATGGCGATAATTCGGCGGCGGCACTTAGCCAGTTCCGTTTCAATCTTTCCATAGACATTCTTGGGAATCCCCAAGGTGATGCCGCTAAAGTGCCGTTCCGATTCCGGCATGCCGTCCAGCGCCTGCAAGGCCAACTGCCCCATCTGACGGTGCATGCATTTTAACGTGGCGGGAACATTCTCGATATCCCCCGTCGAAATGGACTTACCTGTCTGATGATAGACGCCCTTCTTATCTTTTACCACAAGCCCGTGACGCAGCAAAAAATCCAGCGTGTCCGCGACCTCCTGCGCATCAATATGCTGCAGACACTGCTCCGCCATCTTCTCGAAGGACGCCCCCGGCATGGAAGGCGCAAGCTCCCTCAGCACAGGATTTTTCCAGGACTCAAAATAGCTGTAGATGTCGTCATCGATGACATGCACCCGATGCTTCATCCCCAGGGAAACCATCTCCTGAAAGAACGCCTCCTTCTGGGAAGAATCCTTGGCGTTGTCGTACTCCACCATCAGTACAAAGTAACGAAACTTGAAACCCACCAGCTTCATGGCCGTAGCCACCTGGGCCGCCCCCTCTGCAGTCAGACGGGTCTTGCCGTCGCAAACCAGCTTAAGGTACGAACCCGAAGCATAGCCCGCAAGAGCCGCAAACTGACGCCACGTGAACTTGGCCTCCTGCTTGCGCTCCTTATAATAATCCAGAATATACTGGCGGTAGTCCTGATACTCGATGATCGGTTTCATAATGGGAAATATAAATCAAAAATCTTCTCTTGCATATTGCTTTTTCGCAATCCAATCATACCTAAACCGATACAAAACCTGAGACTTAAGCTCAGGATGATTATCAAAGAACTCCGGTTCTATATCATAAGAAAAACCGCAATGGAATTCATCATCCCAGTAGTCAGCCTGATTGTCTTCCCTGGTAAAGTCATACTGTCCCAACACCCGGAAAGTCACCGGTTCAACAGCCAGTATGTCGGAGCAATGACTCCGAAGCGCACCATTTTCAAAAACTACATCATCAAAAATTGTGAGGTCATACCCACACTGAAGACCTTCTTCGCCACCTACAATAGAATAAAGATGCAAAACCAAAATCGCAGGACAGTCGCCACCGTGTGCAGGAAGTACTATCTTACCTGCATAATGGCAACTATTCCCTTCAAGAGCTCCTCCAGACAGCAAGACACTATTGGGAGCACTGCTAAAATTTGCATGAGCCATCAAATCGTATCGTCCCGTAGGCTTGTCGCAAAACGCAAATGCCGCCAGGAACAAAACAGCCAATATTACACGTCTCATTGGATCTCCTAGTTATAGCGTTATTAATAACGTCAAGGACTTTTGACTACAAGAACGAATACACTGTCCCCATAATTACTGGCAATAACCTACGGCACATTTTTAATGCCGTAGGTTAATTCAAAAATCAAGTTGAATCCCAGCCAGCAACTAACTCATGAATACTGTAAATAGTTAATGCTGGATCGCATACACTATCAACGCAATGATTACAAGAACAGCAACAACAGCTAACTTGACAAGAAAACTTTTCGTTGCAGATTGAGTTGCTTCAGGATTATCAACACAACGGTCACAAAGATGCGTTCCCAAACCAAAAGTACGCCAATTGGGAGGAATAGAATTTTCACCCTGCTTGTTCCAAAATTTGCCATCATAGATTTCAGTTTTAAAACCGATTCCCTGCCTATGACAATGATGGCATTCATAATTGAGACGAACTTCTCTTGTATCACCTTTAAACGGCATTTTGCATCTCCTTGTCTTTTCAGTTTATTCTGTTGCAGATTATCTGCATCACCTTAATGAAAATTAAATCTGAAAAACACCGTTTTGATATAAATGCAGCCAAGAATCAGTAACAAAGTTCTCTCATAAAACAAGATTTTTCATTATATAAAACAAACTGTTGCTTAATCAATCTTCCTTCCAGATAAGGGATCCAACATAGCCATTTTCTAAGTCTTCTTCCGACAGCTTGATTTTCCCTTCGCAAAAATCCGACGCGTGTCCACGATACGAACTTTTCGCAGGACAAGACGAGCTAAACATGAATACATTGCCCGGAGTCCATCTTCTAAAATCAAATAACTCGTTTGTTTTTGAGTCAATCTTTCCAGAGAACACTTTTTTACCGTTTATGGTATAAATAAATGAATAACCACGACGAGCGAAAATTTTCAAGTCGTCCAAGCGAAAAGGATAATTATTCGCTTCGTTGTATCTGGCAGCCAATTGTGATACAAAAGGCTTCTCCTTGTACGAATTCCACTTACATAGACTAGCAAAGGAATTCCGCAGCCATCGGGTAGTCGAGCCATCAAAATTTTCATGCAACGATATCCGATAAGATAATTCCGCACCATCCAGCAGAGGTTCCACCCAGAATTCCGTTTCCATTTTGAACAGCTTTGACGGGTGAAAATCCATTTCGTACAAGGCATCAACACAGGCTGTCATAAGGGACCGTTCATCGTTCACATTCTTCGTCAGGGAAAAACCATTCATCCGAATATCGTTTGTCACCTTGCCATAGAGTTCATCAAACGCAGGGAGTTCAACCTTGTAAAAAGTCTGACAAGTTTCATCCAGCACATCATTCAAGGAAATGCTTGCACACCGGTCGTTTAGCCGTCCGATTCTCTGGGCGTTATTCCACAATTCATCTAGGGCGGCCCTATCTTTGTCGGAGAGATTTTGATTTTTCAGGAGAGACTTTACTTTTTGGCGTTTCGTGGTAAATGTATTGTCCCGGACAATATCCTGAACCTGTTGACTATAGGAAAGGGAAATGCCTAGAATTATTGGAAATAGAGATGATTTCATAAAATTTTTCCTGGTCAATATCCCATCATAGCAAGCAGTTTTCAGTCTTAAACTTTACTGTTGACAAGCAAGCTCAAATCCACAAACAAAACGAAGCTGCAATTTCAACTAGATACAGAACCCAGACACTCCATGAGCGAAAGGCGCTGAACAAAGACTCTTTCCCTTTCGTAAATTTTTGTGGATTCATTTCATACAGTTGAACGGTCACATTTTCATATTCAAAAGGCAAGGGTAGCCCTGCGACGGCCTTGTAAATACATCGAAAGCGTCTTTCCAGCATAAGATAACACGCATCCAGGAAACAAAATACAACGCTAACAATCATGGCGACTATAAGCAGTTTTTCATTTTTAATCGTCAAGCAAGCACCAATTAAAGCGGAAATCAAAGCAATTGACCACGATTTCATCTGCTTTGAATTCTCGCTCATTCTAGTGATTTGAGCCTCTACAATATCTAGATGGTGACGCTGGTCTTCACTCAAAACTTTCATCGATTCATTCATAAAAATACCTAACGATGGATAATACCATACATCGGGTTCAACCATTTTTCTAAAGGAATTACGTCATCTAATTTATTATTCGGATCTATCACAAAATATCTTTCTCCATCTTTTTGAACATACGGATACATCCGTAAATATTCATTTCCATTGAATTTTCGCGAATTTCCTATATCAAATGGTAATATCAGCATATTTCTATATGCCTTGCATCGATCACTCCAGCCGATTTCCCAGTTACACCAGGGGGATTCGAGAGAATCCTTTGTTGCAACGAAAACAAATTTCTGACATTTGCGAATTTTATGCTTTATCCGTCTTGCCGTATCTGCATTTGTTATTTTAGGCATATCCTGATCTTCGGAATCAATATATACTTCAGCGTGAAACTGTTCCCTTAATAAGCCTATAATAGACTGAATGTATTTGAGCTCGCTGTGCTTGTGAGATAAAAACACTGTCGGAGTATAGCGATTCTTGGGAAGTTGTATATTACCCCTAGCCTTTTCCAACTCAGCTTTTTGGGAAAAACCAACAATGCTTTGCCACAAAATAGCTTCAATACTAGAAAACAACTTAAACCCTCTCAATTTCCTGTGTCATTATTTTTCTGTTCCCACTTTTTTGCGGCTGGCGGGGACGCTGCGCAGCCCCGCCGCTAGGCTTCCCACCTTCGGTGGGTGCCTAGTTAGAGGGCGCCACGGCGCCTACGCTCTTGCTCGGACACCTAGACAAACAAGTTTGTCTATGCATCGCTCGCAATCGCTTTAGTCCTGGAGGCAACGAACAGAGACCCCACTTGTCTTATAGTAGCGGTCGACGGCCGCATCGTAGCCATTAACGTACAAGAAGTGGGCGAGGCTACTACCGTACTCGTACTCCGTAGAAGACCAAAAGTTGGCGGCCTCGCCAAGGAACGCGAACTTCTCGCCGAAGTGTTCGTAGCGACCAGCAGGGAGCACAGAAAAACCCGACGCATTATCACCAACTTTGGTTGTCCAGTCGTATTTGAAGCGTAAATGTCTTGCTGCAGATTCACCATCTCCGTACGCATCAATGCCCTTAACAAAGGCCAGCAACTTTTCAAAATCAGTCTTCGATGGTAAACGCCACCCACTAGGGCAGGCATTTAATGCAGCATCCCACGTATACAACCGACCATAACCATCACCACAGTTGTTCTCCGGGTTACAATAACTATCTTCCATCTTGTAATTCAGGTTCTCCGCCATCCAGGTCTGCCTACCTATTTTCACCGTCTCATATTTTTTCCCATCGCGACGGTCTTTAAAAGTGCCTGCCATGGCCTCATTCACACAGAACAAAGCCATAACACCCACCAAAACAATCTTCATTGCATTTTTCATTTTTTTACTCCTTATGTTATTTTTACCAATTCAAATACTTTGGAAATTTCTCATTTTTGCATGCGTTCGGGTCAAAAAAGTCTGTCCGCAGCAACCCTTTTTCTCGTGCATAATTAACCAAATCAGCAAAAGGACAAATCATTTGATGTTGTGTTGAAAAATGCCAAATGTTGTACAAATAATTTTGAAGTTCACTATTTACTAGCGTACGACGGAACTCATAGTCAAACAGTTCTAGCTGTTCCTCGTCAAAAGCTTTTGCATGAAGCATATAAGCAGAAAAATTGAGCACAGACAAATAGGAATCAACCGTATGTTCTTCTACTATGCAAACACGCCCCTCATCAAGCTTTTTGTTTCGCTTGTGAAAATTTTCATCGTACCAATGTTCCCCATAATCCAGCACATACATAAATTCTTTAACTTTATCAACCATTCGTATATTTTTGAACATTTCATATACAGCAGCAATATTTTTTTCTCGTTTATCATTCCGCCAAACATTCCATGTAATCAAAGCTCCGACAAAAGCAATGACCACTCCACAAATTTGCGCCACGTTTGCGCAATCTTCTAGACTCATAACTATGCCTCCGTAAGGTTTTATTTTTTTTAAGTCCGTCAAAATCACCACCCTAGACCATGCATCACAGTCTAATGTGATATTTTCTTTATAAATATAAGCAAAAACAGCTCGTTATATCACAGATATATGTGATTTTCGTAATATTTCGGACAATTTGTGGATTTCATCACTCCTTATGTTATGCCAAAAGCATTCCGCATCAAAATCCATGCGCACTTTAGACATTCAAAAAAATAACTAGGAGTCCTTTTTAGCCGTGAAAAAATAGGCCAAAAATCTTTAGCCCTCGCTCATATAAAACAAGAAATCCCGTTATATAAAACAAAACGAGATTTTTAGGGAAAATTTCAAAAATGTCAAAAAGGCACAATAGAGGCGGAGCCTTAATTATGAGTTACGAGATTTCTTCAGGGCGGGACTTCTTTTATTCAAGCAGGGTACATCGTGAATTGAATAGTTCAAAAAAAGCCCAACCTCAAGCGAGGCTGGACGCATCAATTATAACAAGATGGTTCGATGAAATCACTTGCCGGTGAGGGCAGCGATCTGCGCCTTGAGAGCTGCAATTTCTGCAGCTTGACTGGCAATTTCTGCAGCTTGACGGGCGTTTTCAGCATCCTTAGCTCGATTCTGCGCTTCAAGTTTGCGGCGGTAATCACCGGCGCTTTCGAAGCCCAGCCTCTGACCGATGCTCACGAATCCCTGTTCCAGTTCCATGATCGCCTCCTTGCTAAGGAACTCTCCTAAAGCCCTTCAAGCCGAATGTTGCAAAATCAAGCTTGCTTGATTTTATAACTGAGGCGAAGGGGTTTCTCAAAATATACTTTAATTTTTTCTACAATCAAATAGCGAGTCATTTTCGGGAGTTTCTGGAGCAGATCCTCCACGATAGGGAGCCGCGCCTGGAAAGCCTTGACGTCAAAGGAGTGCTTCATGACAAGTGCGCCCAAGGCGGCCTCCGGGTTTTCCGCGGTAATGCAATCATCGTCCTCGATGTCCGCCATGTTCACCAGCACGCATTCAAAGGGCAGATCGTGTCCCTGGAACTTGGCGCGATGGCCCTTGCGAAAGGCCGCCAGGGGGTCCCAATTCTTGCGTCCGTTGTAGATGATAATCGCCTTGGAAGGCAACCAGGGAAACTTGGAGTCGTTCTTGTTGACCATCACGTTGAACATGTAGCGGTAAATCTGTTCGAGGACAGCGGAGTCGTCATAGGACTTGTGCTCCAGAAGCAGGCCTACATAGACTTCCTTGCGGTTTCCCTTGCCAACCTCGTTGCCGATGGTCTTCGCCTTGAACGCCACATCGGCCTCGCCCCTTTCGCCCACGTTGTTGTAGGCGCTGGGCAAGCTCTCCAGAGTACTAAGGTCTACATTCGAAAGCAGTTCCGACAGGTTCTGGTTACGCCTGGAGGCGATTTCCAGAAGGGAGCGGGCGTTTGCGGGAACAGAATAGAAGTACTTGAAAAATCCGTCGTGGTCACGGGTTTCAAGGGAGTTGTCGTCATTGGTGTTTGTATTTTCCATACTTACCTTTTTTGTATGTGTAAGGCAGAAATGCCCTACCTATACTAACACGTTTGAAACGACCGATTTGACCAAAAAGAATTGTAAAAAGATTTTGACAGGAGCCCCTCGACAAGCTCGGGGAAATTATAAAGAAAGGTCCCCGTAGGGACCTCGTTGCATTACTTTTGAAGTTTGGCCAGTTGAGCCTCTAGTTCCGCAATCTTGCGATCCTTCTCGGTCAGCGCCAGGGCCTGTTCGGCAATGATCTTCTGACTGCGTTCGCGCTCTTTTGCGGTAGCGGCGACTACGGCGTCGTTCAGGCGGGTCGATATTTCTGCATTCGTTACCATGTCTTGGGCGATCTCCGATAAGAAGTTTTCTGAAGTCTTGTCAACCCGCAGGCGGGAATAGGCGTCGGCGATGGTCTTGTCCGATGTTTCCGGAGCATCCTTTGCCTTGGCGGAGGACTTGAACAGGGTGAGCCACTCAGCCTCGGCAGTACCATTCGTCGGCTTGAACTTCGTAAGGTCGATGATAATATAATTTTTTTTGTCGTAAACGGTAGTGGCATCGGCGTTTCCAAGGTCGGAACGACGATAGAGTCCCAGTTCCTCGCGGTAGCTCTTGCAGAAGGGAACATCGAAATTGCAGAGCCATACTGAATATGTTTGCGGCATCAGGTAGGGATGTTCCCTTTTTTCGGCTGTAGTACGCTCACTGTCAAAACATATTTTTGAATTAACCGCCAACTGGGAGGCGTAAAGGACTATTCGATCGAGGAAATCGGAATGTCCCGCCCGCTGCACCTCTAAATCAAGGTATTTCCCATTGTTCAGTTTGGCGTGCAGGTCGAAGCGGACTTCCTCGTCCCCGAAACTGGACGTAAGCTTGACGGTCACCTTGTTCTGGGGCCGCACGGACACAATCTTCACTTCATCGGGCAGATGGAGGATTGCGTTCAAGAAGTGAATCAGGGTCGCCTCCACCGAGAAGAGGTACTTGAAGACGATATCCAGTGTCGGGTCCAAGAAGACGTGACTTTTTATTCGCTTGAGCATCTGCTCAATCTTTTCATTATAATTCATTAGATGTTCCGCGGGAACGCCCCCGCATAGGCAGCGCCTATTTTTCAGGCCCTACTCTATACACGAATTTTTCATCCCGTTTGTTCGTGAAAAATTGTAAAATTTTCAAAAAACACCCCTCGACAAGCTCGGGGGACTTTTTAGGGATGGCTAAGAGAACTTGCTAAAAATCTCTTGTGCCTCACAATCACATTCCTCTGTAAAATTATAACAGACATCTGTATACTTTCTTTTTGAGTTAAATGCTAAATACGGGAGATGGCGAACCATATTCCGCAAACCAAGTTCCCGGACTTGCAGCAGATTGACGACGACCGCTTCGCAGCGGCCCTAGCCAAGGTCATCCGCAAGTATCGCAAGATTAAGGGAATTTCCCGCGACGGACTGGCCTTTCAGCTGAATCTGCATAAAAACACGCTCTATGGAGTCGAAACCGGAATCAAGCGCAAGAGCGGACACTTTAGCCATACCCAGCTCACCATGGTGAATTTCATCAAGATGGCGGCCTTTTTCGGCAAGCAGCCTGGTGACTTTTTGCAAGAAGTCCTAGCCCTCATGAGCGACGCCGAGCCAACTCCAGCAAACGACACTTTAAAAGTAGAGCAGAAATAATTTTTTCAGTTCTTCTGTTTTTTGACGATTTTCCTCTTCATTTAAAATCTTCTTAAACAAAAATAAAACTTATCGTCATCAATTCCACGCTTTTTCAGCCCTTCGCAAGCAAGTCGCCCGCTCATAAAACAAAATTCTCTGCTATATAAAACAGATAGGCTTCCCAGCAGGGAATTTGGCAAAATCAGCACGCCATCAATCGGCGAACAAGTCATCCATGCAGAGGGCTTTTTGAATCTGCGCGGCGTATTCGTTTTGTTTCAAGCCGAAGGTCGCCATCATGGTCGGGAATAGAGCAGACCGAAGACCGGTTTCTTGCTTGAATGCTGCAATCCGATTTTGAATTTTCAAATACTCATCTTTTTGCAGGGAGTACTCGCCCTCGGAATATTTGATTTCGAAAACATTTACAATGCGGTCGGCCCGTTCAAGGACTAAATCTATCTGCGCCCCTTCTTCCGCGTTCTTGCTTCGCCAACTGTAATATTCCGTTCCAATTTGTTCAACGCCCAAGGCTTTCTTGATTTGTTCCACATGAGCTAGGCAAATGCGTTCAAACGCAAGCCCCATCCAATTGTTGACAGTCGGTGTATTTAGATGGTTCGTCCAGTAATGCTTATCGGTGGTAGCTTTCTTGCAAAACTGGTTAACGAAATAAACAAAGAAATCCGTCAGTTTATAAACGCCTCCCGTCAACTTGATTTTCTTTTCGCGAACATTGTAATACCGGATAAAATCACACTGCACAAGGTTGGTAAGGCATTCGCTCAAGTGGCCGTTGTTGGAAATCCTCATTGCATTTGCGATTTCTTCGCGAGTGAGCCCTTTCTTCTTTTTACAAAGGGTCTCAATAATTGCAATGTATGGATCAGGCGTCTTGAACAGGGATTTCATTAGCCTAGCATATTCATTTTTCAACGTTCCGTCTTCGGCGAAGAAAAGCCGATCAATAGACTGGGCAAGGCTTTCGCCTTTTTCGATCAAGTTCAAGTAGTACGGAATCCCACCAAAGACCATATAGGATTGCAGCACAGAAAGGCGGTCCCACAAGATATTGTTGGAACGAAGAAAATTTTCCGTTTCGGCAAGAGTAAATGGCCTGATATGCATTTCGTGAGTAATACGGTTATGCAGTCCTCCGAGGGAATCAATTATATTCTTTATCATCCAGCTAGTCGCACTTCCGCAAACAATAAGCATTATTTCTGGGCGGGTAGAACACCAGTTATTCCAGAAATTTCCGAAAGCTTTGACAAATCCTGACTTTGGCGTTTCAAAGCAAGGAAGTTCGTCTATAAAGAGCACGCATCGCTTTTTCGCAACTATTTTTTGAGAAAGCAAAGTTTGCAAGCGAGCAAATGCATCGAGCCAATTCTTTGGAATATCACCTTGATAACCGAGCTGACGAAGCGAAATGGCAAACGCCGCCATTTGTTCCTGGGCTGAGCCGTCAATAATCCCTGTAATTTTCAGGCAAAGTTCATCGCCGTATTTTTGGTCAATCAAGAAGGTCTTTCCCACACGGCGACGACCATAAAGAGCTATGAATTCCGGCTTGCCGGAATAGTAATAAGAATCCAGTAATTGAATTTCTCGATTTCGCCCAATTAAATTCATAAAGTCAAACTCCTTGAGCTAATATACATTATTATTTGCCGAAACAGCCCAACAATAACTCATTATAGGGCTAAATCGAATAAAAATTCATTAAAATAGCCCAGTTATAGCTTATTTTAGGGCTAAATCAATCAAAAATCATTCAATTTAGCCAATATACAGAAATTCCCCGGCACCAGATAGTGTCAGGGATTCTTTTTTTGTTTTGTGCTGCTAGATCCTTCGTGGCTTCGCCACTCAGGATGACACAGCGCGCCCCTTATTAGTAAATGAACGGGACATTTGCCGCCCACCTTCGACGGGCGGCCATGATGTTCATTAATAAATGAACATCATTTCCCTATACTTAGGCAGGGGCCACATTTCGTCGGAGACAACCTTTTCGAGGGCGTCAACGATCTTGCGGGTTTCTGCCATGGCAGCGAGAATGTCCTGATGTTCGCCGGCAAGGGCGGCTTCCATCTTGGAGACAGCGGCAGTCAAGTCACGGCAGCCTTCACCCAAAGACTTTACGTAAACGTCCACACCGGGGAATCCCTGGTTCAGAGCCATTTCGTTAGTCTTGAGGGCGCAGGAGTAAGCTTCCACAGCCTTGGGCAGGATAATATTCTTTGCCATGTCACGGCAGATTTCACCTTCGATGCGGACGCGCTTGTGATAGTCTTCCACGTTCACTTCGTAACGGGATTCCATTTCCACGCGGTTCATGACGCCGTACTTTTCGAAGAGGGCGATATTGGCTTCGTTCTTCAGAGCCTTCAGAGCTTCCAGGGATGTGCGGATGTTGGGAAGGCCACGGCGTTCCGCTTCGGCAATCCATTCGTCGGTATAGCCGTTGCCGTTGAAGATGACCCGCTTGTGATCCTTCACAATCTTCTGGAGAATCTTCTGGAGACCGGAATGGAAATTCTTGTCGTCCAACTTTTCCAGCTGTTCTGCAATCATGTCGAAGGCTTCGGCCACGATGGTATTCAGAACCACGTTAGGTTCGGAGCAAGACTGGCTGGAACCCGGTGCGCGGAATTCAAACTTGTTGCCAGTGAAAGCAAAAGTACTGGTACGGTTACGGTCGGTTGCATCGCGAGGCAGCGGCGGCAAACTGTCGGAACCAAGCTTCATGGCACCGGCCTGCTTACTGGACTTGGGAGCACCTTGTTCCAACTGTTCAATCACATCCATCAACTGATCGCCCAGGTACATGGAAACGATGGCCGGAGGAGCTTCGTTTGCGCCCAGGCGATGATCGTTGCCAGCGCCGGCAGTAGTCATGCGGAGCAAATCGGCGTGGGAATCCACAGCGTAAATCACCGCGCAGAGAGTGGTGAGGAATACGGCGTTTTCATGGGGGTTGGTTCCCGGATTCAGCAGGTTTGCATTACCGTAGGAAACGCTCCAGTTGTTATGCTTACCGGAACCGTTCACGCCAGCAAAAGGCTTTTCGTGAAGGAGGCAAACCAGGCCGTTCTTGTCGGCCACATTGCGGAGCACTTCCATGACCTGCATGTTATGGTCACAAGCCAGGTTCACTTCCTCAAACATGGGTGCAAGTTCAAACTGAGCGGGAGCCACTTCGTTATGGCGGGTCTTGGCGGGAATGCCAAGTTTCCACAGTTCCATTTCCACTTCGTTCATGAAGTTCAGAATGCGTGCGGGAATGGATCCGAAGTAATGGTCATCCATCTGCTGATGCTTTGCAGGAACAGCACCGAAGAGGGTGCGGCCAGCCTGATACAGGTCGGGGCGCTGCAGGTAGAAACGCTTGTCGATGAGGAAGTATTCCTGTTCGGCACCCAGAGTAACGGTAGTCTTCTTCTTGCCAGCCTTGAAGCAAGCCATCAAACGTTCGGTGGACTTGGAAAGAGCCTGCAGGGAGCGGAGCAGCGGAGTCTTCTTATCCAGAGCTTCGCCAGTGTAAGAGCAGAATGCAGTAGGAATGCAGAGGGTTGCACCGTTGCCGTGACGCTTGATGAAAGCGGGGCTGGTAGGATCCCAGGCCGTGTAACCGCGGGCTTCGAAAGTAGAACGGATGCCGCCGCTGGGGAAAGAGGATGCATCCGGCTCGCCTACGATCAGGTTCTTGCCGCTGAACACCATAATGGCTTCGCAGCCGCCAAGACCATCGGGCTCCAAGAAGGAGTCATGCTTTTCGGCAGTGGAACCGGTGAGGGGCTGGAACCAGTGGGTAAAATGAGTAGCGCCACGATCCATGGCCCACTTCTTCATGGCGTGAGCCACTTCGCCAGCGATGTTCGGATCCAGGGGAGCGCCCTGCTCGATGGTGGCAAGAAGCTTCTTGCAAATGTCCTTGGGCAGGTAAACCTTCATGGCGTTGGCGTTAAACACGTCCTCGCCGTAGTAGTCCACGTTGACGGTTTCGGCAGGCTTTACCGGGGCGGTAGGGGCCTTGGCGATTTCAGCAATGGTATCCTTTCTATAGGTGCTCATATAATTTTTCCTTGTGTGAAGGCAAAATTAGGAAGAAATGGGGGTGCAGTCACTAAATTCAAGCCATTTTTTCAATTACATTCTTTACATTTTTGTAAATAAAAGCACTTTTATTACAAAAAAGTAAAATATTCAAAAATTATTTAGTATATTTGGAACATATTTCTCTCCTAGAACACGCTGCGCCAGGGCGAGTACTCCTTTAAAGCATCCCTGGCGCAGCAAATTTCTGTTTTAGACATGGATTTTACTGCGCTTGAAAATTCCGCTTTTGATGAAATTGCCGAGACTTTGCGCTCGGTACGCAAGCGCGATGAACAGTTAAATAGAATTCACCACATCCTTTCCCAGAAATTCGAAACAGCGACTGCCGCACATTTGGACGAATGCGACAAGATTCGCGACTTGGTAAAAAGCAAGTCCGGCGAAATCATCGGGAACACCAGCGAAATGCGGTCCGTCCGGCAACAGATTAGACAAATTGCGTCAACCATCGCCTTGGTTCTTGTGCGAGGGAACGTAGGAACCGGAAAGGAATATGTGGCAAGGAGCATCCACCAGCTTTCGGACCGTCGCGAAAAACAGTTCGTCATGCTAAACTGTAGCACACTTAGCGACAGCAACGGCATAAACGCCAATAGAGGAAGTGGCAGTTTCAACTCCTTCGAAAGCGAAATGTTCGGATACGAACGCGGAGCTTTTGCAGGAGCGACCAGCCGCCGCCTCGGCAAGGCAGAACTCGCCTCCGGCGGAACGCTGTTTCTCGACGAAGTGGCAAGCCTAAGCATCAATTCTCAAGTAAAGCTCCTGCAGTTCATTCAGGATGGAAAATTCAGCCGTCAGGGCAGTAACATTGTGCAAAACGCCGATGTCAGGCTCATTGCAAGTACCGCCCGAAATCTTGAAGAAATGATCCAGCAAGGCAGGTTCCGCGAAGACCTCTACTATCGCCTAAACATTTTCCAGATCAACCTGCCCGATCTCAATCAACGCAAGACCGACATCTTGCTGCTGGCCAATTACTTTATCGCAAAGATGAACCTGAAGTACGGTAAGAACATTCTGCGTCTAAGCTCCCCCGCCATCGACATGCTACTGAGCTACCACTGGCCCGGCAATGTCCGCGAACTGGAAAACTGCATCGAGCACGCCTGCCTTGTCACTACAGACGTGGCCATCAACGCCTACGACCTGCCGCCAACGCTGCAAACCGACGTCACCAGCGGCACGGCACTGCTCCCCGAAGGCACCAGCCCCCTCTCCACCCTGTTGGACAGCTACGAGCGTGAAATCCTCAGCGAAGCTATGCGCCGCCACAAGGGCAACATGAGCGCCGCCGGCCGCGACCTGGACCTAAGCCCCCGTGTCATGCACTACAAGCTGAACCGCCTAGGAATCAGGTTCGAGAAGAATTAAATTCAAAACAGAAAAGACTCGGCATTTACTATCTTTGCCTCTCGAAATAGTTTTTGCGCCCTGAAAAGCCCATTGCCATCGACGCGAGCCCCTGGCAACGGAGAGAACCCGGTGAGAATCCGGGACGGTCCCGCCGCTGTATGGGAGTACGAAACCGGTGAATTTCAAAACCAGTGTGAGGTAGCCAATCCCCATGCGAAGGAGCCGGAAGTAGGTCGATCCCCAAGCCAGAAGAACTGCGAAAACACAGAACCTGAGGAACGATGCGAGAGACATCTAGGTCCATAACCGCCCTGGCGGTGTTTTTGGGTATGGCAGCTTCTGGAGCCAGCCCGGCAATGGCTGACGAAGTCATTACCATTTCCGCCAACGAATACGTCCAGGACCTAGGTTCTGCCGAAATTACAGAACCGCCCCCCACACCGGCAGATGTCGCCCCTAGTTACGAAGAAATCAAGCCAGAAGCCTGGGAAGGCCGAGGCCTTTCTGCAGCCGAGATACTATCCGCACTGCCCGGCATCCAGAGCTACAAGCAGGGGGGCATGGGCAGTTTCCAGACGATCAGCATCCGTGGTGTAGCGGCCAGAAATATTTTGATCTGCATCGATGGCGTTCCCATCAACGACGCCAGCGGAGGTGCCGCCGACCTCGGCACCATCGACTTGAACAACATCGAAAAAATTGAAATCTACAAGGACCGCGTCCCTGTAAAGTTCGGAGGATCCGGTCTCGGCGGAGCCATCAACTTCGTCACCAAAACGGCAATCCCCAAAGATCGACATAACGCAAGTCAAAATGTCAAAGGAGCTCACGGTAGAATTCTCGCCACTGCAGGTTCCCACAATTCCTTCGAGAGCTCTGCGCAGATTTCTGCCAGCCCCAAGGACAGCATCCAGTTTTCAGCATCGCTTTCCGCCCGACACAGCGACAACGATTACGAGTTCCTGAACCGTAACGGAACCGCCTACAACAAGGACGACGACTTTATCGACAAGCGGGAGAATGCCGAGTTCACCGAATACTCCGGCAGCATGAAGTACCGCGTCTTGCATCGGGGCGGATTCTTCTCTACGGTCGCCGCCAGCGTCACCCACACAGAAGCTGGTAACCCCGGCCACGAAAGTTCACAGACAAAGGTTGCGGAATTTATCGGCGACAACGCCCAGGTTTCCTACCGACTGGAAACACCCGTTCTCTTGCAATGCCTTTTACTTGAAGCAGGAGTCTCCGGAAAATTCGAGAAGAACGTTTCCGGCTCCTACTATCCCCTGGATTTTATCGGCTACAGCTATCCCGACTTTATCCATTACGGCCTGGCAGGCTACCGTTTGATTCCGGAACTCATCGGCACCTTCATTCTCGACAGATTCGAGAGTTCCATCCGCGTTGCAGCAAGCGCTGAAACCTGGGGCGCCCGCGGGACCATCCAAGACTTCGGAGTAACTCGGTACACAGCCTCTGTAGCCGCCAATGCGGAATTCGCTCTTACCCATTGGCTATCCCTCTTTGCCGAAGGAAACCTCCTGAAGACCGACGACGATGTGGACGGAGGCAAGTTCCTGATGCCCACAGGAACCGCAATCATCAGTGACGCGGAAACCCGCAACTTGTCTTTTGCAGGAATGGTTCAGGCGAAGTTCGGCAAGAAGGAAAGTTTCTTCGGCGGAAACGTAAGCATCGGGAGGTTTTACAGACAGCCTCAGCTCATGGAACTTTACGGAGTTTATCAGGGAGTGCTTTCTAACCCGAAACTGAAAGACGAAACTGCAGTTCGTTTTGAAGCAGGCGGCTTTGTCCAGAGTCCGTCCCGAAAGTCCACCCTGCGAGTGACCTACTTCGACAGCTACCTTGAAAACGGAATCTTCTGGACGGTAAGCACAAATACAATGAAAGCATTCAATGTAAACAGCGCTAGAATTCAAGGCGTCGAACTGGAGTTGAACAGTAGGCCCATATCCTTTTTTGAAACAACACTTCGCGGAACAATCCAGGACCCGAGAGACGACAGCAAGCTAAAAATGTACAACGGCAAGCTATTGCCAGGTGAACCCGTACACAGCTATTTTGCAGAAGGTAAATTGTACCTGCCATTACATCTCGACCTTGCCTTCGATGTAAATTACCGAACCCGCATCTATACGGATCGGGCAAACAAAACTAGGCAACCTCCTGTCGCCAGATACAATACCGCTTTGGGTTTCAATCCTTGGGAATCCACCCGATTGATTTTCAGCATCACCAACATTTCTGACGAAACCTACACCAACATTTACGCTCCCAACCCAACACCCGGAAGGGAACTCCACTTTACGATTTTACAAAAATTCTAACCCTCAATCCAATTCCCGTTCAAATCGGGAATGTCACCTAAACCAAAGGAAAAGACATGAATCGCAAGATACTAGCTCTCCTTACTGCAGCAAGCTTTGCAATGTTCTTCAGCGCTTGCGGCGACGACAATTCAAGCTCCAGCAGCGGTCCGGAAATCACCTGTGAAGATACCGACGACTGCTTGGACGACGACGAAAACCTTTCCAGCTCCGAGGATGAGGAACCCGCTTCTTCCAGCAGCAAGAAGGACGACGCAAAGTCCTCCAGCAGCGTAAAGGGAGACAAGACGTCCTCCAGCTCCGAAGCCAAGGACGAAAGCAGCTCTAGCGGAAAGGCAGAATCCTCCTCCAGCGAAACCCCGACCTCATCCTCCAGCGAAACTGTTTCCAGCTCTTCCGAGGAAGCCATCGATTCCTCCAGTTCCGAAGAACCGGCAGAAAGCAGCTCCAGCGAAGAAGTGAAGCCAGTCGAATACACAAACACCACCCCGAACCTTGCTGACCTTGAAGTTTCTGGCGACACACTGTTCGCAGTGTTCCAGCGTTCCACAGTTAATGGCTATAGTTATGATTTCAATCACAATGGTCTGCTTGCCATGTATAAGTTGAGCGACGGCACTCTCCTGGACACCATCCAGCTTGCCACCAAGAACCCTTCCGCAGTAAAGGTCGCTGGCGGCAATGTCTATGTGGCAACCGCAGGTGCTTACGACGAATCTTACACACTTGCAGCGGACAACAACCGCGGTATCGAAAAAGTTGACCTTTCCAAGAAGACCTCCAGCCTCCTTATCGCGGGAACCAAGCTGGGCGGTGGCGTCAACGATTTCGTCGTAGATGCCAAGAACAACAAGGGCTACGCCTTGATCTATATTGCCTACGGAGTCACCCCGAAAATTGTGGAAGTCAACCTTTCAGCAGGTTCCATCACCAAGACCATCGGCGAAGGCGAACTGAAGGATCCTGAAGGCGGTCTGGAATTTGACGCAACCAAGGGCATCCTCTACATCGGCGAACGCTTCCTGGACTGGAACACCTACGAAATGCACAACAACGTCTATGCATACGACGGAACCACCCTGGAATACATTTCCGATGCAGATCCTGAATTTGAAGAAATGCGCATGCCCTATAGCATCAAGGCAATCAACGGCGTCCCCTATGTATTCGTTTCCGATTACAACACTGGAGCTTTTTATGTTGATTATGCAGACTCCGAATCCGACGGCGTTGATTTCTTTCAGGATTCCAAGCTGGCCGCTGTAAACGGCGAACTTTTCGTAATGGAACGAGGCGATGCCGCTACCATCGCAAAAATCAACACCGCCGACGGTTCCGTCGCATGGCAGTCCATCGCCTCCGGCAAGAACCCCTACGACATGGTTGCCGCAAGCGCATCCACCGCATGGGTCGCCTACTACGGCTCCCCCGTTCTGGAACTGATCAGCACCTCCAACGGTTCCTCCGAAAAGATCATCGACACCAAGGCTTTCTGCGCCGTCAAGGTTGACTAGTTAGGCACTACATACCTCACAATGGAGCGGGACGCATTTGCGTTCCGTTCTTTTTTATTTTTCAGAGACAATATCACTGAGCACCCGAATCGCTTTCGCCATACGGGCGTCCTCTACGGAGGAGTAGTTAATCACAAAGCGATGTTCCGAGGGTTCCGCCTCAAAGTAATAGTCCGAAAGGGCGTTTAAGTTCACCCCCTTCTCACGGGCCCGCCGGCAAAACTCCTCGTCGGAAAGGTTTGTGCGAACGTTTAATATAAAGTGGAGGCCGGCGTCTTCTTCGGCGATTTCCACGAACTTTGCCAAGGGGCTGCGGGCGATGGTTTTCAGCAGCAGGTCCCGCTTGCCGCGGTAATAGTTGCGCATGCGATTGATGTGCTTTTCGTAGAAGCCGCCTTCCATGAACTTGGCAAGAGCGTACTGCTCCAAGTTCGAAACGGTGCAGGAGTAGAAGGAGAATTCCTCGTGAAACTTTTTTGCCAAGTGCTTGGGCAGCACCATGTAGCTGACGCGCACCGTAGAAGTCAAGGTCTTGGAGAAGGTGTTGATGTACACCACCTTCTCCTGAACGTCAATGTTCTGAAGCGATGGAATGGGCAGGCCCGTCATACGGAACTCGCAATCATAATCGTCTTCTACGATGTAGCGCCTATCCGATTCCGCAGCCCAGGCAAGCAGCTCGTAGCGGGTGTTCACCGGCATCACGATTCCCGTGGGAAAGTGATGGGCCGGAGAAATGTGCATCACGTCGGGATTCTCCTGGCGAAGAGCCTTCATGAAGCGACCGTCCAAGCCAACGGGGATATAATAGCAGTCCACATTGAACTTGTTGTAGATCTTTGAAATCTTGCTGTAGCCCGGATCCTCGACACCGTATTTTTTATCAAAGCCCAGCAGCTGCACCAGAAGGCCGTAGAGGTAATCGGTTCCAGCTCCAATGACAATCTGCTCCGGTTCCACCTGGATATTGCGAAACTCCCGAAGCATCCTGGCGATG
Organism: Fibrobacter sp.; assembly: GCA_045597545.1. GTDB lineage: Bacteria > Fibrobacterota > Fibrobacteria > Fibrobacterales > Fibrobacteraceae > Fibrobacter. The sequence goes on from JAZLKH010000101.1 coordinate 30,711, forward strand.
GCACGGCGAAGGTCAAGCACTCCTGCGCTGGGAGGATTTTTTAACAAATCCCCTTGACGTTCGCAAAGAACCTGGCGAGCAATCCTTGCCCATACCGAGAAAGGGAAACTGTCGAGGTCCGCCTGGTTGCTGACAAAGTCGGCAAAGTACTTGGGAGGTTTGACACGGCCCGATGCACTGCCGATATTACCGTTCGACGACTCGGTCATAGATTCGCGGCTGTGGGCAGTGCGCCTGGGCGTTTCGCTCTTACGGATGCTCCAAACAAAGAACCCCTTCTTGGGCAGCGAATAGATAAATCCCTCGGCCAGGAGCTGCGCGTAGGCATTCTCCACCGTGATTACGCTGACACCCAGATTCTTTGCCAGGGAGCGCTTGGAGGGCAACTTTTCATCAGCCTGGATCTTACCCTGGAGAACATCTTCCTTGATGCACTTGTACAGGTAATGGTACAAGGTATCGGAACCAGCCTTGCTCATGGAATAACTAAACATATCTGACCTTATTCTGGACTTATACTGACCTTATAATAAAAGTAGAAAATTGAATATTTAAAAAGGTCAGTTTGAGAGCTAATTTACACCCAAAGCCTACTAAAACACAAGGATTTTCAAAATGTCTGAACAGAATTACATCGCTGAACGTTACGAACTGAACAAGAATCTTGCCCAAATGCTCAAGGGCGGCGTCATCATGGACGTAACCACCCCGGAACAGGCAAAGATCGCCGAAGCTGCAGGCGCCTGCGCCGTCATGGCATTGGAACGTATTCCCGCTGACATTCGCGCAGCCGGTGGCGTTAGTCGTATGAGCGATCCCAAGATGATCAAGGGCATTCAGGACGCCGTTTCCATCCCCGTCATGGCCAAGTGCCGCATCGGCCACTTTGCCGAAGCCCAGATTCTCGAAGCTATTGAAATTGACTACATCGACGAAAGCGAAGTGCTCTCCCCCGCCGATGACATTTTCCACATCAACAAGCGCGACTTCAAGGTGCCCTTCGTCTGCGGCGCCAAGGACCTGGGCGAAGCACTCCGCCGCATTGAAGAAGGCGCTTCCATGATCCGCACCAAGGGCGAACCCGGCACCGGCGACATTGTACAGGCTGTCCGTCACATGCGTCTGATGCAGCAGGAAATCGCGCGCCTAACCAGCATGCGCGAAGATGAACTTTACAACCGCGCCAAGGAACTGCAAGTCTCCTACGCCCTGGTAAAGTACGTACACGATCACGGTAAGCTGCCCGTAGTAAACTTCGCCGCCGGCGGTGTAGCCACCCCCGCCGACGCAGCCCTCATGATGCAGCTGGGCGCCGAAGGCGTATTCGTAGGTTCCGGCATTTTCAAGTCCGGCAATCCGGTGAAGCGCGCCCAGGCCATCGTCAAGGCAGTCACCAACTACAAGGACGCCAAGCTCATCGCCGAACTCTCCGAAGACCTGGGCGAAGCCATGGTGGGCATCAACGAACAGGAAATCGCCCTGCTCATGGCAGAACGAGGCAAGTAATGACCGAAAGCCCAAACAACACACGCGCAAAGACCGTCGCCGTCCTCGCCGTACAAGGGGCGTTCATCGAACACGAGCAGATGCTGTCCAAGCTGGGCGTGGAGACTTTCGAAATCCGACAGTTGAAGGATCTGGACCGTCACTTTGACGGTCTGATTCTCCCCGGCGGCGAAAGCACCGTCCAGGGGAAACTGCTCCGGGACCTGGGACTTTTCGAGCCACTAAAAAAACGGATCCAAGACGATCTCCCCGTCTTTGGAACCTGCGCAGGCCTCATCCTGTTGGCTGAAAAACTATCCAACGACACCAACACCTACTTCGGCACATTGCCGGTAACGGTGCAGCGCAACGCATACGGTCGCCAGCTGGGAAGTTTCTACACCGAGGAACAGATGAAGTACGTGGGCAAGATTCCCATGACCTTTATCCGCGCCCCCGTAGTAAATTCCGTCAGCAACGCTGCAAAAGACGCCGTGGATGTTCTCGCCGTAGCCCAGCCCAACAAGGAAGTGGACCCGCAAATCGTGGCTGTCCGTTACAAGAACCAGCTGGGTATCACCTTCCACCCGGAACTGAACGACGACTTAAGCATTCACAAGTACTTTGTGGAGATGCTGTAGTTTTCTAGCCAACATTGTATAATAACAGGTGACATAAAGCTACTCCCAGCTCACCATGGTGAACGTTCGTTCACGGGAACAAATTTAGAGTGTCGCGTTCCCAGTCTTAGCAGTTCACAGGTTTGTGGCCCACAAGGTTGTGGACTTTTACTTTAGACCATCCACGGGGATGTATTTACGGGAGCCGTCTTCGTTTACGATGATGGCGAGGCCCTGCAGATTTTCGGTCCACTTGCCGTTTTGCCAGTAGCGCATATCCACCTTGCGGTCGGTACAGTAGGCGACCAGGGGAACCAGCACTTTGTCGTGGGAAATGAAGATGCCCATGCGGTATTCGCTGGGGATGCTGGGGAGCAACTGCTGAGTAATGAGCTCGACGCTGCGAGATCCGATGTCATAGAAACCTTGTTCGTAACCGCCTTCGAAGGACCACTTGGAGAACAGCTGCCAGCCGCCGCCCATCTGGTTCTTATCCTGTTCGTGCTGATTCATATCCTTTACGTACCAGTCGTCGCCGAGGGATTCCAGTTCGGCAAATTCGGTGAAGTCAGCGCCTTCGGCAAGGTCGCCGCGTTCCATGGCGATATAGCGGCCCGTATCCCTTGTGCGCACGAAGGGCGAGGAGCCATAAAACGCCCTTACGCCATTGTTGAGTTTACGGCCCAGGCTGCGGCTCTGCTGTTTTCCGTTTTCGGTAAGTTGGCCCCACTTGCTAAAGTCGTCGCCGCGTTCGGCATGGCGAAGGACGAAGACGATTTTCTGGTCGGGCTGCACCTGGTTCATCACGTTAGAAACGCTTTGGAATTCTGAGTAATTGCCCGCTGCCACATACTGGCGGTCCAGCTGGATTTCTTCGTCCAAGGTCCGCTTCGCTACAGAAGACGAGCTGGGCTCCTCGGAAGAAGAAGAAACCAGCCAATTCAGTGAAGATGAGAAGTGACCCCCCAATGCAGAGGAGGAGGAAGACTCCGAGTCCATGCCCGGAATAACAGCCGAGGATGATGAGGATTCCGCGGTCCCCAAACCAGCAGAGGACACCCCACCGGGAACAATCGGCTGACTGTAGCCGGGTTCTACGGGTTGCTCATATCCGGGGAGGTCCGGTTGATCGACACTGGGAATTCCTGGATATCCAGGATCAGGAACATTGGGGGGTACATAGGGAGCGTCCTGACCCAATCCGGGGTTCACCGCGGCAGGGGATGCGTTATCATCTCCGCAGCCCCACATGAGGACCGCCATTGCGAAAAGCGCCGCGCGAATCTTCTTGTTCATGGTTTATTTCTCCTTACCGGAACCTTGGGCCATAAATTTAATTAGAAGCACCCCTTTTGGTATCCATATCGATTGCATTTTTGGCGACAATGCCATATTTGGCCGTCTTTGTCTATTGTAATAAAATAATCACAAGTTTATAAGCAAAATTCCAGCAAAACACGTTCGTTTTCACCTGTTTCAAAAAACGGGTTCCCTTCATTTTTGCATATTTGTATGTAACTAATGTTAAACAATCACAATTGGCGGCTATCCCGCCAAAGATAATGGATTATGAGTCTTAAAATCGTTGTACTTGCTAAGCAAGTTCCCGACACACGAAATGTTGGTCCTGACGCCATGACGGAACAGGGCACCATCAATCGTGCTGCCTTGCCTGCAGTCTTCAATCCCGAAGACCTGAATGCACTGGAACAGGCCCTCCGTCTGAAGGACCAGTTCGAAGGTTCCACCATTTCCGTTGTGACCATGGGTCTTCCCAAGTCCGCCGAAGTCGTTCGCGAATCTCTCTATCGCGGCGCTGACGAAGGCTTCGTCGTTACCGACCGTACCCTCGGCGGTGCAGACACCCTGGCTACCAGCTACACCCTGGCACAGGCCATCAAGAAGGTTGGCAACTACGACATTATCCTCTGCGGCCGTCAGGCTATCGATGGCGATACCGCACAGGTCGGTCCCCAGATCGCCCAGAAGCTGGGCCTCACCCAGGTGACCTACGCCGAAGAAATTCTTTCTCTCGACGAAAAGGCACGCAAGGTCGTTATCCGCCGTCTTATCGACGGTGGCGTTGAAACCGTGGAAGCACCGCTCCC
>JAZLKH010000102.1:0-15963 GCA_045597545.1 Fibrobacter sp.
GAAACGGGTCTGGGCCATAGGACCTTCGAAAGCGTCCACCACCAGAATCACACCGTCAACGGTACCGAGAACGCGTTCCACCTGGCCACCGAAGTCGGCATGCCCCGGGGTATCCACGATGTTCACGCGGTAGCCCTTGTACATCACGTTGGTGTTCTTGGAAAGGATGGTAATGCCGCGTTCGCGTTCCAGGTTGTCGGAGTCCATCACGCGTTCGTTGACTTCTTCACCTTCGTGGAAAGTTCCGCACTGCTTGAGGAGCTGGTCCACCAGGGTGGTCTTGCCGTGGTCAACGTGGGCGATAATGGCGACGTTTCTGATTTTAGATTGATCCATAGGGCCTTCTTTTAATAGAGGACTGTTGTTTTTTTTGCGCGCAAATTTAGAAAAATACCATATATATGGCAAGTTAGCCGTGAGTTTTGAGTGTTGAGTAATGAGCTTTGGACGTTTTTTTTGAAATTTGAACAAGGTTGATTTGGATAAAAGGCGCCCTCTCAAGGCTCAAGGCTCATAACTCATAGCTTTTTTATTATATTTGCGCTACTATGGCAAAAGAATTTGATAATTTTGACGATGAAGAAATGGACGAATCCGCCAAGGAATTCTTTGACGATGAATCCGAGGGCTCCGCTTCTCAAGTTCGCGACTACAGCGACCGCCGCATCCTGATCTGGGAAGAAGACGATGCCCGCCGCGAGGCCTGCCTCGAAGTGCTGACCGACCTTTTGATTGGAGCCACCTTCAAGGCTGTAAAGACCGAAGCCGAAGCCCAGGAACAGTTGGAAAATGATGACTGGGATACCTTTGTCGTGGACTTCTACTCCGACGGCGTTTCTGCCAGTGAATTTGTGAAGAGCGCCAACAACTATCCGGGTTCCATTCTGGTTGCCATCAACATGGCTCCGTTGACCCTGCCCGAAGAACGTGACCCCGCCCGTACGGAACTGCTGCGTCGTCTGTTCGACGTGGAACGCGCCAATACCCAGATTCACGCTTAGTTGCGGTTACGTGCGTCGACATCCGGACGTACTTGCGATAAAACTTTAAAAACTACTCCCGACGAATCGGGGGTAGTTTTTGCTTTGCGATACCTCTGGCTACGGCGTTCACCCACTATCGGGCGCTGCGCCGCTATGCTTAATTGCAGAAACTGAGGCTACCGGGGGTGGGGGTTCCCAGACACCAGGCTGTGGAGTCGCTGCGGCTTTTCCACTTGGCGATGTTCAGCTGGCCACTGCTGCCGTACTTGCTGCTGCCCACGGCGGGCACCACGTTCTGGTGCAGGCTGTCGGGGGCACTGGCGTAGTAGAGGGAGTCCATGACCTCGCCGTCGCACTTGAAGTACAGCTGGCCCTTGCTGTTGCCCATGTCGACCCAGCCGTCGGTGCCCACGAACAGGGGCGGCGTGTTGGCGCTCTTGGGGCTGCCCAGTACCATTACCTGGCCGGGAGCGATTTCGCTTACGGTCAGCGGCAGGTACTTGGTGGACGAGGAACTGGTAATGCCAAGGCTGCAGTCGTCAAGAACCAGAGTATCCAGGCTGCCGTTGTAGATTTCCACGACCTCGTATTGCGTACTGTCGTTGGTCGAGGGTGCGGAAAAATACTCGGTGATAAGGAGCTCCTCGGCCTTGGGCTTGCGGTAGCCTGCTGGCAGGGGCAGCGTAATGGCCACGTTCTTGTTGTCTGCAGCCTGGATTCCAAGGGAGACCTGGGAACGCAGGGACTGCAGGTTCAGCTTAGGCACGGGGCTGGTCTCGGTGAGCTGGAACTTGTCAGTGAGCTTGTAGATTTCCTTGCCGTTGCCGTCGTAAAGCTGGATAGTTACGTTATACGTAGTGCCCAGCTTGAGGCTCTGGCTCTTGAAGTAGCCGCTATTGGCGGTGAACTTCATGGGAATGGTGTAGTTCTCGTCTGCGGAAGTCAGCTGCATTACGCCCTTCTTGATTCCCGCGTCGTTCTGGAGTCCCAGGGGAACCTCGACATAGACGAAGCCGATGATGGCGTGCATCTTGATGCTGAGATTTACGCTTGTACCGGCCTCCAGCTTGGTTTCCAGTTCGCCCTTCTGCATCAGTTCACCACCGGCGTAAATCTTGGCGTTAAAGTTCCAATGTTCGCCGGGGAAAAGCTCCAGGTTGAAGTTGGCGTCTTCGGTGGAGCGCACAAAGTGCAAGGTGTCTGTACCGTAGCAGTCCAGTACCAGACTGTCCAGCAGCGGGGCGTCGGGGTACTCCAGCCTAAGGGCTACGTTGGCGGTGCTCCCTTCTACCTGGGCGCTGTTGCTGGTTGCGGAATCGCTGCTGCAGTTCCAGAAGGTGGCGGCACAGGCGAGTGCCGCGGCGGCTCCCTTGATCAGGACGCTCTTTTTCGTGTTTTTTTCAGTAGGACGCATATTTCCTCCATGTTGAAAGGTCCTGCCTATTAACACGCAGCAAAAAATTTTTTCGCCGACTAAAACACAATTTTTTTATGTAAAATGATTTTTACTGAGACTACAGGTGCAGTTTCTTCTGTCCGTTCTGCTGGCGGTTGCCCTGCAACTTGGCTGCGCAGGCCTTGTCTTGCCTAAGAATCTTTACCAGTGCGCTTGGGGTGAGGTTGAACGCGGCGGCGGCGGCCTTGGTGTCGCCCCCCTTGGCGCACATGATGTCGAACACGTGGGCCACGAAAAGGGGGAACAACGCGTTGCTGGGCTGGATGTGTCCATTGCTACCCGGAAAGGGAATCTCGGGGGAGGCGGGCTCTACTCGTACCTGCAGGGCCAATGCCATCTGCATTCTGCGCAGTGCATGGGTCTTATTTTCCAGGGCGCTGCGCCCTTCGCAGGATTTGATTTCTAAATTGAATTCCCGAAGTGTAAGCAATACTCCCGTATTGGTCTTGTTGCGGTGCTGGCCACCGGGGCCGCTGCCCTGGAACCCCTTGAGGGTACAGGCCCGCAAGAGTTCGTCGAGAGTCATTCTAAGGTAGGTGTCGCGATGCATGTACTGAAAAATAAAATAGTTGCAGCCGTTGTTGCTGGCTTCCTTGCGTTTTTTGCAGGTTGCGCAGGCTCTTCTAACTCCGGTGCCGAGGGCTCCAGGTCCGAAGGTGGCTTGACCTCTACTCTGGGCGAAGATGCCGCCACCAAGGATGCCAAGTACCAGGACCGCGAACAGGACAAGCAGACCATGCTGGACAAGATGTTCCAGGAATTCCTTGCCGCCACCCGCACCGATACCCCGGCCGAAAAGCTTTTGGAGATGATGACCGACACCTCGGAATACTGGCTGGATACGTTGGAAAATCACGCCAAGGTGTACACCCCCGAGGATCTGGACACTTGCCAGTTCTACGAAGTGTTCTCTATCCTGATGTACCGCCTTTACGAACGCGAACACCTGTGGGAAACTTCGGAAGACCGCATGCTTTGGCTGTTCATGTCCAAGGCCGGCCTGTTCCAGCGCTTTACCAGCCTGAAACTTGGCCCCATGAAGGTGAAGAACGACCGCGGAAGCGTGGGCCTTGCCAGCAGTCCCGAAGTTCCCATTATGTTGTTCGAATGGGACGACAATTTCTGGAAACTGAACTTGGCCGAAACGGTCCCCCTGATTACCAAGGGCATGGAAGCCACCGCCGTAAAGAAAAACTGGACCAACAAAAAACTGGCCCTGTACTGGATCGAGCGCGAATACCACATGCAATACAGTCGCCTGGATGAATCCCTCTGCGAACCCATCGGGTTCTAGTTGATGATGAATGATAAGTGATGAATGATGATGGGTTTTGTGAGAAAAGTTGTTTTTTTGATGGTTCTATTGGTTGCTGCGGAGGCGTTCGCGGCACCCGCCTCGGCCAAGTACACCCTGGGCTCGGCAAAGATTGTCGCTGCGGTAGATTCCAAGTCTCCCTTTAGCGGAGACCGCCTATTTGCCGTACTGGATTCCCTTGGCGGTACAGGCACCTGGATGGAGTGGGATGTGAACGGAGTACGCGACCCGTCGCTGATGGAAGTGCTGGACCCCATGCTCAACGCCCATAACAAGCCTGAAATGGTGTGGGTCATCGTGGAGCGCGAGAAGCCCCTGGTGGCAGTGCTTTTGCAAAAGGGTCGCGGCGAGGTCATCATGTTCTACGAGCTGCAGAAACTGGACGCAAAGCCCGTAGCCTTGGAAATCAACCCGGTGCTGACCCCCGATGTGGTCTTCCGCGATTACGAACAAATTTCCGAGACGGAGTTTGTTCATCGCGACAAGCCGAATTTGAAGGTCCTGGTGACTGGCAGCAGCATCCGCTTTACCTATAGGCAGAAGACCGAGGAACCCCTGCAGCTGCCTGACGATTTTGCAACCAGGACCTTTGTTGAAAAGAACGCCATCCTTAGGGATTTCGAGGATTACTTTAAGTATGAATACTCCCTGATGTTGCGCGCCTTTGTGCAGTCCAGCCGTGGCATTTTCAACTGGCAGCCTTGGCACTGGTATCTTAAGGAATGGAACGGCAAGTTCATGATGCAGAGGGCCGAACTGGAAGCCATCTTGACGCGGGGGGTGAATCCAGGATCTTTTACCTTATTCTCTGCCAAGACGAAGAACGGTGAAACGGTGCAGTTCAAGACCAGCGGAAGCGGATTTTCGGAGCTAATCATCACTCGACCGTAGCTTTACTACTCGCCGGGTACCGAAATTTTTTATTTTGGGAAGGTGAAATTTTTAAGCCTAAATATGAAGTTTGCGGTGTTGCTTGCACTCCTTTCGGTGCCAGCGCTTGCCGCCAAGATTTTAGAGGACTCCAGGAACCGATTTGTGCTGGAAGATGTGGTTCAGGAATCTGGAGTTCACGATTGCGAAAGTGGCAAGTCCGCTCAAGGACGATTTTCTCCGGAAGATGCGTTTTACAGTGACGGCAACGGTGTTCCTTTTAGATACTACCGTGTCGCGCTACCTACAAGGGATCTGCCCACCGTTTCTGTTGCGAACCTAAAGACAGTACCACTGGATAAGCCGATTTGTGAAGAGGCTCCCCTCAAGTTCTTGCCTGTGGAGGCCTCTACCCCGGAATTCAAGGATGGACTTTGGGTTACGGATATCCGGGTGCCGCTTTATATTAAGCAGGGAACCTCAGTTGCCCTTCGAAAGAGCTTCAAACTACAGGTGTCCTTTAACGGCAGCTACGGGGGCGTAAACCCGGGGAAACGTGCGCTTTCGCGAGTGCTGAATTCTTCTGCCGCAGCGCGCTTTGGCGTGCCGCAGAATGCCTTGCGAAAGAGCCTGCGCAAGGCCGCCGCGGACCAGACGGAAAATGTGAAGTTCTTGGCCGAGTTCCGCGTTGGCGACCGCAATATGGCGACATTTGCCGAGGATGGTCTTTACGCAGTGGACTACAAGACGATTCGTAATGCCCTTCTGCTTCCCCAGCGTCAGGATGAATTCGACGGAATTCCTGTGGAAAAGATTTGCCTTTACGGAGCCTCTCCCGATACGTTGGCCGATATGGGGCCCGGTGAAGAGGCTCGTAATCCGAACCAGATTTTTGAAATTCCTATTGAAATCAGGGACCATTCCCCTGGTGGTTCTGCCGCCGATGGAATTTTTAACGATGGCGATTCTCTCGTTTTTGTCGGCTACGGAAGCGCTTTCTGGAAACGCTGTGATCGCGAAGACAGTTCCTTTGTGAATGGCAAGATGGATTACTTCCATTCCTATTCGCCTTATTCCTCCTATCAGAATTTCCTCCTGGGTTGGAAGTCCAGCGGAAAGGGCTTGCGTATGAGCGCCTCGTTGCCCGCACCTTCGGGTTCCGGCAAGGATGTGGAGTGGATGCGCTACCTTCGCGTCGAAAAGGATGCCATTCTCCGTGACACCTACTACGGCAGAGACCTGGACTGGGAATCGGCGACGGGTAAGGAGTGGTTCTGGTTGTGGCATAGCCGCTTTGATACCTCGTATGCCTATCCATCTGCCCTAAATACGCCAGAAGTGGAAAACCTTCCGGGGATGGTGGAGGGCGGTCGTCAGTATATCGGCATTACTTATTTCCCTCACCGTTCTATTTGGTCTACGAGAGCCGTACAGCAAGCAGATCAGGTTCAAAATTATGACTTGTCTGGCACCGACTACAAGAACCGAATGAAGGATATTCGGTTTCTGTTCGACAGCAATAAGAAACAGGCCATAGAGGTTGATGTGGAGCTTATTCCCGGTGGAAACTTCCGCATGGATGATCCGCACCTTAAGCCCGAGGGCAACCAGTATACTTTGGTGATGTTGCCTAATAATTCTCAGTTTGATCGTTTTGACGGTTACACGGTAGCCTATCAGTGGAATCCCAAGGTGGATTCTGTGGAATGGCTGCTGCCCGGTGCTGTGTCTGGAACTATCCGCATTCCTGTGGAATCCGGTGTTCAGGTGATGAAGTTCAAGAACCTGCAGCCGGTTGGATTGCTTTCTGTTGCTGATGGCTATGCCAAGGACATGGTGGATGGAGCGGATGATGTTCGTTATCTGGCTTTCCGCAAGTCCAGTTTCCGTTCGGGACTTGTGGTGACTGGGATTCCCCGGAGCAACGAAAATGTCTTGAAGAAGCTTACCAATCCCAATTCCAAGATTGAATACCTGATCGTGACCTCCGAAGCTTTTGCGGAGGCTGCCGTGGCCTTGGCCGAATTCCGTTCCGATGGCTCTGCGGTTTCTACGATTCCCACGGCGGTAGTTACGGCAGAAGACATCTACAGACGCTATACTGCGGGCCGCATGTCTCCTGTGGCCATTCGTAACTATCTGGCCTACGTGTACTCGGTGTGTCCCAATCTGAAATACGTCCTGCTTGCAGGTTCTGGACATTACGATTATCGTGGCTTTAACGGCAAGCTGGGACCCATCTACATTCCTCCCTTCGAAAAGGAAGATGCGGTTACCGAAGACTTCTTTGTGGCCCTGGATTCAGGAGAAGTCGTTCGCTATGGGCGGTATGACTTGGATCTGGCCGTTGGTCGTTTGCCTGTTTCCTCTGTGACGGAATTTTTCGACTACGTCCAAAAGGCGAAGGAATACGAGAAACTTGGATCCATGGACTACTCTGATTGGCGCTCCACTCTGCTTTTGTCTGCGGACGATGCCAAAAACGGTTTTGCTGATGACGTCACGAAACATACTTACTACCAGGAGTCCCTGGCAAGCGTTATCGACAGCCTCTCTGCGCTTAAGGGAATGCGCTGGGACATGAAGAAGATTTACCTGCTGGACTATACGGAGGATGCCGCTGGCCAAAAGAAGGACGCCGCCGATGACTTCTTGAATATCCTGAATCAGGGTGCCCTGTTTACGACTTACTTTGGCCATGGTTCAAAGACGGATTGGGCCAGCGAAGGCTTGCTTAAGCCCAGCTACATTTCAAAGTTGTCCAACAAGAATCGCTATACGGTGCTGGGTTCCTTCTCCTGTACGGTCGGTCGCTTTGACGAAGGCAATGCTCGTTCTCTTTCTGAGGAGTTCTTGATGGCAAGGGGGGCTGGCTCCATTGTGTCGATAGGTGCTGCTCGTGAAACTTTTGCCACCTTCAATTCTGCCTTTGCCAACGCGTTTATGGTTAACGCCCTTTTGGATAACGGACAGTTTATTGGAGACGCGTTCCTTAAGGCAAAGGGAAAGTTTACATCTACCTATGGTCGCCAGCGTTACAACAACGAACATTATATCTTGATTGGCGAACCGGTGATTCAGATGCCTAAGTCGGATTTGAAGGTTTCTCTGGATCAGAAACTGGATACCTTGATGGCTCTGGATAAAATGAAATTATCCGGCACGGTGAGCGGCATGCAAGATGGCTTTGTTGACCTGGTGCTTTCGGAGAGTCGATCCTACAAGCGTCTGGACTTGCAGGTGGATACGGACTATGTGAATGTGGCCTTTGATGGAGCTCTGATTTACTCCGAAGAAATTCCTGTGAAGGGCGGTCGCTTTGAAACGGAGTTCATAACTCCGCGTAAGATTTCCATCGGTGATTCCGCTGCAGAATTCAGGGCATGGGCCTATTCCGCCAATAACGCCTCTGTTGGTCGCGACTGGAAGCGGGGACTGGTAATCTCGGGCGTATCGTCCTATGCGGATTCCCTTAAGGATACTTTACCGCCGACGATCGAAATCCAGTCTTGCTATGCAGGGGGCGTTGCGACGTCCTTGGCTGAAGGGCAAGAAATAAAGTTGCAGAGTCCGGCTTGCTTGCAGGTGGTGGTAAGTGACTCTACGGCTCTTGACTATAGGGAACAGGCCGACGAGGGAATTTCCTTTGAAATTCTGGGCAAGCAGGACCCCTACCATCCGTGGCCGTACTTGGAACAGACTTCGAAGCGTGCGAAGTTGAGAATGTACTTTGCCCAGGAACAGTACCCCGCTGGCCGCTATGCCTTTAGGGTTCGTGCCCTGGATGTGTTGGGGAATGCGAGCACTAAGATGGTGACGCTGAATATTACCGACGGTATGGAGGCTGGCCTTGCCGATGTGTTCAACGCGCCCAATCCCATGGGAAAGAAGGGGACGACCTTCTACTTCAAGAACCTGGCCGTGGACCGCGACTCCAAGGTGAATATCTACATTTACGACCAGAACGGAAAGCTGGTCCGTGTGCTTAAGGATGCGGTCTCCGGTGTTACCCACTGGAATGGCCACGACAGCCACGGGCGCCTGCTGGCGAACGGCCTTTACCACTATGTTGTCCGTAGCGAAGTCTCTGCGGCGGGCGGCTCAGGGAAGAAAACTTGGACTAAGAAACAGAAACTTTTGATTTCGAGGTAATGATGGATTTAAGAGAAAAGCCGGGTAAGGTTCAGAAGGTGATGGAGCTGCTGCTTCGTTTTCGTCTGATTTCGGTGTTGGTGATTGTAATTGCCGCGGTGAGCTTTGTGGCGACGAATTGGCAGGGGGTTGCTTCACTGCCGGTGGGTGCCTCCGAGGCTCTGTGCATGTGGATGGCCGAGGTGGATGGCGTCGGTGGCGTGTGGGCCTCGGCGCAGTTCCATACAGTGGCGGGCATTGCCGCCGCGGTTCTGTTCTTCGTGTTTGGCGGACTTCGCGGGGGCGTTGCCGCGGTGATTTCCTTTGCGCTTGCCTTTGGCGGCCTGGTGCTGCTTGCCGGCAACGAGAGCATGCCGATGATCATGTTTGGCGCGTTGGCTCTGGTTGCCGTGGTTGCCGTGGTGCTGATTAAGCTGAGCTTTGCCTGCGGCCTGTTTCCGTTCGTGTTGGCATGGGCGTTCTTTAGCGGGCTCATGGCTGCCATGCCTGCTGCCCTAGAACCGAACTGGCTGAGTTGGGCTGTGCTTTCTGCCCTGGGTTTCGCTGGCGTCATGGCCTTGTCTGCCGTAGCTGGGAAGCACCTGGGAGCAGGCGTTCCCCAGGCGGGTGCCTTGGTGAAGGCGGCAAAGCAGATGGTTGTTCCGATGTTAGCTTCTTCTGTGGTGGCCTTGGGGGCCATCGCCTTTGACATGCCTGCGGTGCAGTCCGCTGGTGAAGTGGTTGGGGAGGCCGCCAAGGCCGTGCAGGAAAGTTCTTCCAATGTCTGGGGCGCAATTCTTTACTTCTTCGTATTTAACGTCTGGTTCTTCGGCTTCATGTACCCGACCATGAGCTTTGCTCCCTGGGAACGTCTGCGCAGCGGATCTCGCCGCGTGGAGATGAAGGAAAAGAAGTCCTCGGGTAAGAAGATCGGGAAGAAAAAGTAATTACAATTTTTGTAACTTACAAGAAATCGTCAGATTCAAAAGGCGGGTCCAACTCAAATTTGGGTCCGCCTTTTTGCTTACATGGATGTTACAAAAATGGTTTAGTTACAAATTCTGTAAACACGCGGTGATGTGCTATGTAGAATTTGTAAAGTATTCAAGTTTTGTCGGTAGTGGGCGGAGGCGTTCGAAAGTGAGCGCCTTGTCGGATTGTCTACCAAAATTGGCGAAATTTGCGAAAAACGAAACTTTTGAGGGGTTCATATTCCAACTTGGAATAAGTTGGCACGGCTTTTGCATAAAGGTGAGCGAAACAAAAATAAACCTCAACAAGGGATAAAAACATGAAGCTCATCACAGCTTACATACAACCGGAAAGACTCAACAGCGTAAAGCAGTCGCTGTACGAGAAGGAAATCTTCAAGATGTCCGTCACAAACGTTCTGGGTTGCGGCCAGCAGAAGGGTCACACTCAGGTTTATCGTGGCGTTGAAACCGAAGTGAACCTCCTCAAGAAGATTTGCATTCGCATTGCTGTGAACGACGATTTCGTTCAGCCCTGCATCGATGCTATCATCGCAGGTGCTCGCACTGGCAACATCGGTGATGGTAAGATCTTCGTGACGAACCTTGAACAATGTATCCGTATCCGCACCGGTGAAACTGGCCCGGAAGCTATTGGTTAAAAGGAGGTATGAAAAATGGCTGATACACTTTCTACTATCGTCGATACCGCCGCTGCCGTAGCTGACACCGTTTCCGCTGCTGCCGCCGCTGTTACTGAAGCTGTGGTTGAAGCTGCCGCTCCCGCAGCAGCCCCCGTTGCCGAGGTCGCCGCTGAAGCTGCTGCCGAAGCTCCCACCGTTGCTTCCGCAATCTTCATGACGGAAAACATTTGGATCATGATCAGCGCCATGCTGGTGTTCATCATGGGCCTTGGCTTTGCTTGCGTTGAATCTGGCCTCTGCCGCGCCAAGAACAGTGCAAACATCTGCTTCAAGAATATCGCTGTGCCGGCGATCGGCATAACGGTGTACGCATTCATCGGCTTTGGCCTGATGTACCCGGGTGACTTCCAGTACATCGCCGGCATCTTCGGATTCGCTGGCTTTGGCATTGGCGACTGGTTCACCGACGCAGACAAGGCAAAGAACTTTACCGAAGCCTACAACCATTACACTCTTTTCAGTGACTGGCTGTTCCAGGCTATGTTTGCCGCTACTGCCGCTACCATCGTTTCCGGTGCCGTGGCTGAACGCGTCAAGCTGAACTCCTTCCTCATCTTCACCTTTGTCTATGTGGCTTTCGTCTACCCGTTCGTTGGCTCCTGGACATGGGGCGGTGGCTGGCTCAGCACCCTGACTTCTTTCGGTGCCGCAGGTGGCTTCCACGACTTGGCAGGTTCTACCCTCGTGCACTCTGTGGGTGGTTGGGGCGCTCTCGCTGGCGTGCTGATCCTCGGACCTCGTGTTGGCAAGTATGTAAACGGCAAGGCACACGCAATTCCTGCTCACAACGTTCCTCTGGCAACTATCGGCGTGTTCATCCTGTGGTTCGGCTGGTGGGGATTCAACGGTGGCTCTGCTCTGAGTGGTGATCCGTTTGATACTTCGCACATCCTGGTTACTACTAACCTCGCCGCTGTGGCTGGTATCATTACCGCAACCGCTACCTCCTGGATTATCTCCAAGAAGCCCGATGCTACCATGGCTCTCAACGGATGCTTGGCTGGTCTCGTCGCAATCACTGCTCCCGCTGACGTTGTTTCTCCGCTGAATGCTTGGTTGATTGGTGCTGTCGGTGGTGTGCTGGTTGTGCTGGCTGTGTTCTTCTTCGAACGCCTCCACTTGGACGACCCCGTTGGTGCTCTCTCTGTTCACCTGGTAAACGGTGTCTGGGGTACCATCGCTGTGGGTATCTTCGATTACACTGGCAACTTCAACGTGATGACTCAGCTGATTGGTGTTGTCGCTTACGCCGTGCCCTGCTTCCTTAGCGCCTCCATCATCTTCCTTGCACTGAAGAAGACTATCGGTCTCCGCGTCAGCGAAAGGGAAGAGCTGAAGGGCCTCGACCTGAGCGAACACGGTCAGGAATCCTACGGTGGCTTCCAGATCTTCAGCAACATGTAAGATTTGGGACTTGGCTTGAACCCTTAAGACTTTGAAGCCATAATAAACAAAGACCTCGTACCGGATGGTGCGGGGTTCTTTGCTTTATGGAGCCGCGGGGGAGGATGTGGTTGTGCCGCGAAGGTGAAATGGGATGCCGCGAAGAAGGTGAAATGGGTTGCCGCGAAGAAGGTGAAATGGGATGCCGCGAAGAAGGTGAAAACAACGTTTTGATGCACCAAATGGTGGCAAAACGCTAGTTTGGTACACTAAAATGTGTACAAATTAATTGAAATGAGCCTTTTTTTTGAGTGCAGGGGGTGTGGCTTCGTGGTCTGGAAGGTTGCTTGTTGTACCAAATACGAAATTAGGGGACGTTTGGTGCAATGTGTAATCACAGAATTGTCATATTTATTATGGATAAATTAAAAAATGTTGCACCAACGATAGTCAAAATGCCTGTTTGGTACACTATTTTGGCGAATTTGCTCTCTGACTTGTTTTTTCGGGACGAGTTTTGCATATTTGTGGCGGCTGCGAGTGCAGCTTTTTTATAGATACATTCTTTTTTAGGGCTTTTATGGATATCGGTGAACTTGTTTCGCCCGATGGCTGCGTTGCTGTTTTGCAGGCGCGGGCTGAAGAATTGTTGTCTGCTGTTGAAATTTTGCGGAAAAGGTTGAAGAAAGCGCCTGCAGGGCGGTTGCGTGTTGCAGTGCGATCGAGGCGGCATGGTGAGGTGTTCTGCTATTACCACGTGAAGGATGCTGCAAATCTTTGCGGAGAGTACATCCCGCAGAGTGCGGTGGCCGAAGCGCAGGCCCTGGCGCAAAAGGATTATGACGAGGCTGCCTTGGCGGAACTGGAACGAGAATTGGCTGTAATCGATAATTGCCTGGCGATGTATAGGCCTGCGCAACTGCAGACTCTCTGTGAGGAACTTCATCGAGGCCGCAGCCACCTTGTCCAACCGCTGCAGTTGTCAGATGAGGCGTTCGCCGCTCGTTGGCAGTCTGTCTCTTATAAAGGTCTGCATTTTGATGATTCTGCACCAGAACTGCGAACGTCTCGCGGCGAACGGGTGCGCTCCAAGTCTGAGATTATCATCGCAGAAACACTGTTGCGCCTAGGAATTCCCTATCGCTATGAATATCCTCTACAGCTGCAGGTGAAAGATGGCTCTAAGTCGCAACATGCAAAAGGCAAATCTTCGCAAGGGTTGCGAAAGGTGACGTTTCATCCTGATTTCACATGCTTAAACATTCGCACTCGTAGAGAATTTATCTGGGAACACTTCGGCTTGATGGATGACGCCGATTACGCGCAGAATGCCATGGGTAAGCTGGATATCTATGAAATGAATGAAATTTTCTACGGCGATCGTCTGATTTTTACGCGAGAATTGCGGGAATCCCCGTTGACTGCGTTAGACGTGGAGCGACTCGCTAAGAAGTTTTTACTGTGAAAAATGGAAAATTCTCAAGTAGCGAGGTGGCTGATGAACACGCTACTTTGTATGAATAAAGCCTTTCAATGTGCCTTTGGCTTTGAAATATTCTGCCCTTTGCTTTTTTCGGCGAGAATATCGTGCAGCAGTTTCTTTGCTTCGGATGTAGTAATTTGCTTCATAGCGTTATCCTTTACCTTTGATATGTTTTTTTTGAAGTGTTGTCAATGGGCTTGATTTTCTTGGGGGGGGTACTGCTTGTTTATGAAAATTTACAAATGGGGGGGTAAACTTTTTTTTGAATACTAAATTTATGGGGGAAAATGTTTGGAGTTTTTATGAATACGATTAAGAAAATTGGCTCGGTGAGCGCAGTCGCTTTTGCACTGTTCGCCTTTAACGCCTGCGATGGGACTGGATCCAGTAATGGACCTGATGAGTCGAGTGCTTTGAGTAGCTCGGAAGGTTTGATTGCTTCATCTTCCAGTAAAGCAAATTCCTATGTCAGTACCGTGGCTAAGTGTCCCGAAGTTACAACTAGATCGCAGTTCTTGAACCCAAACATTAACTATGGAGAATTGGTTGACGAACGCGATGGCCGTGTGTACAAGACCGTCAAGATTGGCAGGCAGACCTGGATGGCGGAAAATCTGAATTACGCGCAAAGTGGTTCACGCTGTGCCGACGAAAAAGATGAAAATTGTGAAATTTACGGAAGATTGTATCGTGTCTGGAATACAATTTGCCCTGAAGGTTGGCATATTCCGTCTCTTGGAGAACTGAAAGAGTTACTCTATGCGTCGGGAAAAAACGACCAAATAGATGGCATTATGCTAAAATCCCGATTTGGCTGGTTAGAAGGCCATAACGGCATAGATACTCTGGGATTTTCTCTTGCACCAGTTTCTAGTCGGAATTGTATTCAGGCAAATCTACTTGCAAGTGGTGAGTATATGTATAGCGGCACTTCTGATAATGTCGTTACTATTGGTCGCACAAATCAATACTACACCTATGCAAGTTCCCTTGATCATGGGATGAGCGATAATCAAGTCCGCTGTGTAAAAGATGTAGATGATGGTGAAAGTGGACCTAAAGTGGATCCCAAAGTTTATCCATTTTGGAGTGGAGAAACCAAGGAGGACTTCTTTAATCCAGATGTAGAGTATGATGTACTCACTGATGAACGAGATGGTCAAACATATAGAACCGTAAAAATCGGTGACCAGACTTGGATGGCAGAAAATTTGAACTATGCCTATGTCGCGGATACCCTTTATGAAAAAGACAGGGCATGCCTGTCGATTTCAAATATTTATGACCTTCAGGCAGAACCCGTTCGGACTTGTGATGTTTTTGGACGCCTGTATTCATACGGAGCAGCAATGGATTCTGCAGCTGTTTTCGGTGATGACGGAAAGGGCTGTTCCACAGGTAGCTGCACCCCGAATGAACAGGTTCGAGGAATATGTCCCGAAGGTTGGCGTCTGCCCAGTAACGAAGATTGGAATACTTTGTTTAATACTGCAGGCGGGGCGAGTGTTGCCGGTAAAAAATTGAAGTCCAGGATTGGATGGAATTTCAACGGCAACGGCACCGATGATTACGGCTTTTCAGTGACTCCGTCTGGTACAGATTCTAAGGTTTTGCATTATCATACAGCCTTCTGGGCTTCAAATTCTAAAGCCGAGGGATGGTATTTCAGTTTTAGTAACGATGGCGTGTATTCCGGAACAACAAGAATGATGCACATCCGTTGCTTAAAAGGCTACACTCATGTTGAAGATGTCAGCAAATACATACCCGGTGTTGATACGGCAACCGTGGTACACGGAACATTTACTGATGAAAGAGATGGCCAGGTTTATAAAACCGTAAAAATTGCGGATCAGACCTGGATGGCCGAAAATTTAAGTTACAATTACCAAGTCGGCGACACATTGTCAATGTTCGGTTCTATCGGATATAAGGATATTTCCGACACGGGGGATATTTACGGGCGTTATTATACATGGCCAGCGGCCGTTGATTCAGCTGCAATCTTCAGCGATGGTGGAAGCGGTTGTGGATTTTTTCATACATGCGATTTGCCAGAAAGGGTTCGCGGGGTTTGTCCGGCGGGATGGCATTTGCCAAGCTTGAACGAATGGAAAGCTCTGTTCTCTGCCTTAAAGTGTTATGCTCCTGAAAAGACGCGTTGCGGCCTTTTATTGAAGTCAAAAAGCGACTGGTCGTTTAATGGAAATGGATTTGATTATTACGGTTTTACGATTCTACCGGCAAATCTTGCTGAATGGAACAATAACGTTCTCCGTGAAATTCGTTCTTATGGAATGGGTGCTTATTTTTGGACATCTACCCAAGGTGGCGATGGGAGGGGATCTTTTGGAATAAGTTTTGGCTCGACAGGTCAAAATGTTGACATGTCGGTTATTCGTAGAACTAATGGATTGTCCATTCGTTGTGTTCTGGACTAAAGCAAGTGCCGTGACTAGCCCCTTTTTTCAAAATTCCCGCGCATAACCACATTTAACAGAGTTTTAATATGAACATTTTCAAAAAAAGGCTCTTCATCAACATGTGTGGGTGGCTTCGCCACCCTTTTTTGTTGACTTTCGCCTAAATTAAACAAAAAATGGGCTATTTTCTAAAATTTAATCGCCAAAAAAAACAGAAGAAAAAGCCCATGTCAAAATTATACAA
>JAZLKH010000103.1:0-2896 GCA_045597545.1 Fibrobacter sp.
CGCTGGCCTTCCGCACTTAAAGACTTTCAACGGCAAGGGCGGCGGTACCAAGACCGTCGAAGACCTGCGGGAACTGAAGGCTTACGCAAAAGTGCCGTTCATTGTGAAGGGTATCATGAGCGCCCGCACCGCCCTGAAGGCAGTGGAAGCCGGTGCCGATGCCATCATCGTTTCTAACCACGGTGGCCGCGTTCTGTCTGATACTCCCGCCACTGCCGAAGTTCTGCCCGAAATCGTTGCTGCCGTCAAGGCTGCCAATGCCGCAAGTCGCGCAGCGGCTTCAGGTTCCGCAGCAGGTGCCGCCCCGAAAACCAAGATTCTCGTAGATGGTGGAATTCGTTCAGGTCTGGATGTGTTCAAGGCTTTGGCCATGGGCGCAGACGCCTGCCTCATTTGCCGCCCTGTGCTGATTTCCTATTATGGTGGCGGTCAGGAAGGCATCGAAATCTACTTGGATAAGATTAAGGCTGAGCTAGAAGACACCATGTATATGTGCGGAGCCCGCAAGATTGCGGATATTAACGAGACCATGATCCGTATGCCCTAGTAGTTTTTTTCTTTAGATGAATTTTGCGTTCTATGTAAACCATAGGTTGCAAAATTTTTTCTGTACTTGCATTTTTATTGGGCTATTAGTAGATTTATTGGTATGTCAGAAACCGCATTTGCTGAATATACAGATACAATTCGCTCCCTTTCAGCAGAGCAACAGGCAGAATTGCTTGTTGTTTTGTTAGATGCAATGTGTAAAAAAGAGAATTCTGCAATGAAGGGAAACTTGAATTTGCTTAAAGAGTTCTCTGGTTGTATTGATGCGGAGTCAATCGACATTCGTTCTTCAATGAATGAATATCTTGATGCACGGTATGGTGTATGAGATTCTGAAGATGGCTTGCAGCAACAATGCGCTTCTATTTCCAATCTTGATTATGTTGTAACACAAAATCTAAGGGACTTCCAAAATTCCAAGGTAAAGGCTGTTTCAATACGAGATGCTTTGCGATTGTTGAATTAAGGAGTTTTTTTTTCAATGACTCTGTTCCCCCAAAGTGTTGATAGAATAAATCCGAACATATAAACTGCTAGGTAGAAATACCTAGCGTTTTGTGTTTATGGACGCATTTCTTGATTATTTTCTGCCTAAATTAGCGAAGATTGTTCCAGAGCAATCAGCTTTGATAGAATCTATTGCAACTGGATATAAAATACTCCACCAAGAGAAACTTGGTGGAGATGGGGAATGTTCAGATATTTGGTATGATGCTGACGGACTGTGCTACCCACATCTATCTGGCAATCGCCTCGTTGAACCGAATGGCCTACCGTCACTACGGGTTCATCCCTCCAGCAAGAATGCTGACACTGAGCGTTTCACACAAGCCAAACTAGAATCAACTACTGAGAAAAAAGTAGTAAACAATGATGGCTCTGTCATTAAAGTCCATCACATCGAAATACAGCTAAGTGATGTTAAAGCGAATTTGACAAATGCTTTACGAACTGTGAACGCAGTATTACCGACTTTATTTGTAAATGCAAAGACACTATCTGATGTTGGGATAACAAAGGTCTTGCTCTTGGAATGATTGCCCTTGAATGAAATCGGGAAATAGGTCTCGTCTGCTTCAATGATACCATCCAAGCGAACCTTGTCCTGCATTTCCTGCAATGCATCCAGAATCTTATGGCGAAGATAGAAGGAATTGTTCTTAGTGATATGGCATTCCTTCGCACTATCACGGATGGTCATTCCTCGCATCATACAATGGATGTACTGGAAATACATATCCAGTTCCTTCTTGGCTCCATTGAAGATTGTTCTAGAAGCATAAGTGAAGGTTTTGCCACATCCCTTGCAGCGAAATCTCTGGTGACCACTCTTGGTATGACCGCACTTGCAGACATCAAGCAGACCACAATGTACGCAGCAGACCTCTTGGTTCGGGAAACGGTGCTTGGCTAGGAACTCCTCGGTGTCGGTGGAATCAATGATTTCCGTCAGTTCCGTGGGCATACCAAGGAGGCGAAGAAAGGTCTCCTTCTCCTTGTCGCTTAAGGACTTAAACATCTGGAATACTACATTTGCTTCTGCCGTTTTTCTGTCTCCTATACCTCTTATCGTATAGAATATGGAAAATGTCAAAGAAAAAGCAACATTTTGGGGGGACAGAGCCTTTTCAATTATTTGCGATTGGCGGAAGCTTTCGTTTTCTTCTTGGGTTTCGGCAAGACTTCCACCAGCTTTTGCACCACGTCCTTGGCGTGGGACTGGTGTTCCATTTCAAGGATGTAATGTTCCTTGGCTCCTTCGTAAGGAAACCCGCATTCGACATCTTCCATTAGGTCTTCCAGTTCAGGCAACTTCTTGACGTAGGCCATGTCGTCGCAGGCGATGATGACGGGCTTTTCGTCCACATAAATCATCCAGTCGCCAAACATCTTCTTGGCGCGCACGTCACCGACGTCGTTTAGAACATCCTTGATGAAGTCAATGAATGCGGAACTGCAGGACATTTGAACAAGTCGGGTTGTGGTCGTTAAATCGGCGTGGAACTTAAATGCGTCGGATTGCCTTACCCTTCGCATTGCTCGTCGGCTTGCGGGTTCACAAAGCGGGCGTTGCCGATGGTACGTTCGGCAATCCATTGACGGACGGCTTGTTCTGCGGCCGCACCAAGAATTTCCTTCTTGTTCTTCTTCTTCAAGCCCTCGTGATGGGGGAGGAGTCCGAAGTTGAAATTCATGGGCTGGAAGTCTTCGTTTTCTTCTACCAGGCGGTTCATCAGGGCGCCGATGCAGCTTTCGTCAGGCAGCGGGTCTGCGTGACCGTGCAATAGCGTCTGTGCCATGTTCCATGCGGAATACCAGCCGGTGGCCACCGCTTCGGTGTAGCCTT
>JAZLKH010000104.1:0-13617 GCA_045597545.1 Fibrobacter sp.
GGTTCCACGGATTCTGCGTCCACCACGGCGGCCACGACTTTTTCGTAGGTTTCGCGGTCCAGGGGGCAGTTGATGAAGTCTGCCGTTTCGCCCTTTTCCCAGCGGTTCATATAGAAGGCATGGTCAAAGTCGATGGAGTCCGTTTCCACCACGGGAGCGATGGCGTCGTAAAAATGCAGGCGGTCGCTGCCCAGGCGCTTGAAGATGTCGTCGGCCAGAGTGTCGCTGGCCAAAGGACCTGCGGCAACCAGCGTGGGGCAGTCTCCGGCGAGACTGGTAACTTCTTCGCGGTGCAGCGTAATGTTCTCGCAGGCGTTAATGCGGGCCTCAACCAGGTCGCTGAAAATATCGCGGTTCACCGTCAGGGAATCTCCAGCGGGCACGGCGGCTTCGGCGGCACATTCCATAAGGAAGCTTCCAAGCATTCTCAGTTCCTGCTTCAAGAGTCCGTGGGCGCTTGTAACCCCAAGAGCCTTGAAGCTGTTGGAGCAGACCAGCTGGGCCAAGTGACCGTCACGATGGGCGGGGGTGGGCTTTACCGGACGCATTTCATAAAGGTGAACGTCAAAACCGCGGCTTGCCAACTGAAGAGCCGCTTCACAACCGGCGAGGCCGCCACCAATCACACGTACTTTCTGAGTCATAGCCCAAATTTATAAAAATGATGTCCCTTTATTTTTTGTATTTTCGTGTTATGCTTCAATTTAAGTCTCCCGAACTTTCCGATCGCGAAGCCGTCTACAAGGCGGTTAGCGAAGCCTCTTACCAAGGTAGCGATGCCAGCTTTGGAAACATTTATCTGCTGCGAAAAAAGTATGGCACCGAAATCGCCTTTGAAAACGGAACCTTGTTCCGCTACTACAACGGAAAGGGAAGTCGTCGGGGCTATACGTTCCCCTTAAGCGGGGCGCTCAAGGCAAGCGATGTCTCTCATCCAGAGGGTGCCGAAAATAATTTTAGCGAAGAAAATCTTGCCGTAATTTTTGCTGATCTTCGTCTCATAGAGCGGCACTCTGCCGAAAAGAATCGCCCTCTTGAATTCTGCCTGGTCACTGATGAACAGCTGAAAATCCTTCAGCAGTTCTATGGGGATCGTCTTGTGATTGAAGAGAACCGCGGGGACAGTGACTACATTTATTCAGCAGAAAGCTTGGCTACTCTTGAAGGAAAAGATTATCGGAAAAAGCGCAATCATCTTTCCAGATTCAACCGCACCTATAGCGATTATGAACTGCGCCCTATCACCGCAGAAAATTCCGCAGACGCTTTAGACGTTGAAAAACTCTGGCTTATCGAAAGCGGAACCATTGAACCCGCGACGGTCCCTTGTAATGACGCTGCGGAAAAATGTTCCGACGCTGCTACCGCTGAATGTTGCGAAGACCGTAAGTCCCGTTGTGCAGAATTCGACGCCATTGCCGAAGCCTTGTACCGTATGGATGCCTTAGGTTTCAAGGGGGCCATCCTGTATGTCAATGGAACTCCCGCAGGCATGACCATGGCCACCGAAATTTCCCCCGGTGTATGGGACATCCACTTCGAAAAAGTCATCGGGGAATACGCCGAGAACGGCGGTTACACCGCCATCAACAAGCTCTTCGCCGAAAGCCTCGGCGGGGTAGGCCTAATCAACCGCGAAGAAGACATCAACATCGAGGGTCTCCGCAAGGCAAAGCTTTCCTATTACCCGCTGGTCATTCTCCACAAGTATCACGTTACCGTCAAGAGTCTGTAATGCTTTCTGAAGTCCTTTCTAAATCCACCTGCGCCAAGTGCAAGTTCTGCTGTTCCTTCCGTAGGCAAAGTCTGTGGGAAACGCCCCTGTTCGACGACGCAGCCATCCGCAAACTCAGCCAACAAAATGAGTACAACGTAATGGGTTGCTTCAAAAACCGCCAAACTCAGCTGGATCATCTTTACAAAACCGCCGATTCTGAGGAAGAAGTCCCCTGCACTTTTCTGGATCCGCAAAAAGGCTGCATTTTGAAAGGGGAGGACAAGCCCTTTGATTGTAGCATCTGGCCGCTCCGCATTATGCGCAAGGATGGCCGACTGGTCATCGCCCTGACGCCCACCTGCCCGGCTGTTGGTGCCGTTCCCAGCGAAAAGCTGAGTTCACTGGTCCTTAACGATCTGGGAAAAAAAATCCATGACTATGCCAAGGACCATCCTTACATCATCAAGGATTATCACGAGGGATTTCCCATCATTCAGGAATTCTAAAAAAAGTGAATCCAAAAGGATTCACTTTTTGCTCAAAGCGCTTTAGCGCGACCTCATACCTCAAAGCAACGAAGTTGCGCCCTCGCTTCTAATTCATCACCATCTTCTTGTAGGTCTTGGCGTTTCCGATCCACAACTTCACCAGAAGTTCTTCCAAAGATGCTGAAGTAACGCAATCAGGATCGGCATCCTGAATCTCGTCAGAAATCATATTGGCCTGTGTCAGGTTCAGCATGCCGTAGTACAGAGCTTCTAACAGTTGAGAAAGAAACTCTGGCGATACGCGCGCTACGCTTTCCATATCATTCAACGGAGGCAGCTGTGTTGTGTCCGGATGGAACTGATCCAAGTTGTCCATAGTCCACATGTCGGCCGCTCTGCCCATATCTGGGGTCAACGCAATTCCTTTCAAATGGGAACGGTATTCATTCCATTCCTTATCCGTTGTCTTGCCGGCCTTGCGTATTTTTTTCAAAAATCCAAGAACTGCGTAATACAAATCCTTTTCTTTTTGATTGATGTCCTTTTGAGAACTTGGAATCATGCGAACCTAAAAATAAAAAACTTAAAGGAGCCGCGCCGCCTATGGACGGACGCGGCGTTTGTCTGTATTAGTGACGGAACAGAACTAGTGTCTGAAATGACGCATGCCGGTGAAGACCATTGCCACGCCAAGCTTGTTGCAAGCTTCGATGGAAAGGTCATCCTTCTTGGAGCCACCCGGCTGCACGATGTACTGGACACCGGCTGCGGCTGCAGCTTCGACGTTATCCGGGAACGGGAAGAATGCGTCGGAACCCATAACGACTTCGCTGAACACCTTAGCTTCCAGAGCCTTGAGACCAGCCTTGTCAATGCACTTGCCCTTTTCGTTGAAGAACTTCTGGGCTGCCTTCATGCGGGCAACGTTGTCGCGAACGCGGGGCTGGCAGAGGCGGAGGTTAGAGTCGATGCGGTTGGGCTGGCCGGGGCCAAGACCCAGAACCAGGAAGTAGCCACGAGCGTATTCGTAACCCATGACGATAGCGTTGGACTTGGTGTGCTTGGTGACGATCCAGGTGAAGCGGGCGAGGGCTTCCTTGTTCTTAGCAAACTTCTTCTTGGTGACGCATTCGAACTTTTCGTAAACGTCAACGTCGCGGTCCTGAACCAGCATACCGCCGATCACGTGCTTGTACACCTTCATCTTGGTGGCCTTCTTGATTTCGCCAACTTCCAAGAGGCGGATGTCCTTGGACTTGTTCTTGAGGAATTCAAGAGCGTCGGCTTCGAAAGCCGGAGCAAGGAGAATTTCAACGAACTTGCCCTTCAAGAATTCTGCAGTCTTCAGGTCGACCTTCTTGGTCACTGCGATCACGGAACCGAAAGCGGACACCGGATCACCTTCCCATGCTGCTTCCATGGCAGTGCGGAGAGTCTTACCGGTAGCGAGACCACAGGGGTTCATGTGCTTCACGATGACAACTGCATTTTCACCAGCGAATTCGCGAGCCATTTCGAGAGCTGCGTCGGCGTCAACAATGTTGTTGTAGGAGAGTTCCTTGCCGTGGAGCTGCTTTGCGGTAGCGAGGCTTGCTTCGTCGCAAGTGGGGTCGCGGTAGAAAACAGCAGCCTGGTGAGAGTTTTCACCGTAGCGCATGGGCTGCGGGTCAACGAACTTCAGCTTCAATTCTTTAGGTTCTTTAGCCATATTATCCTCTTGGGGGTTAGTTAATAAAATTATGAGTTATAAATTATGAATTATGAGATTTTGTTTGACAGCGGCGCCGCACTTGTGAAAGCCTATATCTCGTACTTTGTAATTCATAATTGAAACCTTTAGGTTTCTGAAGGTTCTCCGCCGAATACGCTAGGCTCCTGGTTGATGTTGTCCAGGGGATCTTCCGGTTCCACAATCAGGTTGTAGTAGACGTTGTCCTTCAGTTCGTCCTCAATGAAGAACAAGGTTCCGCCCATGGCGCTGCCGCAACCGGCACAGGCGCCCTGGAACTTGATCTTCAGGCGGTTGTCGTCGGTAAGATCCAAAATTTCCAAGTCGCCGCCGTCGCCTTGCAATGTTCCGCGCACAGACTTGTGGAGCCATTCCTCGATTTTCTCGATTTTCTGCACCTTGGTCATGGCGTTCCATTCGGCGTCGGCCTCGGCGCGACCTTCTGCAGTCTGAGTGCGGTACTTGATGCGATCCAGCTTTTCGCGGGTAATGATAGCCACGCCCTTCTTTTCGGGGTAGGTTTCTTCCACCAGCTTGATCAGCTCGTTCAACTGCTTGATTTCGGGAGCAGTTTCCGGAATAGCGCGAACTTCAGGAATGTCGCGAAGTTCCTCTTCGATGGATTCCGCAGTAATCTTGCAGGCGTCGTCTACGGTAACCATCTGGATCTTCTTGCAGAATGTGTCGGCAAGAGCGGTAAAGATGGGACCACCGTATGTAAAGAATCGGGTTTCCAGAATCTTGTCGCAGTCCGGGTCAATCATCAGGTAGACCTTGAGGCTTGCAACCTTCACGTCCACCAGGGCCAGGCCCTTCTCGTCGGCTTCGATCTGGAAGATGGCACCGCGGTACTTGGGTGCCTTGGCAATATCTTGCAACTTTTGGGAAAGCGTGCTTGTAATATCTTCGCTCATACGGAGTAAATTTAGTAAAATAGCATGTGACTTGGCTCTTGTCTCAAGGCTCGAAGAGCTGTTCTGCAACCTTTTGGGGGTTCCCGTTCCTATAAACTTCCATCTTGAATGTCGCAAAAATATTTGAAAAGTTGTAAATTTGCCAAAGAAAACTGTAACCGTACATTGGATTTCTATGACTCGTATCGAAGAACTTGAATCTCTCATTAAGAAGGCCGCCGAGGATTACTACAACGGTAGGGAATCTATCAGCGACGAAGAGTATGACATTCTTGTAGAAGAACTGAAGCTTCTTGATCCGAGTAATGCCTTGGCCGCTGGTGGATTGGCTGCCGCCGATGATACCGGACGCAAGAAGTTCAAGCATATTCTCGTTACCGGCACTCAGCAGAAGTGTAAGGATATGGACGAATTTTTGCGATGGTACGAGAATCGCGACGCTAGGGAATACATGCTCAACGCAAAGGTGGATGGTGCCGGTGTAGAGCTTGTTTTCGAGGACGGAAAGCTGAAAATTGCGATTTCTCGTGGTGATGGATTCGAGGGCGAAGATATTTCACTGTCCGCCCGCAAGTGGAATAATGTTGTTCTAAATATTCCTGGATTTTCCGGTTCCATTCGCGGTGAATTTCTGTTGAAGGAATCCGTATTCCGAGCAAAGTATGAAGGCTCCATGCGCAATGCCCGCAATGCTAGCGCAGGGCTTGCAAAGCGCCTGGATGGGGAAGGTTCCGAGGATATGAGCTTTATTGCCTACGATGTCTTGAAAAATGACCAGAACTTCAAATATGAAACCGAAAAGATGGAGTGGCTTGTGCATGTCGGTTTCGAAGTCCCGGAATATAAGCTGGTTACATCATTCGACGAGATTTCTCCATTCCGTGACTACATTCGTGATGCGCGCAAAACAAAAATCGACTATGGTTGCGACGGTATCGTGGTCAAGCAGAACGAGATTGATTACGAGGATTTGAAGCGTCGTACTCCAATGACTCAGTGTGCCATCAAGTTCCCGCTGGAAACCGCCATGACTACGTTGCTGGATATCGAGTGGAACATGGCCGGCAGCTTAGTGCAGCCAGTGGGAATCCTGCAACCAGTAGAATTGAACGAGACCACCGTAAGTCGCGTAAGTCTTGGCAATACCTCGATCATGAAGGAAAAGGGCGTATATATCGGCTGTGAGTGCGTTATCAAGAAAAGTGGCGAGATCATTCCCTACCTGGAACGAGTTGTGAGTGAGAATCCTGATGGAAGGACTTTCGATGTTCCGTCCAAGTGCCCCGTGTGTGGAGCAAATCTCAAGCTGCAGGAAAACGGCTACATTGAGTGCCCTAATATGGAGTGTACCCAGAAGTCCGTTCATAAGTTCGCCAACTTCTTCACGGAACTTGGAATTGACGGCGCGGGTTCTGCCTTCGTAGAAAAACTGGCGACAGATTGTGGCTTCAAAACATTGGAAGACCTGCTGCAGGCAAAGGAAGCGGACTTTGTTGCCGCGGCTGGCGGCATCAATGGCAGCAAGGTCATGAACAACATGAGGACTGCCCTTGCCAAGGAAATTCGCCTGTCCGATTACCTTAGCCTCTTTGATATGAAGGGTTTTGCTGCAAAGAAGTTGGCTGGTCTCGAGGATGTTCCGCTGTTCAAGGACTTCTACGATATGCCGCAGATGGCGCTCGCCATGGATATGGGCGCTTTGATGTCTGCCGACATTCCCGGCATCGTTTCTGAAGATGTCAAGGAGAATCTTGTTCGCGAACTCAAGCTGAAACAAGAAGACTTTGTCAGATGTGCTGTCTATTTCAAGTTTGCTCCGGTAACCTTCGTCGCGGCTTCGGCGAAGCTTGCTGGACTAAGCTTCTGCTTTACTGGCAAGGCTGTTCGTCCCCGCAAGGAATTGGAGCAGATGGTTGTGGATAACGGCGGTTCCGTATCTGCGGTAAAGGCTGGCCTTTCTTACTTGGTTACGGACGACACCGAATCGGGCTCTAGCAAAAATGTCAAGGCAAAAAAATTGAACATTCCCATCATTACGTCCACCGAATTCCTACAGATGGTGGAATAAAATGGTTGAATAGTTTAAAAAAGAAAAAGCAGGTGTTTACCTGCTTTTTCTTGCGACGCTCGGCTATGCGCAAGCAAGCTTGCGCGCAGCGCTCGCTTCATTACGCCTTGCACTTTTCAAGCGCAGGCCTCTGCGGCTCGGAAATGAGAGCAAACAAATTTGCTCTCGCTTCACTCGCCTGGCGTTCTTCGAACGCAGGCTCATTTGCTCGGTCATGCCAAAGCAAGCTTTGGCGCGACTCTCGCTTCACTCGCCTTGTTAGGCCTTAATAATCGTGTCCTTAGCCAGCACAACGATGCCGGATTCGGTGACGTGGAACAGCTTGCGGTCGCGCTCCAAGTCATAACCGATCTGGAAGCCGGCGGGAATATGCAGGCCCTTTTCGATGATGGCTCTGCGAACCTTTGCGCCCGGGCCGATGGTCACGTTGGGGAAGAGGATGGATTCTTCTACCATGGCGTCCTTCTGGATGGTAACGCCCGGAGAGAGGATGCTCTTCACCACGGTACCGCCACCGATAACGCAGCCGGCAGACACGATGGAGTCGATGGCTGCACCCTGGTGGGCTTCGGCGTCACCTGCGAAGAATCGTGCAGGAGGCTGGTTCCAGTTGAAGGTTCGGATGGGCCAGTAGTTGTTGTAGAGGTCGAAGGGCGGATTTTCGGAGCACAGGTCCATGTTGGCTTCGTAGAAGGCGTCGAGAGTACCAACGTCGCGCCAGTAACCCTTGGTGCTGGCCTGTTCGCCACGGACGATGTTGGTGTTGAAGTCATAGACGTACACCGGATAGTCGTGGTACAGGGCCGGGATAATATGCTTACCGAAGTCGGTTGCGCCGCTTTCAGCGCCCTTCATCAGTTCGCGGACCAGGAACTTGCTGGTAAAGAGGTAGTTGCCCATGGAGGCAAGGCACCAACCCGGACGACCCGGCATTTCCTTGGGATTCTTGGGCTTTTCCTCAAAGCCGACCATACGGTTGTCCTGGTCCACTTCGATAATGCCGAATTCGCGAGCTTCTTCTACGGGAACCGGAATGGCAGCGATAGTGAGCAGTGCCGCGCGAGAGAGATGGAAGTCAATCATCTGATTGATATCCATCTTATAGATGTGGTCACCACCGAAGATGGCCACCAGGTCGGGGCGTTCATCGGTAATCAGGTTGATATTCTGGAAAATGGCGTCTGCGGTACCGCGATACCATTCGTCACCAGTGCGCATCTGTGCAGGCACCAAGTCCACGTACTGGTCGAGGCTTGCATTAAGGTTCCATGCGGCGGAAATGTGCTTGTTCAGGGAATCGGACTTGAACTGGGTCAAGACCTTGATCTTGAAGATACCGGAGTTGATGAAATTGTTCAAGACGAAGTCAATAATACGGTAAGTACCGCCGAAATGGACTGCGGGCTTTGCACGGTCGCGGGTAAGGGGCTGCAGACGGCTGCCCTGGCCACCGGCCATGATCATGCAGAGAATGTTCTTCTGGTGTTCTCTAGAGTAGGACCAGCTCATATTACCTCTAATAATGGTAAAGAAAAAAGTTACATGGCATAATCTATCAATTTTTTAGGAAAAACGAACAAAAAACGCAAAAATTCTCAAAAAATAATTTGTTCGGGCTTTCGATGGACTCCTTTGAGCAACCTCCGGTCTCGGTCGGACTACCTCTGGCCGTCTAAATCCCTTATATTTTTGTTGTTTTTGAAAAAAGAATCTTCTCGTAGCATTAAAATTTTATACATTTTTAGTGTTCGAGATTTTTATCGAAAAACACATAACCCTAATAGGAGTCAAAATGTCTCTTACTCTCAATGACATCAAGCACCCGGGCATCAAGGCTTGGGTTGAAGAATGCATCGCCATGTGCGAACCGGACAACGTTGTTGTTGCCGACGGTTCTCAGGAAGAATACAACACCCTCATGCAGAAGTGCGTAGACGCTGGCCTTGCAACCAAGCTCAGCGACAAGAAGCCCAACAGCTTCCTTTTCCGTTCTCTTCCGTCTGACGTGGCTCGTGTTGAAGGCCGTACCTTCATCGCTTCCAAGGATAAGGAAAACGCTGGTCCGACCAACAACTGGATTGATCCGGCTGAATTGAAGGAAACCATGAAGGGTCTCTACAAGGGTTGTATGCACGGCCGTACCATGTACGTGATTCCGTTCTGCATGGGCCCCCTCGGCTCTCCGATTTCCAAGAACGGCATCGAACTCACTGACTCCGAATATGTCGTTCTCAACATGGACATCATGACTCGCGCTGGCAAGAAGGTTCTCGATATCTTCAACGCCGACGCTAACACAGAATTCGTTCCCTGCCTCCACTCCGTTGGTAAGCCGCTCAACAACGGCGAAAAGGACAATGGTGTATGGCCCTGCGCTGACGTTGAAGAGAAGTACATCTCCCAGTTCCCCGAAGAACACCTCATCTGGTCCTACGGTTCTGGCTACGGTGGAAACGCTCTGCTCGGCAAGAAGTGCTTTGCTCTCCGTATCGCTACCGTTCTCGCTCGCGACGAAGGCTGGCTCGCTGAACACATGCTCATCCTGAAGCTCACCAACCCCAAGGGCGAAGTTAAGTACGTAACAGGCGCATTCCCGTCTGCTTGCGGTAAGACCAACCTCGCTATGCTCATCCCGACTATCCCGGGCTGGAAGGTTGAAACCATCGGTGACGATATCGCATGGATGAAGTACGGCAAGGATGGCCGCCTCTATGCTATCAACCCTGAAGCTGGCTTCTTCGGCGTTGCTCCGGGCACCTCCGCTCAGTCCAACAAGAACGCTCTCATTTCTGCTTCTTCCAACACCATCTTCACCAACTGCGCCCTCACTGAAGACGGCGACGTATGGTGGGAAGGCATCGGCTACCCGGCAACTGGTAAGCTGGTTGACTGGAAGGGCAACACCCGTGACGCTCTCCCCAAGGACAAGGCTCCTAAGGGCGAAGAAATGGCTCACCCGAACGCTCGCTTCACCGCTCCTGCTGAACAGTGCCCCTGCATTGCTCCGGAATGGGAAGATCCTGCAGGCGTACCTATCTCTGCAATCCTCTTCGGTGGCCGTCGTCCGTCTACCGTTCCTCTGGTTCACCAGGCTCGTAACTGGAACCACGGTGTGTTCCTCGGCTCCATCGTTGGTTCCGA
The DNA here is from genome assembly GCA_045597545.1 of Fibrobacter sp. Taxonomy (GTDB): domain Bacteria; phylum Fibrobacterota; class Fibrobacteria; order Fibrobacterales; family Fibrobacteraceae; genus Fibrobacter. The sequence continues at coordinate 10,058 of JAZLKH010000104.1, forward strand.
AATCACCGCTGCTGCTACCATTAACGCTGCTGAAGTTGGTAAGATCCGTCGTGACCCGTTTGCAATCCGCCCGTTCTGCGGTTACAACATGGGTGACTACTTCAAGCACTGGGTTGAAGTTGGTGCTGCTGCTCAGGATCAGGAAAAGCTCCCCAAGATCTTCTACGTTAACTGGTTCCGTAAGGACGAAAACAACGCAGAACTTCCGGGTGGCTTCATGTGGCCTGGTTACGGCGACAACAGCCGCGTTCTCGCTTGGATCTTCGACCGTTGCAACGGCGTAGACAACGCTAAGGACACTCCGATTGGTCTGATGCCTGCTGAAGGTGCTCTGAACCTCGAAGGCCTCGACGAAGTTTACAAGAAGCAGATCCCGGCTATCACTTCCGTTGATAAGGAAGGCTGGTTGAAGGAATGTGCAGACATTCGTGAAAACCACTTCGCACAGTTCGGCTCTCACATGCCGAAGGAACTGTACGACTGCCTCGACGACCTCGAAGCACGCCTTAAGGCTTAATTGCTTGAATTAGCGAAAGCTTAAAAACGGTTCACAGCTTAACGGCTGTGAGCCTTTTTTTTTCGATTCGGACCGTCATTTCCCGAACAGCCCCTGCAAATCCATTCCTTGACCCATCTCTCTAAAATTTCTATCATTGGGCCCGAAAATCAACGAGCCGCCTTTGTTTGGCGTAAAACTCCTGTTGGTTTATAAGGATGAAAATCGTGAGTTCCAAAACAAAATTCACGTTCCTCTTGTTCCTGCTGGCTCTGCTCTCTGCCTTTGGGCCCTTCGTCACGGACCTCTATTTGCCGGCCTTGCCCAACTTGGCGGAGTTCTTTAAGACGACTCCGTCCATGTCCCAGCTGAGCCTAACCATGAGCATGCTGGGGCTTTCCGTGGGGCAGATATTCATTGGTCCCCTAAGCGACAAGTTCGGCCGCAAAAAACTCTTGATTGCATGCCTTGCGATGTTTGTCGCAGGCACCTTGGCTTGCATATTCTCGCCAAATGTCATCGTATTCAATGTATTCAGATTGTTTCAGGGGATGGCTGCTTCCGGTGGCATCGTTATTGCCCGTTCCGTTTCTGCGGACTCTTATCGTGGCCCGGTGCTGACGAAGTTCCTGGCCATGGTCAGCGCCGTAAACGGAGTGGCGCCGATTCTTGCTCCAGTCCTTGGCGGTTTTCTCCTGAATTTTATGGATTGGCGAGGTACCTTCGCAGTTCTCTTAGTTTACGGTTTTGTGCTGCTCTTTATGGCGGGAAAGTTTCAGGAATCCCTGCCGGAAAAGCGCCGCAGCAAGAAGTCAATCCTTTCGAATTTTACCCTCTACGGTAAGGTTTTCTCCAATCGCGTTTTCCTGATGTACTTCCTTGTTTGTACCTTCTCCATGATTGTGCTCTTCGGTTACATTTCCGCATCGCCATTCATCTATCAAAAGCTTTATGGTTTGAGTCCCATGGGCTTTAGCGCTTGTTTTGCCATGAACGCGGCCTTTACTGCTATCGGTTGTGCCGCGTCGGGTAAGATAGGCGAGGGGAGTAAGGCGTTAAAAATAGCGGCCTTTGGTATTTTGGGATTCTCCCTGGCGGTAGGCGCTGCCTTGCGGAACCATATTCCGCTGTATCTCCTGCAGCCCTGCTTTATGGGGCTCACCTTTATGTTTGGTCTGATTCAGCCGCCGGCAACGGCCTTTGCATTAAATGCGGAACGTCGCAACGCGGGCACAGCCTCTGCTGCCATGGGGGCCGCCGCATTCCTTATGGGCGGAATTGCCTCGCCGCTGGTGGGCATGGGCGACATTACTATCAGCGCCTCCTTAATTCTTGTGACCGGCGGATTCCTGACCATGATGGCCATTTTGATTTCCCTTAAGGTGAGCGTCAAGTCGTAGCTTGCTCCGTACCTTATTTTTTAACTTTTTTTTGAAAAAAAGTGAACCACACAGTTTTTTTTTACATATATTAGGGATATTCCAACTTGGAATAATGGTTTCCGAGACTATAGGTCGAGTTGGTAAAAAGGGAATAGAACAGGATAAGGGTTTATGAATCGTTACGACCTGGTATTGTTAGGTCTTATACTGGAACACGAAAGCAGCGGTTATGATATCATTACGGAAATCCGCGAACGTGAACTGGACCGCTGGGCAAATCTCAGCACTTCTACTGTTTACAACCGATTGACTACTCTCGAGAAGAACGAGTGCATTGTAGGCCGTACCGAACGTGACGGAAATCGTCCTGAACGTGTTGTTTTCAATATCACGGACAAGGGTAGGGAAGTTCTGAAGAAGGAAGTCCTTAAGCACCTGACCGGCTTCAACGACGATCCTCGAACCTTGGGCTTTGCCTTCCTCTATGGCGCTGAAAACAAGGAGCTGATCCGCACATTGGAAGCTCATGAACGTCGCCTCGTCCAGGAAATCGAGAATCTTGAAAAGATGATTGCCGAAGAACCTAAGCCCACCCTTTACCCCGAGGGTCCGTTCCTCAACTGCATGAGCCGCGACCACATCCTGGTGGAACTCAAATATGTGCGCGCCGCCATCGGCATTTTGCGTGACCCAGTCCGCAACAAGAAGCTGGATGGCTACTTCTACATCAACTTCGGTAACCGCCCCTTCGAAAACTTTAACCAGAAGCCCGAAGGCGAGGGTTCCGCCGAAAAGTAAACCAAATGTATACGCAACGGGAGAAATTTCTTTCTTCCGCTGCACTTTTTATTTCTAGATTTTGAACTGAAAAGATTTAGTGGCATTTTGCTCAAAACTCACGGCTGAATGCTCAAAACTCTTAAACACAACCCCTCTCTAACGGAGATAAAATGGCTACAAAGACAGCAAAGAAGAGCGCCCCGAAGGCTGCTGCTAAGAAGGTGACCAAGAAGGCCGCCGCTCAGTACGGTTATTTCGATGACGCCAACAAAGAATACGTTTTGACCACCCCGGCAACCCCGATCAAGTGGTGCAACTACGTTGGTACTCTGAACTTTGGCGGTATCGTTGATACTACCGGTGGTACCCTCGTTTGCAAGGGCGACCCGGCTCTCAACCGTATCACCAAGTACATCGCCCAGATGCCGAACTCTGACTTCAAGGCAAGCACCATTTATATCCGCGTTAAGGATGCTAAGGGCTACAGTGTTTTCTCTCCGTTCGTGGTCCCGACCCTCACCAAGATGGACAAGTGGGAATGCCGCGTGGGTCTGTCCTACATGCGTTGGATTGCTGAATGCCAGGGCGTTCGCACTCAGGTCACCATCTTCGTTCCGACCGGATCCAACACCCTCCTCCAGGACATCCAGGTTACCAACATCTCTAAGGCCGCTAAGGAAATTGATGTTGTTCCCGTTTACGAATTCAGCCACTTCGAAGCTGAAAAGCAGCTCACCAACGCCGACTGGGTTCCTCAGACCATGACCCTCAAGGCTCATCCGGAAAAGGATGGCTGCCTGGTTCTCGAACAGTACGCTTACATGAAGCGTGACTTCGCCGTGAACTACGTTACCGCCAACTGCAAGGTTTCCTCCTTCGATGGCGACCGTCGCGTATTCCTC
>JAZLKH010000105.1:0-15445 GCA_045597545.1 Fibrobacter sp.
GTCATGTCCGCCATCCGCATGGAACCCATCTGCGAATTCTTCAACCGCCGTCGCGCTATTGAACTTCTTGCAAATGGTTCCGTGGTTATTTTCTCCGCAGGTACCGGCAATCCCTTCTTTACCACCGACAGCTGCGCCGCTCTTCGCGCCATCGAAAGCGAATGCGACGTTATCATGAAGGTGACCAAGGTGGATGGCATCTACTCCGCCGATCCCATGAAGGACCCCACTGCAACCCGCTTCGACGACATTACCTATCAGGAAGTCATCGCCCGCGGACTTAAGGTCATGGACACCGCTGCCGTGGCTCTCTGCATGGAACACGACATGCCCATTTTCGTCTTCAAGATGGAAAAGGGCTGCCTGACCCAGGCCGCCGTAGAAGGCAACTTAGGAACTCTGGTACATTGTTAATGAAAAATGAACAATGAGCAATTAACAATTGAAAAAATCGCACTTCGTGCTTCTGTATAAGACGCTAGGGGCGTGATTATTTACATTGTTCATTGCTAATTATTAATTGATAACTAAGTCGAGCGTCGCAAAAATAAACTTGTTTATTTTTATGACCGAGACGCATTATCAAGAATAACGAAGTTATTAATTGTTAATTGAAAGAAGGATTTATTATGGCAGATTATAATGAAAAGATGGCTAAGGCTATCGAAGCTACCGAACGTGAATTTTCCAAGATCCGCGCAGGCCAGGCTTCTCCCGCTATCCTGAACGACATCCGCATCGACTACTACGGCACCCCGACTCCCATCTCCCAGGTGGCCAAGGTCTCCGTTCCGGAACCCCGCATGCTCCTGGTTGCCCCGTGGGAAAAGTCCCTGGTGGACCTCATCGAAAAGGCAATCTACGCAGCCAACATCGGCCTTACTCCCATGAAGGATGGCAACTCCATCCGCGTGTCCTTGCCGATCCTCACCACCGAACGTCGTCAGGAACTGGCCAAGGTGGCTCGTAAGCATGCCGAAGATGGTCGTGTCGCTATCCGCAACATCCGCCGCGATGCCAACGACGCCATCAAGAAGGACAAGGAAGTGCCCGAAGACGAAGCCAAGAAGCAGCAGGACGAAATCCAGAAGGCTACTGACAAGGCTATCGCCCAGATCGACGCACTTCTCGCTGCCAAGGAAGCGGACATCCTCAAGGTTTAATCCCTGGATTTTAAGGAACTTAGCGTGGCTAACGAACTGAGACATGTTGCCATTATCATGGACGGTAATGGACGTTGGGCCAAGAGCCGCGGCCTCGAGCGTGTCCTGGGTCACCGTAAGGGTACCCAGGCTACCATCGATTCCGTAGAAGTCGGTGTGGACCTTAAGCTGGAGCACATGACGCTCTACGTCTTCAGCTCCGAGAACTGGGGCCGCCCCACCAAGGAAGTGGAATACCTCATGGGCCTTCTCATCGAGATGGTCATCAAGGAGATTCCCGACCTTATGGAAAAGAACGTGAAGCTCACCGTCATCGGTAATATGGACCGACTCCCCGAAAAGCCTCGCGCCAAGCTCCAGGAAGCCATCGATGTCACCGCCAACAACACCGGCATGCAGCTGAACCTGGCGATCTCCTACGGTGCCCGTCAGGAAATCGTCAGCGCGGTCAAATCCATTGCCGCCCAGGTTGCCGCCGGCGAAATCAAGGTTGACGACATCGACGATACCTTGTTTGCAAATAACCTCTATCTGAAGGGTGCTCCCGATCCGGATCTCATCATCCGTACCGGTGGCGAATTCAGACTCTCCAACTATCTCTTGTGGCAGGCCGCCTACAGTGAGTTCTATGTAACGGACACGCTGTGGCCCGACTTCACCAAGGAGGAGTTCTTGAAGGCCGTGGAGTTCTTCAAGACTCGTGAACGTCGTTTTGGTAAGGTTCTTCATGAGTAACTTAGCTCAACGTTTGATTACCGCTGTAGTTGCAATCCCGCTGGTGTTTTTCCTGCTGTGGTTTAGCGACTATTCCCGAATTGCTCTGATGTGTTTCCTCGGAGGCGTTGGCGCCTGGGAATGGGCCACCATGGCTCGCAAGATGTACCAGGGCCCCGACATGCGCTACCTGTCCTTCGCCTCCTCTGCCGCCCTGACTTTGGCCTGGGCCCTTTCCAAGGGTGGCTTCTTTGGACTCTCCGCGGTCCCCTTCGTGGTGGGCATGACGATGCTCGTCATCATCGGCCTCTACATTGGCGTAGCTTACTCCAAGGTGAATATCGAGGTGCTGTTCCCCTGGCTGGTGATGCACATCGCAGCTCCCCTGTACGTAGGCCTTTGGGGGGGCATGAATGTCCTTATGATGGGTAATGGCCAGGGACTGGAACATTGCTATCCGTTTATCCTGGTGATGACCTCCATGTGGCTCTGCGATACGGTGGCCTACTTCTTCGGCAAGTTCGCCGCTGGCAAGGGCCCCTTTGGCCGTCACCTGTTTGCGCCTTCCATCAGTCCCAAGAAGACCTGGGAAGGTTCCGTGGCTGGCACGCTCGCCACTGTCGCCTGGGTTGCCTACTGGTCTAGCCAGACTGCCGCACTGTCTGCCTTCAATGTCCAGATAGACATCGTAAAGGGCTGCGTTCTCGGTCTGCTCATTGCAATTTCCGGTCAGGCTGGCGACCTTCTGATGAGCGCCCTCAAGCGCTGGAGCGGCACCAAGGATTCCGGCAATCTTTTTGTCGGTCACGGCGGTGTTCTGGACCGTTGCGACTCCTTCTATTTGACAGCTCCGATGCTTTTCATCTTGATGGATTTCTTGGAAAAAATGGCTTAGTTTTCCCATCGCAGGAACAAATCGCAAGTATAAGGGAATCCTCGCTATGGCGGGGATTTTTTATTTTCTAAATTCTTGGCAGATATAATTGAGGTTTACCATGAATATTCTTCTTACCGGTGGCGCAGGCTATATTGGCAGCCACACCATTATCGAACTGGACAAGGCTGGGCATTCTGTTGTCGTAGTGGACAACCTGGTAAACTCCAGCGAAGAAGCCCTGAATCGTGTAGCGAAGGTTATTGGCAAGCAGGTTCCCTTTGTGAAGGCGGACGTTCGTGATTCCGCCGCCATGAACAATCTTTTTGACAAGTACAATATCGATGCGGTTATCAACTTTGCCGGTCTCAAGGCTGTGGGCGAGTCTGTGGCTAAACCGTTGGAATATTACGAAAACAACATGAACGCTTGCTTCGTTCTGTTGGATGTGATGCGTAAGCACAACTGCAAGAACTTCATCTTCTCTTCTTCTGCCACGGTTTATGGCGATCCTGCCGTCATTCCTATTACAGAAGAATGCTCCAAGGGCCAGTGCACCAATCCCTATGGCAAGACCAAGTCCATGTTGGAAGAAGTCTTGATCGACCTGCAGAAGGCCGACCCAGAATGGAATATTGTTCTGCTTCGCTACTTTAATCCAATTGGCGCTCACGAAAGCGGACTCATTGGCGAAAACCCCAACGGCATTCCCAACAACTTGATGCCCTACATCACCCAGACTGCTGTGGGTCGCCGCGCAGAACTTGGCGTGTTCGGCAACGACTACGACACTCCCGATGGCACCGGCGTTCGCGACTACATTCATGTGTGCGACTTGGCTAACGGCCATGTCTGCGCCTTGCAGGCCATTGAACGTAAGTGCGGCCTTGCCATTTACAACCTGGGTACTGGCCACGGCTACTCTGTGCTGGACGTAGTGAAGGCTTTTGAAAAGGCTAACGGCGTCAAGGTGCCTTACAGCATTAAGCCCCGCCGCCCAGGCGACATCGCTACCTGCTATTGCAATCCTGCCAAGGCCAAGGCTGAACTGGGTTGGGAAGCCAAGTACGGCATCGAGGAAATGTGCCGCGACGCCTGGAACTTCCAGAAGAACAATCCCGAGGGATACTGAGTAGCTATGAGTTGTGAGTTTTGAGAAAAAAATTGAGGTTTAAAAAATGAAAAATGTCGTTCTTCTCGGTGCTACCGGTTCTATCGGAACCTCTACTGTAGATGTTTGCCTTCAGCATTCCGACTTGTTCAAGGTCTATGCGGTGGCCGCAAATTCCAGCGTCGAAAAAGTTGCGGAAATTGTTCGCAAGTTCAAGGTGGAACGTGTCTGCATGTTCAAGCCCGAAGCCGCCAATGAATTGAGCGCCTTGCTCAACATGCCGGTGCTCTCCGGTATGGAAGGCCTTTGCGAACTGGCCGCCGACCCCAAGGCCGACATCATCATCAACGCCCTCATGGGTGCTGTTGGCTGCCTTCCCACCATTACCGCTATCGAACACGGTAAGCACGTAGCCCTCGCCAACAAGGAAACCATGGTCATGGCCGGTCCCGTCATCTGGGACAAGCTGGCCGAAAATCCCAAGGCTTTCATCACTCCCATCGATTCTGAACACAGCGCTATTTTCCAGTGCCTGGCAGACCGCCCCAACAAGGAAGTGGAATGCCTGGAAATCACCGCTTCCGGTGGACCTTTCCGCACCTGGGATATCGAACGTTTCGAAAACATCACCGTGGCCGACGCCCTCAATCATCCCGTGTGGAGCATGGGTCGTAAGATCACCATCGACTCCGCTTCCATGATGAACAAGGGCCTCGAAGTTCTGGAAGCCCACTTCCTGTTCCACATCCCTTACGAACAGATCAAGGTGGTGGTTCATCCCCAGTCCATGGTGCACTCTTTGGTGCAGTTCCGTGATGGTTCTTTGATGGCTCAGTTGGGCGCTCCCGACATGCGCATTCCTATTCAGGTGGCTCTCACCTGGCCGGAACGCCTGCCTCTCGAAACCAAGCGCTTGGACCTGCCCACTCTCGGCCAGCTCACCTTCTTCGAACCGGACTTCAACAAGTTCCGCTGTCTGGCTCTCGCCTTCGAAGCTGGTCGCCGCGGCGGTGTAGTGCCTGCCATGATGAACGCCGCCAACGAAGTCCTCGTTGATCGTTTCCTGGATGGCAAGCTGAAGTTCACCGACATTCCCCGTCATGTGGAAACCATCATCAACGGCGCTCCCAACCTCACAGGTCACTTGACCCTGGACCAGGTGCTGGAAGCCGATGCTGAAGCCCGCCGCCTGACCCTGGATCTCCTGAAGTAATCATGCTGACATCCTCGCGAAAGCGAGGACCAGCTTTTTTTGAGGACATAGTACCCGCGATGTCCTTTTTTCTTGTTTAGAGACTCTTTGAGAACGTTTTTTACACTTGTAAACACTAAATCCCCGTTTTTTTATTCGTTGTCCATAAAAATCGCATATATTAGATTTGGTAAAAGTTCGTAAGGAGACAATTATGTTTTTAAAGTTCGGTCTTAAGCAGTTTGTGCCCATGGCAGTTTCTGCCCTGACGCTCGCTTCTGTCGCTTTTGGTGCGACGGCCTACATTAACCAGATTGGTTACCGTCCTGGCGATGCCAAGGAGTTGGCTATTGAAGGCGGTAACGGAAATGTTGACTTTGTGAATGCCGCTGGTCAGACCGTACTTTCTGTAACGCCCAAGGCAGCCTCCAGTTGGGACGCCTACAATCAGCAGGTGCAGCTGGTGGATTTCTCCGAATTGACAGAGGAAGGCACCTATTCAATTGTTCAGAATGGCCAGCCTCTCCGCGCAGACTTGAAAATCACCTCCAAGACCTTCGAAGATGTGACCAAGGCTTCCCTCAAGTGGTACTACTACCAGCGTGCCTCCATGGCTCTGGAAGAAACCTACGCTGGCCAGTGGAAACGAGCCGCTGGCCACACCAATGGCAACGTGCAGCTTCACAACTCCGCAGGCTCGGGCTCCATCAATTCTACCAAGGGTTGGTACGATGCTGGTGACTATGGCCGCTATATTGTGAACTCCGGCATTACCACCTATACGCTTCTCTCCTTGTACGAGCACTTTCCGGATTACTTCAAGACCCTTAAGTGGAACATTCCCGCAGAAGGAACTTTGCCCGACATCTTGGCTGAAATTAAGTACAATCTTGATTGGATGCTTACCATGCAGGCTGCAGATGGTGGCGTCTACCACAAGTTGACCACGCTCCAGTTCCCGGGCGACGTGATGCCCGCCAAGGATACCGAACCCCTTTATGTAATCGGTAAGGGTACTGCAGCAACTATGGACTTTGCTGCGGTCATGGCCACTGCGGCGCGTGTCTACAAGCCTTTTGATGCGACCTTTGCTAGCACCTGCCTCGAAGCAGCCAAGAAGGCGTACACTTGGGGCATTGCAAATCCCAGTGTCCGATTCAGAAATCCCTCCGATGTAGCCACTGGTGAATATGGTGATGGCAGCTTTGGCGATGAAAAGAGCTTCGCCTCTGCAGAACTTTTCATTACCACGGGAGACGCATCCTACGACCAGGCTAAGGCTTCCGCCAACATTCCCGACTGGGGAAACGTATCCGGTCTCGCAACTTACGACATGGCCATCCACGCCGCTGAATTCGGTGCAGGTGCCGCCGCCGCCAAGGACAGCCTTCTCAAGGTTGCCGACAATTTTGTTGAACGCTCTGAAACAGGCTTCGGCGTTGTGATGAAGAAGAGCGATTTCGTCTGGGGTTCCAATGCTGTGGCTGCAAACCAGGGCGTTTGGCTGCTTCATGCCTATTACCTCACCGGTGAAGAAAAGTACTACAAGGCTGCTCGAAAGGTCCTGGACTATCTCTTGGGCAAGAACCCGTTGAATATGTCCTTCCTCACCGGATTTGGAACAAAGTCTCCCAAGAAGCCGCATCACCGTCCCAGTACCTCCGATGGTATTTCTGCACCGGTGCCCGGCATGCTTGTTGGCGGTCCGCAGCCCGGTGGTGAAGATATCGGTACCCAAAGCTGGGAATGTAGAGACTATAGAACTGGTTCTGCAGCAACCTCCTATACCGACAACAACTGCAGCTACGCCTCTAACGAAGTGGCCATCAACTGGAACGCTCCCTTGGCTTACCTTGCCGGTGCCATCGAGGCAATCAATGCTGGCCATAAACCTGAATTTGCGGTGTTTACTTCGCCGGCTGCACTCGCCAAGGTCCGTGGCCCTGTCAAGCAGAGCGACGCTCCTCGCATGATCTTTGACGGTCATCGTGTGATGATGAAGATTGGCGATCGCAAGTTTGACCTGAACGGTACCCGTATCGTCAAGTAAGGCAGATTTCGAGTTGTAAAAAGAGCTCCGCAATGTTGTTTTGCGGGGCTCCTTTGTTTTGCCGCGACACTTGACTTTTGCTACCTTTATTTGAGTATGGCAGATATCTTTTCCAATGTTCTCATGTTTGTATTGGGCCTCATCGGGCTCAGTTTCCTGGTGACCATTCACGAACTGGGCCATTTTTTGGTGGCTAAGTGGAACAACGTGAAGGTAAACACCTTTAGCATCGGCTTTGGAAAGAAGTTGATTCGCTACCGCAAGGGCGAGACGGAATACTGCATTTCGGCAATCCCCTTTGGCGGCTACGTGGCCATGGCGGGGGAGAACCCCGAAAAGATTATGGAGGGCAAAGCTCCTTCGGAGCGTGATTTTGTGGGCAAGTCCGTAGGGGCGCGCGCAGCAATCGCCTTTGCTGGGCCCTTTGTAAACATCGTATTCGCCTTTATCCTTCTGATGATTTTGTACATGGTGGGTGTACAGGAGCCTGCCACCAATGATTTAATCGTAGGATTTGTGGCCAAGGATTCCCCTGCCGTAGCTGCAGGCATCCAACCAGGTGACACCATCACAAAGATGAATGGCAAGCCCACCCAGGGCTGGGATGATTTCCGCGAACAGATTGGCGTAAGCCTCGGTGCAAACGTTGAACTTGAAGTTCACCGCGGCGGTGCCCCCATTATCGTTACCGTCGTCCCCGAGGAACTGGTGATCCCCGCACAGGATTCCTCCGGCTCCGAAATCAAGATGGGCATCGGTGACATCGGCATCTATCCCCGTAACCGCGTCATTGTCCGTCAGCCGCCTACCGCAGGCTCTGCTGCCGAAAAGGCCGGCCTCCTGGAAAAAGACACCATCCTCGAAATCAACGGTGAACACATCTCCCGCTACGAGGACGTGGTTCGCCTCATCGGAGGCTCCGAGGGCGCCGAAGTCAAGGTGACCGTAATGCGCAACGGCGACACCCTTACCATGGGCATGACGCCCGTTTACAGCGAGGAGTACAAGCGCTACCTGGTGGGAATCCAGATGGGTTACGTCCTGTTCCGCGAAACCAAGCTGGTGCAGCGCGGTCCTATCGAAGCCTTCCAAAAGACATGCGCCACAAGCCTCAAGATGACCACCAGCATTTTCCGCTACTTTGGTCGTATGTTCAAGGGTCAGGTGAAAGTTGACGCCTTCTCCGGTCCTGTTTCTATCGTGGCTGTCATGGGTAACGTATGGATGAGCGGCTTTCAGGAATTCCTCATGCTTCTGGCACTCATCAGCATTAACCTGGGAGTCATGAATTTACTTCCGCTGGCCATTACCGATGGCGGCCTCCTCATGTTCCTCGGCATCGAAAAACTCCGCGGCAAGCCCCTTAGTATAAAGACCCAAACCCGCATCCAGAACATCGCCGCAGCATTCTTCATCAGCTTCTTCGTGTTCATCACGATCCTCGATTTCGGTAAGCTGTCCCTGTTCCTGAAATAACGCGCAGTACCATCGCCCTCCCGAGCGCCATTCAAGGGACCACCCAGGTTTGGTTCCTGTCAACATGGGAATGTTTGTCCTTTTTGTAGAAAAAGTCTATCCCCACCCCGTAAGACTTTAAATTCAGTTTTTATATTTAAAAAAGATGAAGCTGATTGCAGAATATCAGAACTATAGAATTTGCATGCTGGATTATTTCAACGAGAATAAACAGCGTGGCAGGATTACCTGGCGTAGTTTTTCCAAGCTTGCCGGTTTTTCTTCTTCGGGTTATTTAATGCAGGTATGCAGAGAAAAGGCAAACCTGAGCGATGCCGGCGCAGTTCAGGTCGCAAAGGCCATGGGTTTAAATGATGCCGAGTCTGCCTATTTTTGCGAACTCGTTCGCTTGGATCAATCAAAGCGCGCGCCCGAAAAAAAGAAGTTCCTGGACAATTTGAAAAAACTTGCAAAAAATTGCCCGGTAAGAATTTTAAAGGACGATGCGCTGGATTATTTTGCCAACTGGCAAAATGTGGTTATGCGAGAAATTGCCCCACATACAGTCCCGAATACAAAGGCTTCGAATATCGGTCGACAGTTTCTCCCCGAAATTTCTGCAGCAGAGGTTTCCCGCGCATTAAAGTTTTTGACTGCGACTGGCCTGCTCGTAAAAAAGGAAGACGGAAGCTACGTTCAAACGGACAAGGTGCTGACTTCCGGAAATAAGGACGTTTCGAGCGTCGCCCTGCGCAATTTTCACAAGCAAATGAACCAGCTTGCCGTGAACGCGCTAGACAACGTGCCTATTGCAGAAAGAAACGCATCGGAAATGGTTATCGGAATAACAAAGGAACATTATTCGCAAATCGTAAAAAAGATTGCAAAGTTCCAGCAGGAAATTCTGGATCTGATCACCTCAACCGACGAAGTCGATAGGGTTTATTGTCTGCAAATGAATCTTTTCCCGTTAAGTCACAAATTCCATTCCAAGGATAAAGAAGATGTTTAGGGATTTATCAAAATTTTTCTTTTTTCAGTCAATCGTTGTTCTCTTCTTTTTGAGCGCTTGTTCCAATGACGAAGGTTCGACCGCGGGAGGCGGCACCGTGGGTGGAAATGCCATTACGGTGGCCTCTGTTTCGGGTGTGGTTCAAAAAGGCCCGTTTGCCATGGGTTCAAAAGTCATTGCCTACGAACTGGATGGTGACAGCTTGCGCCAGACCGGCAAGGCCTTTGTCGGCAAAACCGATAAATACGGCGCATTCGAATTGAACAATGTTTCACTTGCGTCTCAATACGCAATCCTTGAAGGTTCCGGCTATTTCTTTAACGAGATTACCGGCGAAAAATCCCAGGGCCAAATAACCCTGAATGCGCTTGTCGATCTAAAAGAACGCGAACATGTAAACATCAACTTCCTGACCCAGTTGGAATACGATAGGGTCGAGTATTTGGTAACGCACGAAGGCATGAGCGTAACGGAAGCAAAGCAAAAGGCCGAAGAAGAAATCGTAAAGACATTCTTTGGAGTGGACGATTCCCTGCAGTTCGAAGACCTGAATATATTTGGCGAAGGCGAAGGCGACGCCATGCTCCTTGCAATGTCAACGCTTGCGCTTGCAAATAACAGTGACGGCGATTTTTCTGAACTGCTGGCGGAATTTTCTGCAGACATTGAAGAGGACGGTATTTTTGACGATGCCAAGCGCCGTGCCGAAATGGCCGACTTTGCCGCTGTCTATTTGGACCTTGCAAAGGTCCGCAAGAATGTTGAAGACTTTGATTCCAGCAAGGTCCCTGACTTTGAAAAATACATTTACAAATTCTGGGCAAGCGAATATGGCCTTGGCGAATGTTCCAAAGAAAACGAAGGCGAACTAAAGGTGAACGCAAGCAAGTCTAGCGGCCGACGCACGGCAAGCTTTGTATGCCACGAAGGGGCCTGGAAAATTTCGTTGAAAAATCACGAATTCAAGTACGGCTCCTTTACCGACGAACGCGACGGCTACGTTTATCGCACGACCACAATCGGCAAGCAGACCTGGTTTGCAGAGAACCTTCGCTACGCAACCAAGGAAGACATTCTTGGATATTTCTGCTACGACGACACGCAGCTTTACTGCGACTTGTACGGCTATCATTACACGCACAAATCGGTTTCTTGCCCGGCAGGTTGGCACATGCCAAGCCGCGATGAATGGCAGGAACTGTTCGATGCCGTCGGCGGTATCGAGCATGCGGCTACAAAGCTTCGTGCCCGCGGCGCCTGGAACGCAAACGAATACCCACGCACCCTTGACGACCAGGACGAATACGGATTTTCTGCAATGCCTTACGGTGTGTATGGCTTTGGTGATGAAGGCCACTCCGGGTATTTCAGGGTCTCTGACATCACCTTGGATTCCCTCGGCAAGGAAGTGGAATCTTCTTATGTAGTCGGTATATGCGACGGCGACTCCACATGGGTCGGAAACGCCCGCTACAGCACCGCAGTTTCTGTAAGGTGCATTAAGGATTAATTTCTATCAAAACAATGACTTCGCAATTCATTGTTTTAACGCGCGTGTTTTATAAAAAGAGAGTATACTGTTTTCAATCGTTTTTAGAACAATAGAGAGGAATAACACTATGAAAAAAATTCCACTATTACTATCCCTTGGCGTTACCGCATTTTTCTTTGCATGCGGCGACGACAGCGCAAGCAATGCTAACGGCACCAATAGTGAAGGCGCGAATTCCAACACTTCATCGCAAGGAACCGAAATTCCTTGCGACGCTGGCAGCGAGGGCATCATATTAAAGCCTATCGACAGCGACACCTACCGTCTTTGCAGCGATGGCAAGTGGGTCGTTGTTGAGCCAGACAAACCAGCTGAAGAGGCTAGCAGTTCTTCAACAAAGAGCCCAGAGATCACCGAAGAAAGTTCCTCCTCTGTAAAAGTTGCCGAACCTGACGACGAGTCTTCATCCTCCGTCAAGGACACTGAGCCTGCCAATGGGTCATCTTCCTCTGTCAAGGACCTTGAGCCTGTCGATGGGTCATCTTCCTCTATCAAGGACCTTGAGCCTGTCGATGGGTCATCTTCCTCCGTCAAAGACCCTGAGCCCACAGAAGAATCCAGCAGTTCAAACGAAGAATCAAAGGTGTTCCTTTGCGACGATGGCGAGACCTATGTAATCGACCCTGCAAACTGCGCAAAGAATTCCTCTTCAAGCGTTGCAACCTCATCAAGCACAACATCATCTTCAAGCGTTCCGAGTTCTTCAAGCGCCAAATCCTCGTCAAGCACTCAAAGCAGTAGCAGTGTAAACAAGTTAAACTGGCAATACCTGAACCCCAAAATCAGCTACGGCGAATTCACGGATGAACGCGACGGACAAGTTTACAAAACCATCACCGTAGAAGCAAGAAATCTTTACCTACAAAATTATGGAACAGTAACAACTCAAACTTGGATGGCAGAGAACCTGAACTACGCCTACAACGAAGGTTCTGCGAAAAGTTATTGCTATAACAACGACCCTAAATTATGCGATAGGTTCGGCCGACTGTACGTAGGGTCTGCCGCAATGGACTCCGCAGGAATTTTTAGCAGGGATTGTTATGGATGCGGCTACGGAGTACTACGAGCTAAAATACCGACACGCGGAGTTTGCCCAGAAGGATGGCATGTTCCTGATGACAATGAATGGAAAAATCTCATCCGGATTCCAGATGGAGGCCGCAATTTAAGATCGTCCCAAGGCTGGCAATTTGACACAGAACGTGGAATCGGCGGTGGAGGCACAGATTCCCTTGGATTTGCAGTTCTGCCAGCAGGTTATCACGGGGCAACTACCAACGGAGTCGGTTTTCACAGCATCGGAATCACTGCTTCCTTTTGGACTTTTTCTAATTCAAACTGGTGGTTTGTCGTAGATTTTCATACCGGTACGGATATGGCAGTCGTGGATCATGCATACACCCCCCTATGGGCCTTCTCCGTCCGCTGCGTACAAAACCCACCGCCAAAACCAGCATCTAGCAGTTCCGTGCAGTCGTCAAGTTCCAGCATAACATACGGAGAACTCAAGGACGAACGCGACGAGCAAGTTTACAAGACTGTAAAAATCGGCAGCCAGACCTGGATGGCCGAAAACCTGAACTACAACTACAACGAAGGCTCTGCGAAAAGTTATTGCTATAACAACTCTTCAAGCAACTGCAATAAATATGGTCGTCTATACACATGGTCTGCAGCAATGGACTCTGCCAGCGTATTCTCATTTACAGGCCAAGGCTGTGGCTATGGTACTAGCTGTAGTGTCGCTTCATCAACTTCAACGACAAAGGTAAGAGGTGTATGTCCAGACGGCTGGCACTTACCTAACAGTAAGGAATGGGGAAACCTATGGACAGCCGTCGGGGGGACAAGCGTGGCAGGAGACAATCTTAAATCAACCAGCGGCTGGTATGATGAATTGTTTGGCGATGGTAACGGAAACGACAAATACGGTTTTTCAGTATACCCGGCAGGCAATGCCGCAAAAGGCAATTTCTACAACATCGGCAATTTTGCCTACTTCTGGTCAACCAGTGCAGACGCCTATTCTTTCAGCACCCTGAGTTCTAGTGTAGTTACAAAAGATATTTCCAAAGACTACGGTCTTTCTATCCGTTGCCTCAAGGATTAAATCAAAATGAAACCGAAATCAATTACCCTCGTCAAACAAATGGGTTGACAATTTTTTTAAGCAAACAATAAAAAGGAACAACACTATGAAAAAACTTCCACTATTACTATCCCTTGGCGTTACCGCATTTTTCTTTGCATGCGGTGACGACAGCAGCTCCACAAAGGCTTCGCCGGAAGACATTCCGAACGAAGGCGTTCAGGACTCCACACAAGTTCCTGTGGCAAACCCTGATTCCACAGGGAACGGAGAAGAGATGCCAAGCGATTCGGTTCCTAGCGCAAACCCTGATTCCACAGGCAACGGAGAAGAGATGCCTAGCGACTCCATTCCCGGCGCAGAAAAGGATATGTGGAGTTCCGGCTCCTGGGCATACAAGACTGACTCCTCCTTCTGTACAATTACAGCAGACACCAGCTTTTCTGCCGACTACAATTACACGGGAGTCAAGGGCAGCGTAACCTGTTCGTATGTCCGTGGCGACGACCCGGCTCTCGAATTGACCGACTCCTGGGCTCATGTAGCCTACAAGTTCAACCCGAGCCCGGAAAAACTGGATCCAAAAGACGGCATTTGCCTCGTGTATTCAAGCCAGACTGACTTGCTTTTGCGCATTGCTCCAGAAAACGAAGCTGATTTGACCAGAGAAAACAATTACGCGATAACTTTACCAGCAGCAAAGGAAGTGACCGTTTTAAACCGCAAGTTTGCAGGTTTTAAGCAGGAAGAGGGTTGGGGTAAAAAAGTTACGCTGGAACAAAACCTGGCTGCAGTAACAGAAATTCGAATTCAATCCCAGAACGTTTACGAGAACTCCTTCCACATTGTTAAAATCGGGAATTACGGAGAATGCGGTGACTTGACTCCAGAAGATATTTCTCAAAGCAGGCGCGATTCCATCGCAGCAGCACGAGATTCCATCAAGCATTATAACGATTCCCTAAAGCAGGCCGCAGCGGAAGCAGCAGAGGCAAGGCAAAACTTCATTGCCGATTCGCTGCAAAAAGCCTGGCTAGCCGAGCTGGGCCTAAAGGGCAATTACCCGCTATACCCATCTGTAGATCCTTATAATATAAGTGAAGTAGTCATCGAAGCGCTTGATTCTTCATTCTGGGTTGGTGGATTGAATTGGGCGGTTGCAAAGACTGGCTTTGGAATCTTCGAACATTATTTCTACTCCTTTTCCAATAAAGAAACAGAAAGCTTCGATCTTCATTTTGATATTAACAACGGCGGCCGCCTCTTTATCGAAATCGACGCTAAGCCGAATGTTTACTATGGATTCGGTTTCGATATTGTAGAAGAAGTTCAGGCAAAGGGAGCTGATGTCAGCAAGTATAAGCAAATCAACGTGGCTTACAGTTCTACGAACTTGCCGATAGAAGTCGTGCTTGTTCCTGAACAGAACGAAGCCCTCATTGGCGACGACCTTTACGAAATCACCCAAGGCGACAACTTCCGCTTTACCCTACCCGCTACAGATGGCGAAATCAAGGAAGTTACTTTACCATTCACAAGTTTCGCTCAAAAAGGCTGGGGCGTAAAACAGAGCATCAACGATGTTGTCAAGGCCCTTGGCGCAATCCAATTCGCAGTCAACGGTTACACCATCGACTTTGATGCCGTAGCAAGCTCGTCTACCGAAGTCAGGATTTATGGAGTCGGCTGGGAATAATCCAAAGCTAGCTGTAGAAGATTTAAACTCCAAAGGCGTTTTCGTCAGTGAGGGTAATCGCAAGCCGAGTGTCGCAGCCAAGCTTGCTTGGATATGATCGAGGCAGATATACATCCATCTGATGCAGTAAGTCAAGGGTCACGATTTTTGTGTCAACAGTTGCTTTTAGTACAACTTAAGCCTCGGCCATGTCGATTCAAGTAAACTTGATCGCCATGGCTCTCGTGCAAACAGTTGTTTGCAAAATGCATCGATGGAAATCTGGTCTCTTGCTTTTCTTGTAGCTTCTTTTTAAATTCTATCACGTAACATAGTTTGTTAGATCGCTTTACTGCTAAGGGCCTACGCTTGGACGCAGCGGCGGTCTTTTTTTATGGAGTGAAAATGAATCGCAAGGAATTTATCGCCATGGCGAAGGATGTCAAGAAGAATCCCGACCGCCTGGCCCATTACCGTAAGATTTTCAAGAACGTCTATCCGTTCAGCGATGGAATGATTAAGATTCTCTTGGCGAACGAGGCCAAGCCCCTGCGA
>JAZLKH010000106.1:0-10180 GCA_045597545.1 Fibrobacter sp.
ATTTCCGTGGCAATCGTCATGGGGGTGGGCGTAAAGTCCTGAACCTGCTCCAGCTGGAATCCCAACTGCTTGGTTTCAAGGGCAAGTTCAGCCATGTCGGCCTCGGTACATCCCGGATGGCTACTGATGAAGTAGGGGATGATCTGCTGCTTCTTGCCAATGCGAGCGCATTCGGCGTCAAAGAATTCCTTGAACTTGTGGAACAGCGTAAAGCTAGGCTTGCGAATTAAATTCAGAACGGATTCCACCGTATGTTCGGGGGCAACCTTCAGGCGGCCGCTGACGTGGAACTCAATGAGGTCACGGGCGTACTCTTCGTGCTCGCGGCGCAGTTCAAGATCGTCGGTCTCCTGCAACAGCAAATCGTAACGGACACCACTGCCAATGAACAGGTGCTTGACCTTGGGGTGATTACGGACTTCGCGATACAAGTCGATGAGCTCGCGGTGGCTCGTATTCATGTTGTCGCAAATTTTGGGGAAGCAGCAGCTGGGGCGGGCGCACTTGGCACAGCGATTACGGTCCTTGCCGCGCATCTTGTACATGTTGGCGCTGGGGCCGCCCAAATCCGTAATGGTACCTGCGAAACCTTCCATGTTCACCACCTTCTCCACTTCACGCAAAATGCTTTCGCGGCTGCGGCTGGCGATGAACTTTCCCTGTTGGGCGTTAATGGCGCAGAAACTGCACCCGCCGAAACAACCGCGGTGGGTGTTGATGCTGAACTTGATCATCTCGAAGGCGGGAACGTCGCCGCGCTTCTTGTAACGCGGGTGGGGCGCGCGGGCGTAAGGATATTCAAAGCTTTCGTCCAGCTCGCCGTATTCCATAGGCGGATAGGCGGGGTTGATTACAACAGTCTTGTCGCCTACATCCTGCAAGATGCGGCGCTGGAACATCTTGTTGCATTCGATATCCACCTTGTTGTAGCTCTGGATCTGGGTCTTCTTGCTGGCCACACATTCTTCGTGGCTAGGCAGGCGCAGATCTTCCCAGGTATTGCCCGTTTCCTTGTGCTTGCCGGGAGCGGGAACCTTGTCCTTATCTACAAGAACTGCGGTCTGGGGAATATTCTTCAGGCTGCTGAATGGAACGCCCTTCTTCAAAAGGCGTACAATTTCCTTCAGGGGCTTTTCGCCCATGCCGTACACCAGAATGTCCGCTTCCGTTTCAGCCAGAATGCTTGGTTTCAGACGGTCACTCCAGTAATCGTAATGGGTGACGCGACGAAGGCTGCTTTCCAATCCGCCAATCAAAAGCGGAACATCGGGGTAAAGCATCTTTACGATCTTTGCGTAAGTGTAGGTGGCGTAATCCGGACGGAATCCCGCCTTGTTGCCGGCGGTGAATGCGTCGTCACTGCGCAAGCGCTTTGCTGCAGTGTAGTGATTCACCATGCTGTCCATGCCGCTACTGATGGCAAAGAACATACGGGGCTTACCCAGCTTCTTAAAATCTCGTAGGTCATCGCGCCAGTTGGGCTGGGGCAAAATGGCCACGCGCAAACCCTCGTGTTCGAAAAGTCTCGCTACCACGGCATGACCAAAACTAGGATGGTCCACATAGCAGTCGGCGCTAATCACAATGACGTCGACATAGTCCCAGCCCAGTTCATCCAGGTCTTCTTTGCAAATCGGTAAAAAGCGAGGATCGTACATAACAGAGGTCGGCCCGCGGCCTTTGAGGTTTATTTACAAGATAGAAAAAGTCGAGAGCCGCAAAAATAAGCTTGCTTGTTTTTATGGTTGAGACGTACTATCTGCACGCGTAGCGTGCCAGATAGAAAAACTTGTGAATGAAATTTTTTGAAGGATTGTGATTCTACTAATGTTTTGGAATCCATCCTTTGCGGCAGAGATGGATGATGTAGATGGTTCCTCTGAAGCAAAGCTCAATGCACATGGCCATCCAGGCGCCTTGCAAGCCGTAGCCAGACACAAGGAATGCTGCCAGGGGAATGCGTACAATCCACATGCTGAGAAGGTTCATCATGCTGGGTGCGAATGTGCTGCCTGCTCCGCGGAAGACTCCGTTTGCCACGATGGATGCTGCGTAGAGGGGCTCCGCAATGGCTTCGATTCTGAGAATCGCTGTTCCTAATGCGCGGATGTCTTCGTCAACCGTAAAGAATCCAATGAGTTCCGGGGCGAAGATATACATTAGCACGCCTGTACCCGTCATTACGATCATGCCCACGCCTGTGGTAAGGAATGCCAATTTTCGGGTGAGATCCCTCCGCTTGGCGCCAATGCTCTGACCAATTAAAGTGGTGGCTGCTGCTCCGATTCCGTAGCCAGGCATGTAGCACAAACTTTCGATAGTAATGGCGAAAGAATGGGCTGCGATAGAGATGGTCCCTAAGGGCGCCACAAAGGTCATGAGCATAATCTGTGCGCTGTACATTACCAATTGTTCCAACCCGATGGGCCAGGAAATCCTGTAGGCCTTTTTCAGCTGTTTTATAGAAAACCTGATTTTTTCGCCGGCTCGAAGTCGCAGACTTTTGCTTTTGAAAAGCAAGAAGAATAGCATGAGGGACGCGATAAAGTAGGTGGTAAGGATTGTGCCTAGGCCAGCACCAACCACGCCAAGACCTGCGCCTGGAACGGTGATGTTAAATCCTGCGAGGCTTACGTCTCGTGTTTCAAAAATCAGCAGAAAATTTGCAAGGACATTTATAAAGCAGGATGTGATTTGCAGCGCGCTAGGTAACTTCATGTTGCCGCTACATTGCAGCATCCCTGCTGCCATGGTGTTCAGTTGCATGCCCGGCAAACCCAGCATAATAATCATGAAGTAGGTGGCGGCGTCTTTATGAATTTCCGCATTGGCTCCCAACAGGGCCGGAATCTTGTCGGACATGAACGTTCCAAGGCCCATTAGAATCAAGCTGAACACAAGTCCAAATAGGAGACCTACTTTTACCAGGTTGCGGGCGCGTAGTTCTCGCTTGGCGCCGATGGCATGTGCAATTTGAACAGTGAAGCCAGCGTTTGCGGCGTAACATAAACTGCCTACAAGCCAGGTGCAAGAGGCCACAAGCCCGATGGCTGCCGCTTCCTTGGATCCCAAGTGCCCTACCATGGCGGCGTCCACGTAGGACATGATGATGGAAGCACTCTGTGCAAGAATTACGGGAAGACTCAGCTGCCCAATCAAAAGCAGCATTTGGCGGCCGTTTAATGCCTTTCCGTCTCGCAGTAGTTCCAGTCTATCCATTAAGAACAAATTTAGAAATTCACCGTATTTTGACCAATGTCAAAAAACTATATTTGTCTTACTATGTCGCCTGCGGTTCAATCCTCGTTTGCAAATGCCTTTAAGAAGGCCTTCAAGCTTTCTCTTCCGGTACTTACGGGGTACTGGTTTCTGGGCATTACCTACGGTGTACTTGCGGAGTCCATGGGCTTTAGCTATTGGTATCCGCTGACCATGGCGCTTTTTATTTTTAGCGGTTCGGCGGAATTTTTGGGCCTTGGAATGTTGGCTGCAAATTTCAATCCGTTGGCTGCGGCGAGTATGGCCCTTGTGGTGGGCGCTCGGCACTTGTTCTATGGTGTCTCCATGCTGGATCGTTACAAGGGCATGGGCTGGCGAAAACCTTTCTTGATTTTCTGGCTCACGGATGAAACTTTCGCGGTGAACTACAATGCTCGTGAAGCTACGGCAACAGAAATGCTGTTGGTCAGTTTTTTGGATTATTCCTACTGGATTACCGGCGGCTTCATGGGGTACATGTTCGGGTCCCTTTTGAAGTTTGATATTCACGGTCTTGAATTTGTAGTAACCGCCATGTTTACCGCTATCTTTATGGATCAGTTCCTGAAGGAAAAGGAACTGCGCCCGGCGTGGATTGGAATTGGCTGCACGGCGGTAGCGCTGGTTGTATTTGGGTCTCAGTACTTTGTGATTCCTGCCATGGCTGGAATTTTGCTGATGCTGACCGCGTTCCGCAAGAAGTTGGAGGTCAACCTATGACCACTCAACAGCAGATTATTACCATCGTGATTCTTGCGGTAATGACCGCATTGACCCGCGCCTTGCCCTTCCTCATTTTTCCTGCAGGAAAGTCCACCCCCAAATACATCCAGTATTTAGGCAAGGCCTTGCCTCTGTCTGTTTTTGGAATGCTTGTGGTGTACTGCCTCAAGGATGTGCAGTGGCTCGAAGGAATGCACGGTATTCCCGAAGTTGTCGGAATTCTTGCTTGCGTCATTATGCATGTTTGGCGTCGCCAGCTGTTCCTCTCCATGGCGGTGAGTACCGCAGTCTATATGATTTTGATTCGCGTGTTGGCGTAGTTCTATGCAGAAACTTGGCGGAAATAAACCCAATCTTACAGGACATCTTTCGGGGTTTCTCGGTATTGCATTTGGCGTGTCTGGAGCGTTGATGCTTATTATGGGTAGTGCTGCTGCCAACAACGCCAAGGCGGGCAACATTGTGGGTGATTTACTGTGCTTTACATCCCAGTGCAGCTTTGCCATTTACCTAGCGTTCTTCAAGAATCTGGTGGGCAAGTATAGCGTCATCACCAGCATGAAATGGATGTTTACTTTTTCCGCCCTCATGATTGCGCCCTTTACCTTAGGCGGAGTGATGGAAATTCCCTTTAGCGAAATCGGCGCCTTGACTTGGGCGGAATCCAGCTTCGTGGTTTTCGGTGGAACATTTGTGGCCTACATTTTGGTTGCGAAGGCTCAGAAGATTTTGCGCCCTACCGTAGTGGCCATGTATAACTACGTTCAGCCGGTAACTTCCACCATCGTGTCGGTGATTGCGGGCCTCGCCATTTTTGGATTCAATCACGCTTTGGCTATTGCCTTGATTGTGGCGGGTGTCTATACGGTCAATTCCGCAAAATCCCAGAAGTAAAAACGCAAAGGAAAAAATCTGCAGACTTAGGGTTTGTTACTTTTACAAAAAAAACGGCAATCTATGAAACCTTTAAGCGATCGCACCAACCATTTTACTGAATCTGTCATCCGTTACATGACCCGCGTTGCCAACGGCTGCGGAGCCGTGAACTTGTCCCAGGGTTTTCCGGATTTTGATCCGCCGGTGGAATTGCAGAACCGCCTGGCAGAAGTGGCAAAGACTGGCCCTCATCAGTATGCGCTGACCATCGGCGCAAAGAATTTCCGTGAGGCGGTGTGTCGCAAGCAGGAACATTTCAGCGGGCTGCGTTACGACCCGGAAAAGGAAATCGTCATTACTTGCGGTAGCACCGAGGCCATGATGATTACCATGATGTCGGTCTGCAATCCCGGCGACAAGGTGGTGATTTTCTCGCCCTTCTACGAGAACTATACAGCGGATACCATCTTGAGTGGGGCCACTCCCATTTACGTTCCGCTGAACCCAGATGATTTTTCTTTTGATGCAAACGTTCTGGAAGATGCCATGAAGCAGCCGGGCGTAAAGGCGTTGGTGCTTTGCAATCCTTCGAACCCCAGCGGTAAGGTTTTTACTCGTGACGAACTGAAGGTGATTGCGGATCTTGCCATCAAGTACGACTTGTATGTGATTACGGACGAAGTGTACGAACACATCATCTTTGCACCTAACGTTCATACCTACATGGCGACGCTTCCCGGCATGCGTGAACGTACCATTGAATGTTCCAGCTTAAGCAAGAGCTATTCCATTACGGGATGGCGCCTGGGTTATGTGCTGGCTCCGGAACCCATCATGGAGCGTATCAAGAAAGTTCACGACTTTACGGTGGTGGGCGCCTCTTCTACCATGCAGGAAGTGGCTGTCACCGCCATGAATTTCGGCGACGAATATTACGCTGAATTGCAGAATCATTACACCCACATGAAGCAGCTGTTTACCGACGGCCTTCGCAATCTGGGCTTCAAGTTTACAGAACCTCAGGGAACCTACTTCGTGATGATGGATATCTCTGAATTCGGTTATGACCGCCGCATGGCTGCGGGCGAGTTCGGCGCCGTTTCTGGAATTGGTATGACGGGTTCTGGCGCGGTTCGTCCCGATGAACTTTTCTGTATGGATTTGGCAAAGAAGGTGGGCGTCGCCGCAGTGCCTGGCTCCAGCTTCTTCCGTGAACCTGTGAACCATCTGGTGCGATTCCATTTCGCCAAGAAGGACGAAACCTTGATTGAGGCGCTGAACCGACTGGAAAGTGTCCGTAAATTGCTTAAATAGGATCCTGAAAATGGGAATGCATGCTAAAAATTTGCATTGTTTGTTACAGGATATTTGGCAATTGCTTCATATCGCCCATGTTCCGTGTCAGAGACTTCTATAAGTACTTCAATTGCATTGCTGGGAATCTTTATTTTTTTTGAAAAGAATCCGTTGCCCTGATTTTTGAGACGATTTTTCTTTCCGTTGCAAAAAAGAAGAGCATATTTTTTATTTGAAACATTTATTTTAAATTCGTATGTTGAATCTGCATGTAACTGAACTAGTGGTGACTCTATCTTGATGTCCTTTGCTGATGAGTGAAAATAAGTTGGGTGCTGGATATTACTAGCCTTATTTGCGCTAATCGAAAAAGATGCTATGCTGCTATAAGTGTTATCTTTAACGTTATGCATTAAAAAAGCTTGAAAGATTCCTGCGTAAGGTGCCTGGAATTCTATTTGTAATTTTTCACGATTGTGTGTCAATAGAGCTCTGTTTTGTACAGGTTGGTTGGTCTGTAAATCGTAAACATTCAATATAAATTTTGCATCCCGTTTTTGAATAAGGTCTAGCTGATATGAACTATCAATATTGTTGGTCGCCTGTAGTTTGTTGGGAGATTCAAATAAGTCGAAAAAAATGGGATCTAGGAGAGGTCTATTTTTAAATTCGTCGCGACTGATTTTCTTGGTTAGTTGATGGTTTGAATCATTTGGAAAATGGGAGTACCCAAAGTGGTCTCCTTTCAAAAATAGCCAGTCTGTTGTATAACGATGGTTTGATTTCGATGTATTGACATTAAAGGTGCTTGATCCCCATGTGCAATCAACATTGTACCAGAATTTGTCGATTTTGACAATATTCCATGCATGGTTGGAAGTAATTTCCTCGTTTGCGGGTATGTGCGTTAAACCTCGTGCGTATCCGTGAACGGTTTCGCATGGAATTTTTAACATATCACATAACTTCTTGAACGCATTTGCGTATCCTTCGCATACCGCTTTCCGGGATGCAAGAACATAGTCCCATTTACTTGGAGGTTGTGAATTACTTATGTAGCTTTCGCTGTCGTAATCAAGTAGCAGCGCCAATGCGTCATAAATCATTTTGACTTTTTCAAAATCATTTTTTGCAACGGAATCTATTAAGGATGTAAGATTTGTAACGTACCTTTCTGTTTCGTTCTGCCGTAGAGAATCGTTTTCGTCGTTTTCAATAAAATTAACGATTTGTTTGTGGGGAATACCCGTTCTGTATTTATAGGCATCGCTATCAAAGTCTTGTGGGAAAGGGTATTTTTCAACGGCATTGATTTTGGAAACATGGACAGTGTCTGTTGATTTTTCGTACTGATGATTTGGGCCATTCTTAGAATTAGGGGATGTTGACGCACACCCAATAACAAAGACTGCTAATAGAAGGATTATAGTTTGGAGTGATGCCCGTGTCATTTTCTTCATGAACCGTCTATCCAACGGCCTTTAGTCGCGAGCCTTCTGTAGCTCGGCTCTATACAGTTCCTCGATGTGCGAGGGGCCTTCGCACCATAGCTTGAGACTTTCATCAAAGAGCATTTTCCCGGTTTTGGAATTCAAAAAATCGGGTAAAATGTCGGCTGCATCAAGATGGTCTTCCTTGGAAATGGACTCGACAACCATAGTCGTCAAAAGTTCCATTGCCGCCTGAATTTGTTCTTTTGTCACAGCCATATACGCTCGCTTTTGATAAATGCAAGTTGCTGTAATGCGGCCTCTGTTCTAAAACAGTATTGGTCCTTTAATCGTTCGGGGAGTAACAGGCGTATGCATATTTCATCTGCCTGTTGAGAACCGACATCTCCGAAGGTTCCTGTCATGTAGGTGGTTATTGTGATGTTTGTTGCGTCGTTTGCAATCTTGCCACCGATGATATCGTATTTTTCAAAATCCTGAACAAGGGAATTGAAAAGACCTTTTTTTCGATGAGCGACAATGCAATGTAGCCAGTCGGCATCGGCCGTTGAAAAGATTTGGGTTCGGAGATTGGTCGGTATGTACTCAAAGGAAGACACTACTCCAAAATTCTGCTGGGTTGGAATTACTCCAGATTCCTGCGCTTTTCTTGTAGAAATCTTTGCAAAGGATTTCGCTTGTTCCTTGTCAGTTGTGAGGTAGAAACCTTGACCGAAATCCTTATACTTGGCGCACTTGGACAAGTCAGGTGAAGATACTTCGCAAAAACTTCCGTGATACAGAATGGTTCGCTGATTCAAATCAAGCATTTTACACGCCCTTTGACTTGAGGTATTGCCTTATGTCTTCAAGAACCGCCTGGTCGCTTTCAATATGGAACAAGTCCCACATTCGCTTGATATAGTGAAAAACACCCTGTTCCTTGAACTGGGTTGCTACTGCAGCAATAGACGCTCCTGTTTCTTCGGACATCAGCCGAACGAGCCTTGTCTGCATATAGATAATCTGGGTGCTTTCACTCATGTTCTTCAATATATAAAAATTTGGATATGGTATCCTGCAAAACTCCACCAAGTTGGTGGAGTTTGAGAAATGCAGCAAAGTTTTACTTTGATTCCTTGGTAAATATGGAGTCCCCTATTGGAGTTGCAAATTTTTACTACCTTGTAGATGATTAAATAGGAGTAAACATGAAATTGAAAACATTTCTCGCCCTCGCATTGGCCTGCTGCACTTTTGCTTTCGCCACCGCAAAGCCGGAACTTGCAAAGACCATCAAGTTTGACGCTCCGCCCAAGGCGTTGAAGGCTGACGTCATGGACGCCCTGCAGAATCGTAAGTCCGCCAAGGGCTTCACCGAGAAGGTTGTCTCCTACAAGGAAATCGGAAATATCCTGTGGGCCGCCAACGGCATTAACCGCCCGGAATCTGGTGACCGCACAGCTCCTTCCGCCCTGAACCAGCAGGACGTGGAACTTTACGTCTTTACGACGCAGGCCGCCTACAAGTATGACCCTAAGGCCCACGCCATGAATCTGGCTGTGGAAGGGGACCATCGCGCGCTTTTCACTGAACGCATGAAGACCCCGGTGATCATCCTGCTGGTCAGTGATGTCTCCAAGTTCACCCGCGGTTCCGCAGAAGACCAGCGCGTGACTGGCGCCTATGACGCAGGCATCGTCTCCCAGAACATCAGCATTTACTGCGCTGGCGCAAAGATCGACACCCGCGTCCGCGCCTCCATGGACAAGGCTGGTCTCCAGAAACTTCTGGGCTTAAACGAAAAGCAGATTCCCATGCTGAACCACGCCGTAGGTTACGAGAAATAGATTCTTTGAAGTTGCCCTCGCCAGCGATGTGGTATAAGTTGCCTCAGTGCTTGGCTGCAGTTTCTTTTGGGGACCTGCGGAATGTAAAATTTTCTTAAGCCCCTAGACAAAAATTCAATATTATCTACATTACATCCTAGCGCACCTAGTCATTGAATGGCTAGGTGCGTCTTGTTTTTATCCGACCTTCCGGATTTGCAATGACGCCTCAATAAAACGCTAAACATGAGGTGCTTCATGAAAAATAAAATCATCCGTAGTTCTTCCAAGATGGACAAGTCCTACAGTAAGTGGATTGCTGATTTAAAGCAGCGATTCCGCAATGCTCAAATTCAGACCGCCATTCGCGTAAATAGCGGCATGCTGGAATTCTACTGGAGTCTTGCCCAGGATCTTGTAAAACAGAAGGCCGAGGAAAAGTGGGGCGCAGGCGTCGTAAATCAGATTTCACTTGATTTGAAGGCTGAATTTCCTGAGGCGAAGGGTTTTTCGACCACAAATTTATGGAATATGAAAAAATGGTATTTGTTTTATGCAGAAAAACTCCAACAAGTTGTTGGAGTTTTAGAAATGCCTAAAAATTTTGCATTAATTCCTTGGGGACAGCATATTGCAATTTTTACTAAAAGTGAAACCGTTGGCGAAGCTTTGTTCTACATCAATAAGATCATTGAAAATAACTGGTGCCGTGCCGTTTTAGTCCATCAAATGAAAACAGGGTTAAAGCAAAGCGTTGGAGAGTCCGTT
>JAZLKH010000107.1:0-6040 GCA_045597545.1 Fibrobacter sp.
ACTTTGAAAACTGTTGCGAGCGCTCCCTTTGGCTTTCCCGTCTTGGCAAGTGCAGCGTCTGCCGCCATTACGGTGAATTCCGCCGAGGGCTGGTTGGAGTCTGCCTTTTTGGAATGGGCTCCGGTCAGCGGCGCCAAAAGCTACACGGTGACTTGCGACGGTAAGGCTATCGACGCTTCCCTCATTCGCAGCTACGGCTCCTACATGCGCGCCGACGTGGTGGGCCTTAAGGCTGGCACCCACAAGTTGGTGGTTTCCTCTGACAATGGCGAAACCTCTGCAGAAAAATCCGTGACCGTGCTCGCTCATGATCGCGCCGGTTTTGCCTTCGTGAACAATCGCGTTCCGGGTGCCTACAATACCGACGGTACTCTCAAGAGTGGCGCCGTTGTGGTTTACGTTTCTGAAAACAACAAGAACTCAGTGACTGCCGATGTGGTTACCGACAGCAAGGGCTCAAAGACTAGTTGCAAGAGCTTCCAGGGTATTTTGAACTGCATGAAGAAGGGTTACGAAACGCGTCCCTTCGACTTCCGCTTTATCGGCAATGTGACAGACTCCGATTCCCTTGTTGCTGGCGACATGCTCATTGATTTGGGCAGCTCCGACAACTCCTACGTGACTGTGGAGGGTATTGGCAGCGACGCTACGGCAAACGGCTGGGGCATTCGCATCAAGAACGCACAGAATGTTGAAGTCCGCAACATGGGCATCATGAACGTGAACAGCGGCGAAGGTGACAACATCGGTCTTCAGCAGAACGATCAGCACATCTGGATTCACAACAACGACTTCTTCTACGGCGACGCTGGTTCCGACGCCGACCAGGTAAAGGGCGATGGCGCTCTCGACTGCAAAAAGTCCACCAACGTAACTTTCAGCTACAACCACTTCTGGGATAACGGCAAGTCCAATCTTCTTGGCCTTAGCGAAGGCACTACCGAAGACTTGTTCATTACCTATCACCACAACTGGTACGATCATTCCGATAGCCGCCATCCGCGTATACGCTTCTACAGCGCCCACGTTTACAACAACTCCTACGATGGCAACGCCAAGTACGGTATCGGTTCAACGCTGGGTTCCTCTGTGTTTGCCGAAGCCAACTACTTCCGCAACTGCAAATACCCGATGCTCACGTCCATGCAGGGTAGCGATGTCTATGCCGGTACCACCAAGCGCGATCCGGCGAACTACGGCACCTTCAGCAAGGAAGCCGGCGGTTCCATCAAGGCTTACAACAACTACATCGAAGGCGGAACCTTCATTGCTTACGGTGCAAGCAAGTACACTTTGAAGGGGGCGGAAACTGCAATCGGTTCCATCGACTCCAAGGTTGACTTTGACGCTTACGAAGTCACAAGCCGCGATGCATCTATGCCGAATACCATCAAGTCCTACGTCGGTGGCAATTCCCACAACAACTTTGACTTGAAGCTCCCTTATGCTTATACTGCCGATGAGCCGGCTGCAGCAAAGACCAACGTTACGACTTACGCTGGCCGCGTGCAGGGTGGCGATTTCAAGTGGACTTTCAACAACGCTGTTGATGATGAAAAGTATGCCGTTGATGAAAAGTTGAAGGCCGCTCTTGTTGCCTACAAGGGTTCTGTAAGGAGCATCCAGGGCACAGGCGAAATGATTGAGACTCCGGCATCTTCCAGCAGCTCTGTCAAGCCGGCTTCTAGTTCCAGCAGCGTGGTTTCTTCCAGCAGCGAAAAGCCTGCATCCAGCTCCAGCGTAAGTTCCTCCAGCCGCAACGAAAACGAAGATGTTGTTGGCGACGAAACCACTACGATTGAAATTTCCAAGAGCATGGTTCACGACTTTACGGTCGACGGTGCCAGCAGCGATTACTTTGAATTTGTCGGCAGCCTCTCTACATCAAAGGGAACTGTAACCTACGAAGGCGAAGAGCTTACCCGCTGCCTGAAGATTGAAACTTCTACAACTATCGAATTCACCTTGGCAAAGACTGCTACGATAACGCTGGTTTTCAACGGCGACTTTGCGAAGAACATTGTGATTGATGGTGCGAAGGTTGCGGCCGCTGGTGGCATCGTGACTGTAGAACTCAAGGCTGGTTCCCATAAAATTACCAAGGGCGATACTGCGAACCTGTATCTGATTTCCGTAGTCGTGAGCGCCTCTGCTGAAGATCCCTCCAACCCTCCTGAAGATGAACCTCAGTTTGTTGCTACCGTAGCGTCCAGTGCTGCAGTCCTTCGCTACAATGCCCGCGAAAGTCGTCTCGAAGTGAATGCCGAAGGTGTCCGTCGACTGGATGTGGTTCGTGTGGACGGACGCAAGGTGGATGTGGGAGCTGTTGCGGAAAAAATGCAGGGCGTCTCCTTGGATTTGTCTCGCGTGCAGTCGGGCATTTACCTGGTTCGACTTGTGACGGCTAACGGCGTCTATCAGCAGGAAATTTTCAAGAAGTAAGTTTTCGAAAATCAAGTTCTCTCTAAAAGTGAAAAACACCGTGGATGGATTTTCCGCGGTGTTTTTTTTACGCTCGTAGAGCAGTCTTTTCGGGTGGTGCTTATGGAGCTCTACTGAAGATCTCGTTGCATGATTTCGCATTTTTCCTTGGCCCATTCCTCGAAAGTATCGTTGGCGATATGATCCTTGGCTTCTTGCATCAGGTGCAGATAGAAGTGCAGGTTGTGAATGGTGGCCAATGTCATGCCCAGGGATTCTCCGGCGTGATGCAGGTGGCGCAGGTAGGCGCGGCTGAAGTTACGGCAGCAGTAGCAATCGCAATTGGGGTCTACGGGCTTGTCGTATTCTTCGGCGTGGCGTGCTGCCTTGTAACGCAAAACGCCTTGGCTGGTGAACAGCATGCCGTTTCGAGCATTACGGCTAGGCATAACGCAGTCACACATGTCAACGCCGCGGCCAATAAGCTCCAGCAGGTTCCAAGGAGTTCCTACGCCCATTACATAGCGGGCGTGATCCTTGGGCATGTAATCGGTGCAGAAGTCTGCGATTTCGTACATGGTCTCGGTGGGTTCACCTACAGACAGGCCACCCAGCGCGTAACCATCGGGTTCCAGTTCCGCGATGCGCTCAATGGCCTGCTTGCGCAGGTTCTTATGCATGCCGCCCTGAATGATGCCGAAGAACTTCTGGTCGTAACCGTGAATCGGCGGATGTTCCTTGAGCCAGTCCATGGCTTCCTTGGTCCAGCGCAAGGTGTAATTCAAGCTGTGTTCGGCTTCCTTGGCGGTACTGGGGTAGGGGGTGCATTCGTCAAAAGCCATGATGACGTCGGCGCCGATTTCGCGCTGGGCGTTCATGACGCTGGCGGGGCTAAAGAAATGCTTGGAACCGTCCAGAATACTTCTGAACTCAACGCCCTCGGGCTTGATCTTGCGAAGGTCCTTAAGGCTCCATACCTGGAATCCACCGCTGTCTGTAAGCACCGGGCCGTCCCAGCTCATAAACTTGTGGATGCCGCCGGCGGCCGCAATCTTCGGCGTGGTGGGGCGCAGGTACAAATGGTAGGTGTTGGCCAATATGATTTCGGCCTTCAGTTCCTTCAAGTCACGAGGCGTTACGGTCTTTACCGTAGCTTCGGTACCTACGGGCATAAAGATTGGCGTGTGTACATCTCCGTGGTCCGTGTGCAAAATGCCCAGGCGAGCCTTGGACTTAGAAGATGTCTTTAGAAGTTCGAATTTATTCATTATGAGGTAAAGATAGAAAAAGCCGAGTGTCGCACCGATCAAACTTGTTTGAATCGGTATGACCGAGGCGTGCTATCTACGCTTGTGGAGCGCAAGATAGAAAAGGCCGAGTGTCGCATCGATCGAACTCGTATGAACCGACTCCTGCCCTCGTTTAGCGGGGTGGATGCAAACGAAAAAAGACTCAGCTTTCACTGAGTCTTTCTTCTGCGGTCGGACAGACTTGAACTGTCATGGGATCGCTCCCACTAGCACCTCAAGCTAGCGTGTCTACCAATTCCACCACGACCGCGAGGTCCTTAACGGAACAGCCCAAAGATAGATTAAATGATTAAACCTGTCAAGGGATATTGAAGAAAAAATCGAATTTTTTGTAAAAAAAAGAAGGCGGTATATTACGCCTTCTGATTTAATGTTTTTGGAACGCTTTTATACGTCGGCGACCAGCTTGTCGAAGACCTGGCCGCGGACCTTGTAGTTCTTGAACAGGCCGAAGCTTGCGCAGGCGGGACTCATGATCACGGTGCCGCCTTCGCCAACGGCGAGGCTGACTGCAAAGGCTTCTTCCAGGGTGGGGAAGATGGCGGTCTTGATGCCTGTGGCATCTACACCGGCCTTCTTCAGGTCTGCAAGCATGCGTTCTGCGGTGGCGCCAATGAGAGCTACGCGCTTCAGGTTGGGGCGATCCTTCACCAGGATTTCGCTAAGTTCCGTAAAGTCAGCGTTCTTTTCGGAACCGCCAAGAATCAGAGCGAAGGGGCGCATCATGCTGCCGGTGGCTGCGATGGTTGCGGCGGGGCGGGTGGGGTAGCTGTCGTTGTAGAATTCGATGCCATTTTTTTCGCCCTTGAATTCCATGCGGAAGGGGAGGGTCTCGTAGCTCTTGAGGGCTTCGAAGGCGTCGGCCGCCTTGATGCCCAGGGCGGTGCAAGCCAAGGTGGCTGCAGCCATGTTTTCCAGCTGGTAAATGCCGCGGACCTTGCAATCGCTGAGGTACAGTTTGTCGTTGCCGATGGTAAGGATTGATCCTTCGATGTTGGCGTCTCCATCGCCGAAGCTTACTGCAAGCTTGTTCTTGGCAGGGCTTTCACTTGCAATCTTTGCGGTGGGTGCGGCGTCCTTCAGGTAGACGCAGGTGCCGGCACTCTTCTGCCAACGGACAAGGTTTGCCTTTGCATCGCGGTATTCTTCCACGCTGGTATGCCAATCCAAATGTTCCGTAGATACTCGCAGGACAACGCCTACATCCGGAGACTTGGACAAAGTCATCAGCTGGAAACTGGAAAGCTCCAGAATGCTGATGCGGTCTGCGGAATCGTCTTCCAGCAGGTCCAGCGCTGGCACACCGAAATTTCCACCAATGATATTTGCCTTACCGCATTTATCGAGAATGTGGCTGATCATGCTGACGGTACTGCCCTTGCCCAAGGTGCCGGTAACGCCTATGGTCTTTGCAGATTTAGTTTGTTCTAAAAACAACTGAATCTGGCTGGTCATCATGCCGCCGTTCATCTGGAACTTGAACAGCTCCTGACTCATGGGGTACACGCCTGCGGAACGTACCACGGTAACGCAATCCTTAAGACCGTCCAGGTACTTTTCGCCGCTGCAAACCTTCACATTCACGCCTGCAGGAACTTCCGGCAAGTTCACCGGGTTCTTGTCCATCACGACAATGTCCTTGACGCCTTCACGGAACAGGTAACGCAAAGTGCTCTGACCTTCGACGCCAAAGCCGAGAATACCAACAGGAGAAACAAGATTGTTGTTCATAAAAAAATCCTTCTATTTGCGCGGCTTTATCCCGCGAATTACGGTGAAAATTTAGTAACTACGAACAAAAAAAGAAGCCCAGTCGTAAGACTGGACTTTCTACTGCGGTCGGACAGACTTGAACTGTCATGGGATCGCTCCCACTAGCACCTCAAGCTAGCGTGTCTACCAATTCCACCACGACCGCGTGCGATGTCAACCGAGGCTTTGAAGCATTGCTCCTGTAGTCATTGACTACTGCCAGATTCGGTTGAATCACTAAGCTTCTTTCGAAACCTTAATTACTCGGCAGCCGGTGCAGGGGCGGCGGGAGTTTCTGCTGCCGGAGCGGCTTCAACTGCAGCCGGTGCGCCAAAGTTAGCGGGCAAGGCCGGCATGGCCGGAGCCTGCTGAGCGGCGTTTTCGCGGGTTGCCTTCTGCATGGCGGATTCTTCAACAGTCTGATCCTGCTTAGCAACGATCAGGCCGAGGCCAATCACAACGATGAAGAAGATAACGGCAACGACACGGGTCAACTTCTGGATGAAGGTTGCTGCACCAGCGGTGGAGAAGGCGGACTGAGAAGTCATGCCGCCAAG
>JAZLKH010000108.1:0-19882 GCA_045597545.1 Fibrobacter sp.
CATGCCAATGCCGCAAGGCACGCCCTGGTCTTCAAGGTAAAGCTTGAGTTCTTCCAGTTCAGAAGCAGGCGTCGTGACTGTGGTAAAGCCAGTCTGAACAGGTTGTGGTGCAGAGCTAGAGCAAGCAGCCAAAACCAAAGCCGCAGAGAGTGCTAAAGCAAATTCAAACATACGTTTCATAGCAAGATTTCTCCATTTTAGTGTTGTTTTTCTTACCCAAACTTAAATGTAAAAAAAAAAAAACAAAGTCAACCTTTTCGCAAAAAACGGCCATTTTTTCGCATTTTTTGATATTTTTATCAAAATTTTGATAGTTATCGTTCCGTCAAAGCACTACTTGAGCGAACAATACAAAAACATCCCCTCCCCTTGAAAAAAAAAATCACCACCGGCACACTAGCGGGTGGTTTTCTTTGTACAAAAAAAAACGACCGGGATTAACCGATCGTTTTTTGCGTGAGCGAGAGCGGACTCTTAAGCGTAAAGCGGGTGCTTCTTGCAGAGTTCGATGATTTCCTGACGGATAGCCTTGAGACCTTCTTCGTTGTCCTTGTTCTGGATGCAACGGTCGATGATCTGAGCTACGAGACGGGAATCGTTTTCGTCGAAGCCGCGGGTAGTGATGGCAGCGGTGCCAAGACGTACGCCGGACGGATCCATGGGCTTGCGGGTGTCGAACGGAATGGTAGAACGGCTGCAGGAGATGCCAACCTTTTCCATTGCGATTTCGGCATCCTTACCACCGATACCCTTGGAGGTCATGTCCACAACCATGAGGTGGTTGTCGGTACCGTCGGAAATGATCTTGTAACCGAGCTTCATCAGTTCGTCGGCCATGGCCTTTGCGTTCTTGATGATGTTCTGGGCATAGGTCTGGAATTCCGGCTGGAGAGCTTCGAGGAATGCAACTGCCTTACCAGCGTTGATGTGGTCGTGGGGGCCACCCTGCATACCCGGGAACAGACCTGCGTCGATAGCCTTGGGCAGGGAGACTTCCTTTTCTTCTCCCTTGACGATCTTCTTGATCATCTTGTCCTTGCACATGATGATTGCAGAACGGGGACCGCGGAGAGTCTTATGGGTGGTGGTGGTGACGATATCGAAGTAAGGAACCGGAGATTCGATAGCCTTACCAGCGATGAGGCCAGCAACGTGAGAAATGTCTGCCATGGTAAGAGCGCCAACTTCGTCGGCGATTTCCTTGAACTTCTTCCAGTCCAGGTTGCGGCTGTATGCGGAGAAGCCAGCGAGGATCATGCGGGGCTTTTCCTTAAGAGCGATTTCACGGACCTTGTCCATGTCGATGCGGCCAGTTTCCTTATCCACTTCGTACTGGACGAAGTTGTAGAGCATGCCGGAGAAGTTCACCGGATGACCGTGAGAAAGATGTCCACCGTGGTCGAGCTTGAGGCCAAGGACCTTGTCACCCGGCTTGAGGACGCCCATGTAAACAGCAGCGTTTGCCGGAGAACCGGAAAGGGGCTGGATGTTTGCGTGGTCGCAACCAAAGAGCTGCTTGCAACGTTCGATGGCGAGAGCTTCCATCTTGTCGATCACTTCGTTACCACCGTAGTAGCGCTTGCCAACGTAGCCTTCGCTGTACTTGTTGGTGAGAACGGAACCCATGGCTTCCATAACAGCCTTGGAGGTGTAGTTTTCGGAGGCGATCAATTCGATGCCGTATTCCTGACGTTCAGCTTCTTCCTGGATGATGTCGAAGATTGCCTTGTCAGTCTGTTGCAGTGTAGACTTAAGCATTAGTTGCTCCTTATAAGATTACAAGGCCAAAGATAGTATTTTGCCCCCAATTTCAAAGACGGCCACCGGTGGTTCAACAAAAAATAAGGTTTCCTTAAAATAGGCAAAAAACGTAAAAAAACTTAATTTTCAAGCTAACTAATTGAGTATCAACGAGTTAAACAAATACGCCTGCCAGACATAAAGAAAACCCCCGAAGCATAACGCTCGGGAGTTTATTGTAAAATCACAGGCTCCGCTCTAGTTTTCGGCGTGTCCCATTTCCATCTGCTCACGATCCAGGGTGTGTTGCAAGTATTCCCTGAAATCCCGATCGATGCTAACCATTTCAAAGTCCTCGATATTGTCCGCAAAGATTTCAAAGGCCGACGGATTGTCGATCCAGGTGTAAATCTGAACGTCCTCGAAACCGATGGTTTTATCACCAGGTCCCTTGGCAACGAACTCAATCTTAGACTTGGCTACCCATCCCTGACCACAACTGGCCTTGACAAGTGCCTCCAGCGAAGCCTCCTTCAGAAGTGTCATTTCGTCATTAAAGCTTGCTGTGCAAACGACCTCGCCGCCGTTCTTCTGTTTCGTCAGATCCAAGTCGCCTAATTTGGATTTCACCTTACTAGACGCAAAGCTCGACGTCACCAAAAGTGCCAACGTCAAAACGAGAATTTTCATTACCGGCTTCATGGTACACCTCCATTTTTGATTGTTTACATCCCGTTATTCTTAAGTTACGAAGTCCGTTTTCAAGAAACCAGCAATTTGTTAAAATATCTTTTCAAATTCATTCCAAATCGGAACAGCACTAAACTTGCCTTTTCGCCCATATTTTGCTATTTAGCCTGCACCGTGCAAGTCGCCCCTCTCAGAACATTTCATTATTTTATTATCTTGTACGCACGAGGTAATATATGAATACAAAGATCTACAAGACTAGCGGCACCTGCGCCCAAGTAATCACCTTCGACTACGAAGATGGCAAGATGTACAATCTGAAATTCGAAGGCGGCTGCAACGGCAACCTCCGCGCCATCGGCAAGCTCTGCGAAGGCAAGGACATGAAAGAAATTGCAGACATTCTCGAAGGGAACGTCTGCAACGGTAAGCCCACCTCCTGCGCAGACCAGCTGTCTCGCGCCATCAGGGAATGCCTGTAAAAACGGCGTCTTTTACAGTTCGTAAATCTCGCTGTACTTTTTCTCGAGATAATCCAGGAAGTCATCGGCCGTGAAATCGCGACCGGTGATTTTTTTAATCCAGTCCTTGGGGGCATCGCGGTCGGCGCGAGACCACACGTTCTCGGTCATCCAGCCGTTGATTTTCTTGAAGTCACCTGCAAGTACGGCTGCATCCAAATCGAACTCGGTCTTCATCTTGTTGTAATACATGGCATTGTACATGTTGCCCAGGGCGTATGTGGGGAAATAGCCAAAGCCAGAAGTCCAGTGTACATCCTGGAGAATGCCTTCCCTATCGTTTGCGGGACGAATGCCAAGGTACTCCTCGTACTTATCGTTCCAAATTTTTGGAAGTTCTTCGATAACCGCAGGTGTAGCGGCAGCGGCGGCACCTTCGCTAGCGGAACCCGCGCCAACAATCATCTTCTCGATTTCGTAGCGGATAATCACGTGGAAGGTGTAGGTGAATTCATCGGCCTCGGTGCGAATGAAGCTGGGCTCCACGATGTTCATAGCCTCGTAGAGTTCTCGTTCACTTACATCGTGCATCACCTCGGGGAAGATTTCGCAGACCTTGGGATAAATCAGGTGAATGAATTCCTTGCTGCGGCCAATGCGATTCTCGTAGAATCGGCTGGTGCTTTCGTGCATGCCCATGGTCTTGTTGTATTCGATAAAGTGATCGAAGTTTTCTCGGGGCTGATTCTGTTCGAAGAGAGCGTGTCCGCCTTCGTGGATAATGCTGAACATATTGGAATAGAAGGCGTTGGGATAGTAGTGGGTCGTGACGCGGACATCGTCCTTGCCCGGCTCCGTTGTAAAGGGATGTTCCGATGTGGTGAAGGCGCCGCGGCTAAAGTCAAAGCCGATGACGTTCAGCAGATACTCCGCCATTTTCTTCTGGGCCTCGTCAGAGACGGGGCGGCTGAGGAAATCAGTGCGGATTTTCTTTTTGCTCGCCTTGATGCGCTTCAGCAGCGGCACCAGGCGTTCCTTGCAGCGATTGAATGCCTTGTCCAAGTCCTCGCAGGAAAGGCCTCGTTCGTAGCCGTCGAAGATGGTGTCGTAGACATTGGGCTTACGTTCCTCGTTGAGGGAAACCTGACGAAGCTGCACGTCGCGGACTTCCTTGAGGCTAGGCGCAAAAATCTTGAAGTCGGCGGATTTCTTGGCATCCAGCCAATTTACAAAGGCGCGGTTGTAGACCAGGGATGCTTCGTGCTGCATTTCAGGGGTGATGTTCTTTTCGCGGATGTAATCGCGATGGAGGGATTCCGCCAACACGACGTCGAATTCCGCGGCAATCGCGTCGCCACTGACATCTGCGGTGATTTCGTCACGGTGGTCGTAGATGTACTTGCAAGCCTCAATATACGCTTCGTCCTTTTGAAGTACAAAGGCCTTGTTGGAAAGGAACGCGTCCACCTCCCCCTGCTCCGACATGGCCTTGGATGGGCAAATGGTCTGCTGATCAAAGTTCAAAAGAGCCGAAGCATGGTTGTAAAGGCGAACTTCCTTAAGCGTCTTTTTTACAAGCTCAAGGGCAGATTTCAATTCTTCTGTCATAAATTTTGCGGTCATAAATTCCTCTGACAAACGGATGACACAGCATCCTTTTTCAATGTTTAAACAAAGAAAGCATGCAAATAGCATGCCAACTTCACCTTATTTCTTGTTTGCTTCAACAGATTTCTTTTGCTTTTCAGCCTCGTCAGCCACTTTTCCCAGCTGAGCGGCCAACTTACGAGCTTCATCGATTTCATCCAAGGCGCTTACTGCGGGCGCCCCGTCTGCACCTTCGCTACGAGAATTGAAAAACTTCGCCAGTAAAAAGAACAAAAAAATGAAAAGCGCCATGGACGCCACAACGCCAAGGAGTTCGGATCCACTAAGGGCCGCCACCTTGACATAGGCGAAAATGGAGCAAGGGATTGCGGCCATCAGGAGAAATGCGGGCAGTTTCGTTTTCATGGCCTTAATTATACAAAATTAACGGGTGCCACTGCGATCCTTGACTATCCTGGCCAGGGCAACATCAGCAAAGTCGATTTCGTAGGTGTAATCGGGAACATACCCGTTGGCGTCGTCAAACTCATCGGAGCCCGCGCCTGCAAACCAGCTGCCAGTAATCTTGGCAAAGCCTAAGGTTTCCGCCACAGGGGATCCATCTTCGACATTGTAAAGTCGATAGAGCGAAACCGGAACTTCGGTATCGAAGACGTTATTTTCAATTAGGCAGCTAGCCGAATCGGAGCACTCCACGGCGGCATAGCGAAGATCCGCAAACACATTGTTATAGGCATGCAACATTCCACCGCGGGCATACACACCGCTGTAGCTCATGTTGGCGAAATAGTTGTGGTGCATGGTAAAGGTCTGCGCCGTATCCACAAATACATCGGCAGGCATGCCAAACAGGATTCCCGTTTGGGCGTTTTCAAAACGGCTCCAGGAAACCGTCACGTGGCTGGAACCGCGCTTGACATCCAACTCAATCAGGGGATATTCCTCGAAGGTGCAATGATCCACCCAAACGTAACTGGTGAGGTTGTGAATAGAGAGCGCCCTTCGACTGGTTGTATCCTGCACGGTAATGGCCGGGTCCACAAACTTGATATTTTCAAAAATCAGGTTGCTGTTTTCATTGGTCAAGATGCCCATGCCCGTTATACGGATATCTCGACCGCGACCATCGATGGTCTTGTTGGAGGTTATGCGAAGAGGAGACTGTAGATTATAGGCGCCACTCTTTTCGAAGACAATCCAAACAGAGGTGTCCTTGGTGGCACATTCGCGAAGTGACCCTGGAGCAACAACAGCATTTGTCGTCACCGTCATGGTGGTGTCGTCTACAAACGTGGTATCTTCGATAATCAGGTAGTCGTTCGTTGTGGTAACCACGCAAATTTCACCGACGTTACCGGACTCGCCCACCGGGCCGGCACCTCCGCGAACACCAACCGCGTAGCCGTCAACGCTTGCGATTAGGGCATCATGATCCTTCCAATTCTTAGAGAAAACCGAAGTATCCTGTTTTTGGAATACGGTGGAATCCGCCAGAAGCAAGGTATCTCCGCTTTGAGTCGAAACCGTAGACATTTCATGGTCATCCAAGCTTTCGACGACTATTTCGTAACTGCCAGCCGGAATGCTGTCAATCACAAAGTAACCTCGCTCATCAGGTTCAATATAGCGGTCCAGGCCAGCGATTCGCAACACCACAGGTCCCTGGTCCTTGGCCACAAAACCCTCGATATAGGTCAAAGTGTCCAGCTTCACGGAATCGGACACGGAAGTTCCTTCCGAATCGTACGTCAAATAGGTAATCGCTCCGAGAGCCTCGCCATCGCCGGTGCGGCGAGCTTCGATGGTATAAGAGCCCGGTTCTACATCATTAAATTCTATATAGCCTTCTTCATCGGCCACACTCCAATCGACAACGGAGTCGGCGGCAGCCATGTAGGAATCGGGCAGCATGCGAACACGAGCCGCAGCCGCAGGGGACCCATCGGCAAGTTGAATTTGCAGGGCAACCGTAGAGGCGATAGTGGATTCCGCTTCAGTACCGCCCGCCACCTTGCCACTGTCGTTGGAGCAGCCAAAGAACGTCGCCGCAGAAAGGATTCCAGCGAAGGCTACGGCTGACGTTTTCAAAATCATCTTCGCGAAGGAAGTCTTCGGATTCACTTTAAGCATCTTCGCCCTCCTCGTTTTCTACTTCGGAACCTTCGACAGGATTTGTACCCTCTGCACCGCGAATGCGACGCTTGCGGCCTCTACGCTGAGGAGGCGGATAGGGGTCACTCAGGGGAAACAGCTGCATTCCCAGCTGAAATACGCGATTAGGTTTCTGGCACTGGCCGACCTTGGCAAGAATTTCTCGACGGAACCTGCGAACCATCTCCACCAATTCCTGATAAGTATTTTCGTCGCAGCCGAAGGCCAGCGTAGACAGGTTGCGTTCGTTGCGATTAAAGCGATCCATGGCATCTTGAGCCACAATCAAGTTCTGCTGGATGTAGGAATTGACAGCGGTGCTGTAGGATTCGCTTCCGCTAGAAATCAAGCCCTGAGTCTGTTCATAAAAACCAGTTTCGGGATTCTTGCGAATCATGGAAAGGCGTTCAAGAAGAGCAATGGAAGACTTCACCTGGCTTGCTGTAATAGGCGGGCGCACCATGAGGCCCAAGGCAGCATCGTCGCCCACATAAGGGTAGAAGGTCACCAATTCGCGGATAACAGCGTGATACCAATTGTCGAAATATTCAAACTGGTCTTTTGCAACATTTTCAACTTTGCATTCCTTGGTAGCCACAAGCTTTTCAAGGAACTGACGGCTTTCGGAATGGTTCTTTGCCTGGTTGAAGGCAACCATATCGGCAAAGTATTTCTTTTCGCGTTCGTCACGGCAGAAAATATCGGCAAAGACAGAAACCAGACGCGGCGTCAGATTGCGCTTGCCCTGCAAAATCTTATTGAACATGGAGGCGTCGAAACCAGCCTTGTCTGCGATGTAACGATGACTAAAACGCCAGTCACCTGCATGGCGTTCTTCGTAAGCATCTTTCAAGAAGTCGCGATAATTGAGATATTCAAAAAGATTAATCATATAGGGCAAACTTGCATTAAACTAATTCCATGTATAATATAGATAAAAAGGTTAAATGTAGACAAAAATTTATATAAAAAAGTCCACATTTTTTGATTTACCTCACATACAAAAAACGTCCCTGCAAAGTAGAGACGTTTTTTGGGTGTTGGTGGTATTTCTAGAACGGTCACTATTTACGCAAAGTAGTTTGCGCCGCAACAGCTCCATCGATGGAAACACGTACAAAATAATTGCCTCTCGGAAGCTTCGAGCCATTCTGCAACAGTTCTGCAGTACCGGCAGAAACATAGCGGGATTCGCCAGCAACAACCTTGCCCAAGGCGTTCATCACGCGAACATTCATAAAGCCGCCACGGGTCTGAACAGTCCAACGAACGCCATCAATTTGAGCCTTTGCAAAATTTACCGTGGGCGCAACAAATTGTTGGGTACTATCTGCAGAGCCAGAGGAACTTTCAGGAGCCTCGGTCGTTGTATCTGCAGCAGGCTCCGCACCAATACGATAAACATCCTTGATATCAAAGCCAACCACATCAACGTTTGGGCCACCGTCGGATGTAAGTGCCGTAAATTTCAGGTCAAAATCGCAGGCGTCCAGCCACACGTCATCCACATAGACCGTATCCCACTTGTCCCAGGAGCCGCTGGGCGGGAATTCCACTTCGTAGGTTTTCGCATCCACCTGGACGCTCATCTTGCTTGTGGTCGTCTTTCCGTTGCAGTAGCGGATAAACATCCTGGCATTGGAAGCGGACTGGTAGGAGGTCATCTTGTAGGTTGCATAGCGGCCTACCGCATTGTCAAAGTTAAAGAAGCCCTTCCCTTCAAAGCCTACGTGATTTGCCTCGGTCCATCCCTGGGAATCATCGCCAATGCTGGGATAGGCCAGATCGCTTACGCTGGGCCAATCAGCTGTTCCCTTAAGGATTTCAAACTTCACCACCTCGCTACTGCTGGATGCAGGGCCGTCGGCAACGCTGGAACTGGAACCTGCCACAGGCAGGTTTTCGCTGCCGTGAGCCGTCGTGACGCACTGGGCACCGCCTTCAAAAATAGCGGTATAGGTGATATCGCGGTAAGGCATTTTCACCTTGTAGTAGTTGGAATCCGCAGTCACCTTCTTGCAGTCATCGTCAGCCCAATACTGGAACTTCTTGCCAAAACTGCCCGGAGAAACGTGAAGGTTCAACGCGGCGCCACCCGGCAGATACTGATTGTGGGTAATCAAGCCGCTGCCCGAAATATTGGCCTTCACAGTCAACTTATAGGTAGGAGCAAGTGCGCCAACCAAAGTAGTCAAGGCAGCCTTTTCAGAGGAATTCACCTTGGAATTGTTCAGATTTTCACGCAGGCCTTCTGCAATGAGCTGGGCGTGAACCACGGAACCCGATTCCTGGAAATGGGTTGTACCGTCATTTGTTACACCACCTGCATAGTTGGGATATTCACCCGGCAAGAACATCTTGAAGACGTAGCGGGAAATGTAC
This sequence comes from Fibrobacter sp., assembly GCA_045597545.1. Taxonomy (GTDB): domain Bacteria; phylum Fibrobacterota; class Fibrobacteria; order Fibrobacterales; family Fibrobacteraceae; genus Fibrobacter. The sequence continues at coordinate 9,033 of JAZLKH010000108.1, forward strand.
GCAGAACTCAGCTGCTTGTACAAATCATAAGTCTTCGTGGTAAGATCCACAAAGGGTACGCCGTTCTTTTCTGCAACGCTCTTAATGACATCCTTCACCGGATATTCCTTACCCTTGTGAGAAGCGTCCGTCAGATTGTTGTCGAACACATTACGCGGGTAAGTGTTCAGCATTAAAGGGCTCATGAGCACAATGTGAGCGTTCTTGCTCTTGGCGCCATCCACGTACTTCTGGAACCAGTAGGCACTGGAGTCAATGGGAACATAGCGGTCGGCCTTGGAGTAGTCACGGTCGTTGGTGCCCATCTGCACGAAGATGTAGTCGCCGGGCTGAGTGTTGTTCAGCACTTCGGTCAGGCGACCATCGTTGATGAAAGACTTGGAGCTGCGGCCGCCAATGGCGTAGTTGATGACCTTTACGCGGGCATCGTCAAAGAACGGAGCAATCACCTGGCCCCATCCCGTCTGCGGATAGGCGCTTTCCTTGTAGTTACAAACTGTGGAGTCGCCAATCACATGGATGGTAAAGGAAGTTGTATCGCCGACAGCCACGCCGGCAAAGACAGCGGCAGTGGCGGCATACTTAAGCAGACTTGAAATTTTCATAACTGCTCCTACTTAGTCTTGGCCAAGGTCTGGTGCTTCACCTGGCTTCCCTTGCGGATGACAATATGATAGAGGCCAGAAGACTTTACCAAGGCGTTCAGCTGAGGTGCCGAGAGGCGGTCAGCCACATTCATCTGGCGGCGAGCGACAAGCTTACCCTGCACGTCAAAGATGCTGACTTCGGCTAGGCTTGACACGCTGAAGGAAGGTGCGGTAACGCGGAGGGCCGAGGTGGAATCTTCCTCAGAGGTATCTGCAGGAATTTCAGGCTCGATTTCCGGGCAGCCTTCGCTGACGCGGCAGACGCCATCCAGGCTGAAGCCAAAGGCGTCAATGTTGGGAGCGCCATCAGATGTAATGGACATGAATTTCAAATCAGTTTCGCCCATGGGAGCATCCATCACCACATAAGCGGTATCCCACTTGTCCCAGCCACCGGTCGGAGGAGCGCTTACATAGTAATCGTGATCCAAGTAGGCATTGAACATACGATCGGTAGTGCCACCATTTGCGTAGCGTACGGCCAGAGTCACGTAACCTGCACCCGGGAACTTCATCTTGTAAGTACCGAAAGAGGTGGAACTGTTGGCAAAGTTAAAGAAGCCGTCACCGGTATGAGCCCAGTTGCTTTCGGAATAACCATCACCAGCATCGGGCTTGTATGCATCAAAATACTTCTTGATGTCCTTGTCGACGGCGACAGAAGTTTCGGTGCTGCCTTCCATAGGAGTGAACGGTTCAAAGGTCACATCAGCAAGACTCTTGGGAGTTTCCTTGGGGAAACTGGTCAGTGCCTTACCATCGCCAGTATACTTCTGAGGAGTACCACCTTCATAGACAGCCGTGTACTGAGTAGATGCAGTCCCCATCTTGAAGGTATGAATGTAAGGAGAAATCACTGTAGAAACAGAATTGCCGCTGACCTTGTTTCCGTTGCCGTCATACCAACCCAGGAACTTCTTGCCAGACTTGGGAATGGTCTTTAGCATCACGTTCATGCCAGAAGGATAATAGGCGCTGAGGGATGTGGCTTCGGCAGAACCTTCAGGAGAAACCTTCACGTCCACCTGGTACATGGGAGCCATGTAATCGCCCAATTTCTTGACGATAGGATCCTTATGGGCGCGCATCTGTTCGGTAATGATACGTCCAAAGGCATTGGCGCCATTCATCTGCAAATGCACCTGGTCCGCCTGGTCGCCACCGAGGTTGCTGTATTCAGCCTTTGTGGCATAGTTGAAAATGAACTGGGCCGAATACTGTTCGCCCACAGAAATCATATAGTTGGCAACCCATTCGCTCATGTCAATGGCGGGCACATTCAAGTCCTGCGCAAGCTTCATGGAAAGTGCCGGGTAGCCGCGATAGCTATTGTGAATTGCCGTAGGAGAATCGTAATAAAGTCGACGGATGGGGCTCATGATAATAGGATAAGCGCCCTTTGCCTTGGCTTCGTTCACAAGCTTCGTCATGTTGGAAGCAAAGAAATCCTCGTTACTGTAGCTGACATCGTTAATGCCAAACTGGATGACCACATAGTCGCCGGACTTTACCTTGTCCGCAATGCAGTTGCTTCCAGAAGTGCAGCCATGTTTCCAAAACATGTCATAGTAGCCCACAGCGGTATTGCCTTTTTTATCAAGGCCGCCACCGCCAAGAGACATGCCGCCCTGACCGCGGTTCACCACCACAGCCTTGTTCACGTCAAACCAGTAGTGGAAATCCTGGCCCTGGCCCTGCTTAGGGCAGTAACCTGCAGCCCAGTCCTGCATGGTGGAGTCACCCAGCATGTAGATGGTCACCACTGCATTTGCCGCAGGAGCGGCCAGCATAGAAGCCGCTACGGCTCCCTGCCAAAACTTGTTGAAGAATCCTTTTTTCATAAACGTACCCAAACTTTCAAAAACGCCAAAGCCCGAGGGAACATCCTCGGGATGGCGTTAAACATTCCTTATTTTTTTAAAGAGAAAACATTCCTTGAGACAGTGACTCCATTCACGGAAGCCTTCACGACATACTTGCCTTGCGGCAGCATTTCTCGGTCAATGACCACCATGTTTTCGCCAGCGGAAATGCTGGTATAAATGCTACCTACCACCTGGCCACGCATGTCATAGACGATTACCTGGGCATCACCGGCAATGTTACTGCGAAGAACTCCGGTGTAAGGATCATAGGCGTTCACCTTCGCAACACCCACGGGAGCAACAAAAGTTTCTCCGCCGGTCGTATCTGCGGGAATTACGGGAACCGTCTGACCGTCATAGATTTCAACGCCATCCATGGCAAAGGTGAATTGGTCCACATTGGGGCCGCCATCGGAAGTCATGGAAGTAAGCTTGATTGTATTCTTGCCAGCCTTCAAGGCCACATCTACAGCTACATCCTTATAAGTGGTCCAGCCAGTTGCAGCAAATTCAACAACATCTGCAGACTTACCGTTCACAGAGAGCGCCATGTTACGGTTTGCCGAACCACCGTTAGCAAAGCGAATGGTCAAAGTCGTCTTTGCATCGCTGGGAGAGAAGATTTCCCACACACCGTAACTGGAAATAGAATTTGCAAAGTTGAAGAAACCATCCTGTTCGAAGCCCGCATTATCGGTCTGGCATACAAATCCATCGAATTCTACAGGCTTGCAAATTTCCAAGGACGATTTACCATCCTTAACAACAGGGAAACCTTCAGTTTCGTCGGGAACAGAAACAATGGGCTCGCCCACCACTTGAATTTCAGGCTGTTTCAAGTTCTTGACCATATCCGGCAGGTAGTAACCGAGGTGCGGCGGCTGGTTGTAAGCAGTGTTCTGCCAGGCAATTGCGGTACGGTAAATCGGATCGTGCATCAGGGTGTAAACACGATGAGGAGAGGTCACCGGAGTAGAGACAATGTACAAGGTGGTAGGATCGCCATCCTTACGGAGTACCATTTCTTCACGCCAGTCACCGAAGAGGTCTGCCACCAGGGACGGAGTATTCTTGGTGCCGTTACAGCCAGCAGCCTTCAAGGCACCCGGACCATCGAAATAGACATTAGCCTTCTTCGCAATGGGATCGTACTTGGTCACATAGCCGCCATCCAGCAGTTCATCGTATGCGTCACCATCAAAGTAGATGCGGAAGTTCATGGCAAGGGCGGGAGTACCAAGGACATCACCCTTGATGGTGTGAAGTCCACCACCCTTAGAAGACCAGAATTCATAGCCGCGATGAGTGGAGTCGATATCGGCAGCAATACCGCGACCGTTATCGTTACCGCCCTGAGGGCTACAGTAAATAATCTTTCCGTCCTTATCGCGAAGGTCGTCGGTACATTGAGCGTTAGTATGTTCCTGGACGCCGAAGAATTCAAGGCCCGGACGATCCGGATCCAGATCACCCAAGTGACCGGCATCGCCATGACCAAGGCCAGTACGGTAGCGCAAGGTACCGTCATGATTCAGGGAGGCTGCACCAAAGACAATTTCATCGTAGCCGTCGCCATCGATATCGCCGGTGGTAATATTGTGGTTGCCTTCTTCGTAAAGGCCCTGGCCCGGATTTTCAGACTTATGGAACCAACGCTGCTTTAGAGTGGTTCCGTCAAAGTCGTAGGCCACAACGTATGAGGAAGAGTAATAACCGCGGATAAAGATTGCACTGGGATGCACACCATCCAGATAGGCGGTTGCGGCAATGTAGCGTTCGCTACGGTTACCGTAGTTATCGCCCCAGTAGCCAGCACCGTTCTTGCCCTTTTCGGACTTCAGGATGTTGCGGGGAGGAACGAAATTAATGGTACTAACGGCTGCGCCATCGACACCGCGGAAAACCGTCAGGAATTCGTTCCCCGTAAGAACCAAGCCATTACCATCGCGATAAACCTTGGACTTGTCGCCAATGGCCTTGCCCTTGCCGTCGATAGTACCATCGGAAGTCTTCACGATCATTTCGGCCTTGCCGTCGCCATCATAGTCGTAAACCTGGAACTGGGTGTAATGAGCGCCCGCACGGATGTTCGGTCCAAGGTCAATGCGCCACAGGCGGGTGCCATCCAGCTTGTAGGCATCAATAAAAACAGTGCCCGTATAGCCGGTCTGGGAGTTATCGTGGGCGTTGGAAGGATCCCACTTCAGGATAATTTCGTATTCGCCATCCCCATCCAGGTCGGCTGCGCTTGCATCGTTAGGAGTATAAGTGCAAACTTCGCCATTGGGCATGGTCTGATTTGCAGGAGGCTGCAGCTTGATGGTCTTGAAAGGGACAGAGACACCCGAATTCGCAACAGTCTGGTCCAAAACCACGGAAACATCGGACTTTGCACCTTCCTTACCGTCAACCACCGCGGAAACTTCGTACTTTGAAGTGGTCTTGCCGGATTTGTCAAGATAATTGGTGCCTTCGTTACCCTTGATGGAGGCAATTTTTGTTCCATCACGATAAAGATTGAACTCGGTTGTAGGGGATTCAGTGCCCAAGAGGCGCCAGCTAACCAAGGTTCCGGAACCGACATTGGAAACCAGGAGACCGCGGCTCAAATTTTCCATCTGTTTGGGGGCGGCAAAAGACTGAGCCGCCAGGCCGAAAGCAAGGGCTGTTATCACAGCAGCAAAAGATTTACATCCCATAAAAGACCTCCAATCGTCTTCTTTCAATCCTAATCTAATCTAGAACTTTACGAAAAGAGCACCCAATCACTCCTTTGCGTAGTCCAAGGACAACGGCACACCAAGTCCGTCGCCCTTATCCAAATATAACCAAAAAATTTATAAATTGTCCACATTATTTTAAAAATTTAACTAAAATTAACAAATGTAGACGTAATTTTTGTTTTAAAAAGTCTACATTTAATTTCCCTTAAGTAGAGCGTAACCCATTGCAGGGTAACAACTTTTATTTTACAAACCTCTTTTTTTGACACAAAAAGGGCATTTCGGCATTGTCCAAAGTTCAAATGCAGGCCATTTTACCAACGTCCACCTCCTTTTTTCTATCTTTCGCCCACAAATGCGTGATTGGTGGAATAAATTCTCCTGGGAATGGCTGTTCGATGGAATCGCAGCCCGCTCTCCAGATTTTGTAAAGATTATCATCATAACAGGAAAGTCATTCCTGTATTATCACGGCATGACCCGAGCAGCATCCCTGACCTACACCACCCTGGTGGCTGTGGTTCCCCTGCTCATTTTGCTCACTTCCATCACGCTGGCTGTCGGCTTTGGCCACTTCATGTCTGACTACCTGCCCATGCTACTGGACATGCTGAACCTGGATTGGCCAATCGACCCCCTCATCGCCATTGTCAAGAACGCGGAACATATCCCCATCGGCAAACTGGGTTTCATTGGCGCCATAGGCCTTTTTGTCACGTTCATCTTGGCGTTCGGTAGCCTCGAGACCAACTTCAACGTGGTTTGGGAGAACAAAACCTCGAGAACGTTGCTCCGCCAGACCCAGATTTACACCCCGTTCCTGTTGATCGTGGCTGGCATCATCGGCATGTTTGCGGGATTTGTAAACCACGTTCAAAGCGTCCTGTCCGTAATCATCATCGACGGACTGCACTTTTCGCCGGACACATTAAAGACCTTGATTACCGCTTTCTGGTATTTCGCCTTCCATACTGCGGCAATTTTGCTGATTTTCCTGATGTTGTACGCCTTGCCTGCGCGCCCCAAGAACAAGCCTAAGCCCTACACAAAACGTAAACTGGTCCTGGTTTCCCTGATGTCCGCCCTGATTTCCTGGATGGCCATCAACATCTACGTAAAGATTCTGATGTTCATCCAGACCGCCATGGTCATCCGAATGTCCATCTTCTACGGTTCACTGGCCTTTATTCCCCTGCTCCTGTTCTTGGTTTTTGGAATCTGGACAATCATATTGTGCGGAAACAGCCTGGTCTGGACCATTTGTTGCTGGACACAGGCGAAGGAAAAGAAATGGAACTGGGAAGCAACCCTGGAGGACGTTCATGACAGCTCAATCGACGAAAGCAAGTAAGGTCATCACAGCCATTCTCACGGTGCTGATTTTCGCAACCGGCAGTTTTGCTGAACTGCGCACCCGCCAATTCACCCCCGAAGAAGAAAAGAAGGACGGCCTTAAGGCCATTTTCGGCATTAGCGGCGGCAACTCCATGATTACCGACGACGGCACAATCTTCATGAACCTTCGCATCGGTTTGGAGCGAATCCCCCTTGTGACCAGCGGCCTTTGGGTTTCTTCTACCATTGACGACGTTCGCAACCGCAATGTCGACCATAAGCAGATGATCAGCTACCGGGCCTTCGGCGCCTTTGCGGAGCTCTTCCCCATCCGCGTCGACAACTTTTCCATTTCCTTCCCCATCCAAATTGGCGGCGGCGCTATCGGCGCCCTGAACGACAACACCGACAAGAACGTGGAATCCTCGGAATACTTCTTTGTGACGGACGCCGCGGCCCACTTCAACTACCGCATCACCAAGATGCTTGAGATATCTATCGGTGGCGGCTACAGGGTCTTTGGCGGAATAGACAAGAACAACCTGGAGAACAAGGACTTCAACACGCCCTTCGGCGAACTGAGATTCACCATTAAGGAATGATAGGCTCGAGGTTCGAGGCTTGAGGTTCGGGACTCAAGGTTTCAGGTTTAAGGTTTTAGGATTCTGGTTATGGTAGATTTCATTTCTCTTCGCGGATGTAGGCTCCACAACCTGAAGAATGTGGACGCCCAGTTCCCGTTGGGAAAGATTACCGTCGTATGCGGCCCCTCCGGTTGTGGAAAATCCACACTGGTCTTGGACACTTTGCATGGGGAATCCAAGCGACGTTACCTTGAAACATTGTCGCCATTCGCCTGCGAACTGCTGGGTGGTCGCAGAAACATTCCCCTGGACAGCGCCGAAGGTTTATCCGCAAGTCTCGCCATTGGACCTAGCCATGGCGAAGCTCCTGCCAAGGCTTACGCATTAAGTATTTCCGAATGTGACAGCGCCCTGCGTACTTTGTTCGCGGCCTTTGCGAAACCGGCCTGCCCTGTTTGCGGCAGCCCCATGGAAAGCACCAGCCGGGAAGAAATCATCCGGCAAATAGCTAGTTTGCCTGAAGGAAGCAAGCTGCAGTTTTTTGCACGTGTGAGCACCGGTAGTGGGGATGTCGCAGGAGGCAAGAGCGCCGCGGGTAAGAAAAGCGCCGGCCAGTCGCTGGACAAGTTGTCCGCTGTATTCTTGGCACAAGGCTACACCCGCGCCATAGCCGACGGAGTAGTTTACTCCCTTGCCGACCTGACTGACGCCGAGCGAGAAATCTGCCCCAAGGAATTCTTTATTGTGGTGGACCGCGTCATTGTCCGCGAGAACACCCGCACCCGAATTGCAGAAGCGGTAGATGGAGTTTTGAGACTGACACATTCGCACCTGACGCTGGACGAGAACGGTACGCGAGTTGAATTCAGTACTGTTCCTTGCTGTAAGGAACACGGGACTCCCGATATGGCAAAGGCGCTGGACGCAACAGATCTTTCACCGTACTCTAGAACGGCTGCTTGCCCCTGCTGTGGAGGTAAAGGCGTCGTAGACAGTTCCCTTACGGGAACGAACGCAGACGTTGATGAAGAAAACAACGTAGACTGCCCCGAATGTGGCGGTCTGCGTTTGAAAAAGGAATTTCTCAACGCAACCATCGATGGCGTTACCTGGGCCGAGATTTTGAACACGCCATTCTCCCTGCTGGAGAAAAAAGTCCGCGGTCTCTTCGAGGGACGCATCAAACAAAACCTGCTCCCTACCCTAAATAGTCTGCTGGACCGCATCGAGGCCATAAACGAACTAGACATCGGCTACCTAACGGCAGGCCGCTCCGGCACAACCCTGTCCGGCGGCGAAATGCAGCGTCTGCGATTGGCCAGCCTTTCTACCGGACATTTGAACGGACTTTTGATTGCGTTGGATGAACCAGCCAGCGGCCTCCACCATACGGATGTGGACGCCCTTTGGAAAGTGCTGAAGAAAGTCCAGAGTCGTGGAAACACTCTAGTTCTGATTGAACACAATCCCGGCATTATCGAGAAGGCCGACTGGATTATCGAAATGGGGCCTGGCGCAGGTGAAAAAGGTGGCGAAGTGCTGTTCATGGGCCCCGCAGCAGAAGTCCTGAAGAACCCCGCCTCCCCCACGGGAAATTGGATCAAGTATTTGAAAGGCACGAGGCGCGAGGTTCCAGGTGCGAGGTGCGAGGCACGAGGCACGAAGAACGTCGTCAAAGCCATCCCCGTTCGCGATTTTGCCCTTTTCGACATGAAATCTGTTTCCGCAGATTTCCCGCTGAAGAAATTCAGCGTCATTACAGGCCAAAGCGGCAGCGGTAAATCCACCCTCATGTTCAAGAATCTGGCTGTCCGCGCAAAGGCAGGTGAATTCGCCTCCCTCGGCATCGATGCCCTGTCCATCCTTTCCACAGGGGATTTCCACGGGAACCGCCGCAGCACCGTTCTCAGCGCCATCAACATGGGGAACCTGCTGCGAGACCTGTTCGCAAAGCTTCCCGAGAGTAAAGTCCGTGGTTACGCCGCCGGCAAATTCGCAACCCACGCTGCTGGCGGCCGCTGCGAAAACTGCAAAGGCGAAGGCGTCATTCTGGACCCCTCCGGCTACGAAGAAACGGAATGCCCCGTCTGCCTGGGCAAGCGCTTCCGCGATGGGGTTCTGGAAATTCGATTCAAGGGTCTTACCATCGCCGACATCCTGGACATGGAAATTGGCAACGCCTACAAGCTTTTCGCCAACATGAAACCCTTCGCCGACAAGTTGAAACCTCTAGTAGATACAGGCTTGGATTACCTGCGCTTAGGACAATCCACCGCCCACATGTCTGGCGGTGAACGAGCCCGTTTGCGCCTTTCCATCGCCCTGGCCCGCGCAAAGGCACCCAACACACTTTTCTTATTTGACGAACCGCCCCGCGGCCTCCATCAGGTAGACATCCAGCACCTGCTGGAGTTGATCAAAGGTCTCACCGAGGCCGGCCACACCGTCGTCGCCATCGAACACGCCCAAGACTTCGTGAACGCAGCGGACTACGTGGTGGAACTGAGCAGATAACTAAACGAAATCAATTTCAAAGCCAACTTTTGTCGCTCTCATTTCAAAAATTTTTCACAATACCGCCAGCATTTTAAGTACAACTTAATTTACAGGTTTTCGTCCGCGACCGGACTCATAGAAATCAAATTTTACTATATTCAACTCATTCTCATCCGGCATTCGTGCACGGCCATTAACTCTCTGCTTGCTGCTCGCGGCACTTCGCCTTCAACTAGACCGAAGGAAGGACGCCGCAGGGTACCTGGGAAAGCGCTTCCTGAGTGAGTAACGTAGGGCTCCCGATTTCAACGAAAAATTGAAGTCGGCACCATATCGTTAAACTCATTTACTCAAGAGGTATCCCATGACAGCATTGGGCTCACGAGCCGACTTCGGCGTCATTTTGAACCAGGACCTTCCGGAACAGGAAATCCCAGAACTCCTGCGGCACTCCACCTTCCTTTCCGCGAAGGAAAATACGGCTTTCATCAGGCTTTTCGAGGACAGGGAAATCCTGATGGACTTTCTGAACGCAGTCCTTCGCCGTAGCGACGAGGATGTTATTACCGAGGTAGAGCACATGAACCGCGACCTGGCGGTCATCTACCCCAGCGACGACATTGTGGGCGTCGACGTACACGCAAAGACCAAGAAGGGTGAATACATCGACGTTGAAATGCAGAAGTTCGGCCACACCCACTTCAAGGACCGCGTCGTTCTGTACGGCACCATCATGGCCGCCGAGGCCCACCGCGAGGAACTCCTGTCGCTCAAGAAGCGTCGCCAGGAACTTTCCCTCAAGGAGCGCTACCGCATGCCCAAGATTTACAGCATCTGGATTTGCGAGAACGCCACCGATGGAAACAAGGACTACCGCGACACCTGGGGCATCTACCGCAAGAGCGACCTGGGAAACAAGGACGCCTTGCCCGTAAGCGACGTTTTGAACTATATTTTCATCAAGCTGCCGAAGCTGGAAGCCGCCAAGGACGTCCCCGAAAGGGAGCGGGAATGGATGGACTTCATCAACAACTGCGGCAGCCGTGACGAAATCCCCAGCAACGCAACTGGCGCCATCCGCGACGCCTACGAGCGATTGCGTATCCGTAGAACCCCTAAGGAAATCCTTGAAAGGCAGACTCTTACCATGACTACCCAGTATGACATAGACTGTTACATTGATGACGCCATTAGCGAAGG
>JAZLKH010000109.1:0-26617 GCA_045597545.1 Fibrobacter sp.
AAAGTTAAGAAGAACCTGCTGAAAATCGGTGGCAGTGCCGATGAACTTGCCCTCAATGTAACTGCATCTCCGGCTGCTGCAGGTACTGTGACAAAGAGTCCTAGTGCAAATTATTATGCTCCGAAATCAACTGTACAGCTCACCGCCAAAGCCAACGAAGGTTGGAAGTTTGTGGGCTGGGAAGGTGGTGCTACCGGCTCTACCGAAACCATTTCTGTAACCATGGACAAGGAAAAGTCTGTGGTCGCCAAGTTTGAATTGGTTGGCGAAACCACAGTGAACCTTCTTAAGGATGGTAATTTCCCCAGCGGCAGTGTGATTTCTACAAACAACGATGCATCTTGGTTCCTGGGTCAGGGTACAAACTGGGGTGGCTCTGCTGCAAAGACTTCTGTTGCTGGTGGCACCGCTACGGTTGACGTTACCACTATTGGTAAAGAAACTTACCAGCCGCAGCTTGTTCAGTACAATGTGGCTCTTGATAAGGGCATGAAGTACAAGTTGTCCTTTAAGGCTAGCGCTGATGTAGCTCGCAAGATTGAAGTTTCTTTCCAGCAATCCGTTGACCCCTGGGGTGCATACGCCACTAAGGAATTTGACATCACCACTACGGAAAAGGAATACTCATATATCTTTGCTATGGATGAAGATTCTGATGATGCCGCTCAGTTTGCCTTCAATTTGGGACAAGCTACAGGTGCAGTCAAGATTAGTGACGTCAAGCTGGTCTTCACCACTGCTGAACCGGGTTCTGAAGAACAGAATGGCAATAGCGAAGATCCTTCTGCCATCAAGGCTTACTTCTCCATTGTCAACGCTGTCAAGACTTTCAAGGTGTTTGATATGCAGGGTCGCCTCATGGGTTCCGTGGAATTGATGAATGGAACTTCCCTGAACGACGCCCTTAAGGCTAAGTTCCAGCGTGCCGGCGTGTACATGCTCAAGCAGAGCAACGGTCACATGTTCTCTGCCCGAGTCAAGTAAAAAGAGCTCCTTAATAAAACAAGAAATGGCCTCGTAAGGGGCCATTTTTTTTTATCTTGCAAAAAAAATGAGGTCATTATGAGATTTTTCGTTACGGGTGTTGGTGGCCAGCTGGGTCACGATGTGATGAACGAATTGGCTAAGCGTGGTCACGAGGGCTTTGGCTCTGATATCGCCCCGGAATATGGCGGAGTTCAGGATGGTTCCGACGTAACGAAGATGCCTTATGTTTCCGTTGACATTACGGATTCTGTGGCGGTGGATCGCGCCCTCAGTGAAATCAAACCGGATGCCGTGATTCATTGCGCCGCCTGGACTGCCGTGGATTTGGCAGAAGACCCGGCCAACGTGGCGAAGGTTCGTGGCATTAATGGTGGCGGTACACAGAATATTGCCGACGCCTGCCATCACCTGGGTTGCAAGATGACCTACATCAGCACGGACTATGTGTTCGATGGCCAGGGAACTGAGCCCTGGAAACCTGACTGCAAGGATTACAAGCCCTTGAATGTTTATGGCCAGACCAAGCTGGAAGGCGAATTGGCTGTGGCGAATACCTTGGACAAGTTCTTTATTGTGCGAATCGCCTGGGTGTTCGGTCTGAACGGAAAGAATTTTATCAAGACGATGCTCAACGTGGGCAAGACTCATGATACCGTTCGCGTGGTGAACGACCAGGTGGGAACCCCTACATACACTTACGATTTGGCTCGTCTGCTCATCGACATGAACGAAACTGAAAAGTACGGTTACTACCATGCCACCAACGAAGGCGGATATATTAGCTGGTACGACTTTACCTGTGAAATCTATCGTCAGGCTGGCATGAGTACCAAGGTGTTGCCGGTGACGACCACTGAATATGGCCTCTCAAAGGCTGCTCGCCCATTCAATAGTCGCCTGGACAAGAGCAAACTGGTGGAGGCGGGCTTTAAGCCCTTGCCCACATGGCAAGACGCCTTGGCGCGCTATCTTAAGGAAATCGGCGAGTAAAAATTTTGAACGGAACTTTTAGTCATTTTTGAATGGAGCCTTGTCTGAGGCTGTGCGAGGATTTATGGCAGAAAACGAAGAAAAGAAAACTTACCGCGAAGTGATGCCCGGCGAACTGCCCTGCGAAAAGCCGGACTGCGACGGCGTCATGGTGGTGGATCCGGACAACAGTTACAAGTTCACCTGCGACAAGTGCGGACACATCAAAGATTAGATATCAGATATGAGCTATCAGTTATGAGTTTTAATTATCGCGCCGAAGGCGCCTTGAGTCACCCTGAGGAAACTCGGGGTCTCAATGCTCACGGCTGATTACTCATAGCTATTTCGTATCTCGTAATTAGCATCTCTCGCCTGATTTCATGGATCTTACCGCATTAAAGATTGAGTATCCGGAGCTTCCTGTTGTAGAAAAACGACAGAAGTTTTTTGAGCTGCTTGAAAAACATCAGGTGGTGATTGTCAAGGCGGATACTGGCTCCGGTAAGTCCACGCAGCTGCCCAAATTCCTGCTGGAGTATTTTATAGAGGCTCGAGGTTCGAGGTTCCAGGCTCCAGGGACGAGGTTCGAGGTTCCTGGGGCGCAGAGTGATTGTGCTGTGGCTTGTGACCAGAAATCTGCGGCGTTTAAAATCGGCGTGACGGAGCCGAGGCGTCTTGCGGCCATAAGCATTGCGGATCGCCTCCGCGAAGAGCTGAAGGACGATGAGCTGGTCTGCACCAAGATTCGTTTCTGGGAGCAGGGAACAAACGATGCACCCATCAAGGTGATGACCGACGGTATCCTGCTGCAGGAGTTCCGCCGCGACAGGCTGTTCAAGCAGTACTCCGCCATTGTCATCGACGAGGCCCATGAACGTTCCCTGAACATCGACATTCTCCTGGGCATCTTTAAGACGGTCCTGAAGCAACGCCCCGAATTTAAGCTGATTGTGGCTTCTGCGACCTTGGATGCGGCCCTCTTCGAAAAGTTCTACGATAACAGCTGCGTGCTGGAAGCGGAAGGTCGCACCTTCCCGGTGGAAGTGGAGTATTATTTTAGGAACGAGGTTCGAGGTTCCAGGCACGAGTCGCGGGATGGTTTTCGCGGACCCTGGGACAATGGGGATGACGTTCGTCGTGACGCTTCTGGCAAGGGCGACTCGGGGCTTGTTGAAGAGGCTCGGGATGCGATTCTGGACTTGGAAAGTCGCCACCGCGACCATCTGCTTTGCTTCTTGCCGACGGAACGCGATATCCAGGACTTGGCTAACGAACTGAAGCCGGATCTGGATGCGTCCAGTTTCGATATTTTGCCGTTGTACGGTCGCATGAGCCCCGAGGAACAGCGTCGCATTTTCCGCAGCACCAACAAGACCCGTGTGGTACTGGCCACGAACATTGCGGAAACATCCTTGACCATTCCGGGCATCGCCTATGTTGTAGATACGGGCATGGCCCGAATTTCTCGCTACAACGCCCAGGCCCGTATCCAGGGATTGCCTGTGGAAGAAATCTCCAAGGCAAGCGCCCGTCAGCGTACTGGTCGTGCAGGCCGCGTAAAGCCCGGCACCTGTATTCGTCTGTATTCCCCCGAGGATTTTGAAAAGCGCGACGACTTTACGGAACCTGAAATCCGCCGCAGCAACTTGGCCAACGTGGTGCTGCAGCTGCGCAGCCTTGGCCTTGAGATGGAGACGTTTCCTTTCTTGCAATCGCCGCCACATTCCGCTTTCCGCGGCGCCTACAAGACGCTTTTTGAACTGGGCGCTCTTACCGCCGATAACGCCACGGCCCATGTGACTAAACTGGGCCGCGATATGACGAAGCTGCCTATGGACGTGGCGCTTTCTGCTGTGCTGCTTCGCGCCCGCGACGCAAATGTCCTGCAGCCCGCGCTGATCGTATGTTCCGCTCTTTCCATCCAGGATCCGCGAGTGGTCCCCAACGAGGAACCAGAACGCGGGCGCGTCCGTGGCCTTCATAAAAAGTTCGCTGGCCACAAGAGCGATTTCCTCACATACGTTTCCATGTGGAACGCCTTCTGCGAGGAATGGGATGGCAAGACATGGAATAAGCTGCGCAAGTTCTGTGACAAGAACAGCTTCCATTTTTTGCGCTGCCGCGAATGGATTGACTTGTACGAACAGTTTGGACGCATTCTGGATGCGAAGTTCGAAAATCGAGTTTGTGATCTGAAGAGCTTTCATGCGGACAACCTGCACATTGCGCTATTGTCTGGATTCCTCGGCGGTATTGCTCGCCGCGATCTTGAAAATGGCTGCTATCGCCTGGTCAGCGGTCGTGAGACCCATGTGTTCCCCGGCAGTGACCTTTACAATAAGGGCGTGGAATGGCTGTTTAGCGCCGAAGTCCGCGAAACCAGTCGCATCTTTTTGACCAAAGGCGCAGAGATTAAGCCGGAATGGATTATGCAGGTGGCGGAACCTTTCTGCACACGCCGCTGGTTTGCTCCCACTTACAATCCGGAGCGTGGCTTTGTAGAGGCCGTCGAGGAAGTAAGCTTCCGCGGCCTTGTGATCAGTCGCGGTCATCGCGTAGATTACGCCCGTATCAATCCCGAGGAATGCGCCCAGATTTTCTGGCGCGAAGCCGTAGTGGTTGGGGAGATGGCAAGGCCATTCCCCTTCATGACCCATAACGAGAAGGTGGTGGACAACCTCCACGCTCTTGAGGCTCGTAAGCGACAGTTCGGCCTTGCCCCCAGCGAAGATGCCCTGGTGGATTATTACACTCGTATTGCACCCAAGGTGAATTCCATCCGCAGCTTGCGCGAATACTTGAATGCTTCTACGGATCAGTGGCTTAAATTTGACGAGGAATTCTGGCTGAAGCAAAGCGAGACCGGCGTAAGCTACGTGGATAGCGGCTTTAGCAACAAGATGGACTTTGGCGGCCTCGGTCAAAATCGTGACGGTCGTTTTGCAATGGATGGCAGCGGCTCCATTGAACAGTTCCGCATCACTGGATTTGGCGGTGCGTCTAGGAGCCGTATTGTCACCGGCGAAATGGTCTTCGATGCCACCAAGTCCTGCGACGGCATCAGCTTGAATTTCCCCTTTGATATTCTCAGCGAAACTTCGCCTGCGCTGCTGGCATTGAGCATTCACCAGTGGCGTGAGTGGATGGTTGAATCCGTCGTCCGTGAGATGCCGAAGGCCGCAAAGAAGTCCCTTGAGAATAAACGCGTCGCCATCGACGACGCCTTCTGCGACAAGCTGAAAAATCAGCCCCATAAGGCTCCGCTACTGCTCCTGTACGAAGTCTTCTCCGAGATGAAGCAGTTGGATTGCGACATCCCTACGGTGACGCCGGAAAAGGAAAATCATCTGCGACTGCACCTTAGCGTGGTGAAGCCTGGTGTCGCGGAGAAGTTTCCCCTGGAACTTTCGCCGGAGTGGGGAAGTTTCAGATTGTTCCTGGCGGTGCGCCAGGTCGTTGTCACCTTTGGCATTGACTTTGCCCTGGATGGTTTCCGCTTTGGCTGGCGCCTAGGCGAATCCGCTTTGATGTCTGCCGAAGAATCTGCCTTCTGGCAGGAGTTCCGCAAGCGCCTGGAACGCGGCGCGGTTCACGGCGCCGCCGGTGCCTCGGGTGCCGCAGTTGCAGCGGGTGGCCCTTCGCAAGCCGTTGTCGAAGGCGTCACCGATCGCCTCATCATGCTGGAGACCGGCGGCCTTTACATGGACGGCTACAAGACTGCCCTTAAGATTTGGGTGGCGAAGTCTCTGCAGGTAGATAACCTGGATGCAAACCGCTGCACCCGCTTTACGGGGCTGGAATTCTCCCGCGGAAAAAAGATTACCGATTTTCGCAACCTGGCCAATTCCACCCGCAGCGAAGACGAGGATATCCGTCTGGCTCTGGTGCGCGCCACCTACGAAGCGGGGCTTGTGGGCGGCGACGCCTTTGTAAAATGCTGGTCCATCCTCAAGGACTTTAGCGTTTCCATTCGGCAGGGCCGCGACCACGCCTCTGATGCCCGCAACGGTTCTGTGCAGAAATTGGCGGCTGTTTACGGCGATGATTCCAAATGCAATACTTTGTACGAAAGGATCGTGGCTGTGGCTAAAATTCTGCAGCTGCCTCTGGTTCAGGAAACTTCCTCGGAAGTCGCCCTGGATGCCCGCTCCCTTCGCGAATCCTTCCGCCCCTTCCTCAAGGCCCGCTTCATGAAGGATCATGAACTTAAGGCCGCCCGTGAACTTTTGGCCGAAATCGACCGGCTCTCTGCCGACGACTCCGAGTACCCGGAACTTTACCTTCAGGCTAAGGCTATGCTGGAGGACTTTGAAATAGTAAAGTTCAAACGCAAGGGTGATGATTCAGAAGAGGCGGTTGAAGTGAGCGCCTTGGCTAAACTTAAAGGCCGTTTTGGCCGTCTGTAGGACATTCGAACCGTCTTCGGATTTGCCTTGGCGTCGGCCTTTTTTCTATCTTTTAGCTGATGAATTTTATTTCTCGAATTTTGTGCTTGTTTGCCTTCGTGGCGCTTCTGGCTCTTGCTGCCTGCGATTTGCCCTTTGGCAAAAATGAACAGGTGGTGGTCTCTGTTGGTGACACCAAGCTTTACGAATCCGACATCCTGGCCATGGCTCCGGAATGGAACAGCTGGGATGACCGAGCAAAGCTTTCTTTCCTGGAACATTGGATTAACGAAGAAACTATTTACCAGGAAGCCGAAAAGAACGGTGTCCTGGATGATTCCGTGCTGCAGGGGCAAATTCGCGAGACTGTTCGCAAGATGGTCGTGGATCATTTCTTGCAGAGCTTTGCCGACACCATGATGGTGGGCGATGCAGAACGCTTGGATTACTACAAGAATCATCAGGAACTGTTCCTTCGTGGAAAGACCATGGTCTCTGGGGCAATTCTTTCCTTTAAGGAATGGGGCAACGGCAATACTTATTACCGCGGTCATAAGGATCTTGTTTATGATTCCATGCCCAACCCCCATTACTTGGTCAAATCCATCGTGACTTTTGATTCCGTGACCGTTACACCGGACTCTTGCATCATCCCTTCTATTACCGAAGCTACGGTGGGCAAGATTACGCCTATGAAGGTTTGCGGAAATTCCCTTAAGATTGGTTTGATTGTGTCTCGCCTGGATTCTGCCGACGTGCTGCCATACGCAGAAGTTGCCGAGGATGTGGCCGCCCGCGCCTGGGTGGAGCACCAGAAGGTTGTGATGGAACGCCTTAAGAAAGAATGGAAGAACGCTCGGCCCATTTTTTCGAAGGTTAACGTTTTTAGAGAAAAGGATAAGTAATGAAGTTGCTTAGTCGTCTTTCTGTGATTTTGCTTTTGATGGTTTCTGCCCTGATGGCTGAACCTGCCCTGATGGAAGGTATCGCCGCCGTCGTTGATGGCAAGCCCATTATGCGCTCGGAATTCCTGAACAACCTGTACCGTTTTCAGGAGACACCCGAGGGCTCTGCCATGTCCGAGGATCAGCAGAAGCAGTACGTGCTGGACCAGCTCATCGAAGAAAAGGTTCTGCTCAGCCGCATCTCCCGCGATTCCATCGTAGTTAGCGATGCCGAAGTGGACCAGCGTGTAAACGCTCACCTGGCACAGCTCGCCGCCAGCCAGAACACGAACCTGGCCACCTTGGAAAAGGCCATTCGCGCCCAGCTGGGTATCAGCATGGCCCAGTATCGTGACCAGCTGTCTAAGCAGATTCGCGGGCATATCGAGCTGATGCGCGTTCGCCAGCGTCATGTTGGTGCCATCAAGCCCACAAAGAAAGAAGTGGACGCCTTCTTCAAGGATTTCAAGGATTCCATTCCTCGCCAGTACAACTGTGTTTTGCTGAGCCACATCCAGCTGCCCATCCAGCCGGATTCCATGATCGTGGATTCTGTGAAGCGCCTGGCAGAAGCCCTTATCGACACATTGAACCTGGGCATGAGCTTTGAGCTTTTGGCAAAGGCTTATTCTCAGGATAGCTCCGCAGCCAAGGGTGGTGACCTGGGTTACTTTAAGCGTGGTCAGCTGGATCCGGCTTTTGAACGCGCCCTGGATCAGCTGAAGAATGGCCAGTACTCTGCAAATCCGGTGAAGACCGCCCTGGGTTGGCATATCCCCCGTGTGCTGGGTCGTAAGGAAGACGGCGTACGTTCCGCCCAGATTTTGCTCCGCACGATACCCACCGCAAAGGACTCCGCAGACGTAATCGCCTTGGCAGATTCCCTCCACAATAGTCTTAAGACTTCCGAGGAATTTGCCGCGGCCGCTCACAAGTACAGCGAGGACAAGGCTAGTAACTTTGCCGGTGGTCGCCTGGGTTGGTTCCAGAAGAATGAAATGGAGCCTGCCTATGTGGATCCCGTGGCAAACCTGAACGTGGGCGAAGTTTCTGAACCTGTCCTTATCGACGGCGCCTATCACCTGTTCCGCTTGGATGACGCCCAGCAGATTCGCGACTTGACTCTCGAAGAGGATTACGGCAAGATTGAACAGTTTGCTGCCAGCCGCCTCGAAAACGAGAAGATGAACGCCCTGGTCAAGAAGTGGCGCGAAGAAGTTCACATCGAAATTCGCTTGACGGAATAATGATTCACTTTAACCACGTCACCAAATCTTACGAGGAAAATTGGAAGGCTCTTTCCAATGTGACGTTCCGTGTTCACAAGGGTGAATTTGTGTTTCTCACCGGTCATTCCGGTGCAGGTAAGTCCACTCTGCTGAAGTTGATTTACATGGATGAACGCCCCGACGAGGAACGTGGTGGCCAGGTAATGGTGAAGTTTACCGGCGATTGCCTCTACGACAGCAAGAACACTCCCGACAGGAGCATTCAGGCGCTACGCCGCAAGATGGGCATTATCTTTCAGGACTTTAAGTTGCTGCCAGACCGCAACGTCTTTGAAAATGTGGCCTTGGCGCTCCGTATCGTAGGGACTCCTAGTAGCAAGATCAACGCTGCCGTGTTTGATGCCCTTGCCCTCGTAGGTATTAGCCAGAAGCGCTTTGCCATGCCTTATACGCTTTCGGGTGGTGAGCAGCAGCGCGTGGCCATTGCCCGTGCCATGGTGCATAATCCGTACCTGCTGCTGGCCGACGAACCTACGGGTAATTTGGACCCCAAAAACGCCGAAGAGGTTTTCAAGATTTTCAAGGAAATCAATGCCCGCGGAACAACGGTGCTGATGGCTACCCATAATCCTGATTTCTATTTGAACAGTCCCTTCCGCAGGCTGACTCTGGACCATGGTTCTCTGCTGAACAGAGACATGCTGTAACGGTGGATTCATCCTGAGCGAAGCGCAGCGAAGTCGATGGATCTAGTGGTGAATTTCCCGGATGCAGCCGGGCTTAAGGTCGCCTAATTCATAGTCGCAGAATTTGATGCGTACCAGGCGCATGACTTCGTAGCCGAGGTGGGCGAGCATCCGGCGGATTTCTCGGTTCTTGCCTTCGGTCAAGGTAATTTCTAGCCAGCAGTTCTTTTCGCTTTCGCTGTGAAGGACTGCACGCTTGGCGTGCATGAATTCTTCAGATTCGCCAAAAACGCGGGGCGGCACGGTCATGCCTGCTTCCATTTGCTTTAGCTGGTCGGCTGTGGGGTGACCTTTGACTTGAACGCGATAGACCTTGATATGCTGCGGGGCGTTGAACTCGTTGTCGCCGCGAGGTTCAAGGATACGATTTGCCCACTGTGTGTCGTTGGTAAATAACAGCAACCCTTCGCTGGCGGCATCTAGGCGGCCTACGGGAGAAATGTGGGGCGGTTCCTTGCCTGGAAAAAGCTTGCCATATTGTTCGCGGAACAAGTCCATCACTGTGGCCCGGCCCCTTTCGTCGCTTGCGGTAGTGACGACTCCTCGAGGCTTGTTCATCATGAAGTAGACTTTGCTGTTGGCTTCGATGCGCTTGCCGTTAATGATGATATCGTCGTTTTCTCTGGCTGGAGTTTCGGGATCGCGAACCACGCGACCATTCAAGGTGACGCGTCCTTCGCGTACCAGCATTTCGGCCTTGCTGCGGCTGCAATAACCACGTTTGCTGATAACGCGGGCGACACCGTGGGCTCCGCCACTGAATTTCTTGCTGGAATTTTCGAATTTAAAGGTCATTTTAGTCTCTGGATAAACCAAATATAAGAAAATGTGTTACTAAATGGCTATGCAAAGTTGATTTAGTAACCTAAATTACATACAAACTAATAAAAAAGAAACAGTAATCGGGAAAAACGGAAAAATTGAGCCTAGATGGGTACTTTGGTTGAAGGTTGGATTGTGTATGTAAGGAAATAATTCAAGTTTTTATGGATTTTGTTACGAATAAACTAAAAAATGTGCTACTAAATAAGGGCGAATACTGTTTTTAGTAACCTATTTTTGAAAAAAAGAGCATTTGAATAATTCTTTTAGGGTTTTGAATAAATTAATATTCAGCTCGTTGTTCATTGCGTCGGCAGAACCTTCGTCCATTCCGTCGGCGTAATCCTGGTTGGCAGCGCGTTCGCCGCAAATGTCGATGCCAAGAATGTTGTGGTTGGCAAATAGATCGCGCAGAATTTGCGCCAACTGTTCAAAGGCTAGACTTCCCTGATTCCAGTTGGTGACTGCTTCGGCTGTAGAGAGAGCATCCTTGTCGATGCTGATGTAAACGTTTTTAGAACGTAGGGCGGCAAGTACCTTGTTTGCTTCGTCGTCTGAGCCTTCGACTCGCGATGACATGTCGGTGGTCGCATTTCGCATTGCGCTTTCAGGGGCGAAGTAGACCCGGTCCGCGTACTTTTCAAATTCCGCGGTAGGCTCATTCTTGATTTCTTCAATCAGGTGGTCTGCAACGCCGATGACAACTACATTTTGCACACGGGGGTTCTTGTCCAAGACTTCTTTAATCCAGCCTCCGCAGCTGAGTATTCCCTCGAATCGGGGAGGCTGCATATCGGGATGATGATCGAATACAACCAGGTCGAAACTTTCCTGAACACGATCGGTCCAAAGCTTACTGTTGTAATGGTAATTGCCGTTGTCAAAGAAGTGTACCCCCGGCAACGTCGAACCCAAGCCGCTATTGGCGCTGGCAATGGCATCGTCCATCATCTTGTTCAGTTCCGCTTGGGCGTCATCGTCGCAGTAGCAGTCTGTACCGCTGATTTTTGTGCAGTCCATCCAATGAATTTCAGCTGGGTCAGCAACGTTGCGTTCCAGTGCGGCTTGGCGCAGCTCTTGCATAAAAGGCTGTTCACCATAAACGCCGGTGAAATCTTGGATAGTTGTAAAAAAATGCATGGTGTAAAAATAAAAAAGCCCGGAGTTTTTCTCTGGACTTGAAAAATTATTTTGAACTTTGGTTGAATCTAAATTCTGAATTCTTCCAGGACGATATCTTCTTTTTTTGGTGAGAATTGCGGGTAAGCAAGTAGAAAATGGGGGTGTCACAGGCTGCCAGAAGCATCTTGAATACGTATTGGCCTACCATCATGGAAAAGAGCACGGGGCGCATTTCTGCCTGGAACAGCCAACCGAAACCAAAACCGAAAGCGATTCCGATAAACACCACGGTATCCAGAATCTGGCTGGTCATGGTGGAGGCGTTGTTCCAAATCCAGCGATGCTTGGTATCGCCATGCTTGGCTATGTAGCGAGAACGGATGGTGTGGAAAATCCAGATGTCCCATTTTTGGGCGATGAGGTAGCCCGCCAAACTTGCGACGACGAACACCCAATTCTGGCCCAAAAGGCGAACGTAGGTTTCTTGCATGGAAGCGTCTGCGGCGGGCAAATGCTCTGTAAGCAAAATCAGGAGGGTGGCGAACACTTGACCGACGAGGCCAAAGATTACCGCCTTGTTTGCTTCCTTCTTGCCCCAGACTTCGCCGATGACGTCGGTAGCCAAAAAGGTGAAGGCGTAGCATACGCCAGCGCCGGGGAGGGTGACGGGGTTGCCAAAGAGGCTAACGCCGGTGTACATCAATTTTGCAGTGACCACGTTGGAAATAACGAGACCTACTGTAAAAATGATGTTGAGAAGTATGAGATTCCCAGCAGTCTTTTTCATAGTTGTAACCTTGCGCGACTCGCCTAAATTACTCGTTCGCGCGGCCTCGTTAAGTTATTTCCAGGAGTTTCTGCGGTCGATGCTTGCGAACAGGCGGTCGGTGGCCTTCTGTTCGTACACGGTACCCGGCTTGCCGTAGTTGGCGAAGGGGTAGATGGAAATGCCACCGCGGGGGGTGAAGATGCCTTCTACTTCGATGTACTTGGGATCCAGAAGCTTGATCAGATCCTTCATGATGATGTTGGCGCAGTCTTCGTGGAAGTCGCCGTGATTGCGGAAACTGAACAGGTACAGCTTCAGGGACTTGGATTCCACAATGTACTGGTCCGGCACATAGTTGATGCGGATTTCTGCAAAGTCCGGCTGGCCGGTCTTGGGGCACAGGGATGTAAATTCTGGGCAGTTCAGCATGACCATGTAGTCATTACCGGGATGCTTGTTGGGAAATTTTTCCAGAACATCCGGATCGTAGTCATACTTGTACTTGGTATTCTGATTACCGAGCAGGGTGACGCCATCCAATTCTGCGTCGGTGCGGCCGCAATTTTCCTGTGCCATAGTTTCTCCTAGTTTTGTTTTAAGACAGGAGGTATTTCGAACTGTCTATTTTATTTGCTACGCAATGTAGAAAAATCATGAGGACGTTTCAAGACCCATGATGTCACCCCTCCACGTCATCCTGAGCCCGAGGGGCGAAGGATCAAGGGGGAGTTATTTCTTGAATCGTTTGCAAAAACTGCAGCTTTGGCAGAAGGGGTGGCGCAGTTCGTGATTGGCAAAGCCTTCGCGAATTTCGGTGGCCATGGGTGAGGCAAGAATTTCTGCCAGGGAATTTTCCTGAATATGTCCCAAGGTAATCTGCCCGCTATGATCCAGACAGCAGGCAACTACGCGACCATCGTGAAGAATGGCACAGTGGGTGTCCAATGCGCGGCAAGTCCCCCGCGGAAATCTTACCCCCCTTTCTACTTTATCCTTTTTGCTCTCCGCTAAACCAGGCCACTCGAAGCGGGAATCCTGATGGATGTAGATGCGGCCTTCTACCAGAAAACTCTTGTGGCGGCTGCAGAAATGCTTTAAGGTGATGGGGACGCGACCGAAGGCCTTGTTCACCTGCTCCAGCATGTAGTTGTTCCAGGAATTGCTGCTGTCGTCGCCGACGTTCCACAAGCGCAGATTGATGTATAAGTCGGGGCGCTCCACTGCGGCTAGGCGGCAAAAATCCAGAACGTTCTGCAAGTTTGCGGCGGCTTCGTCAAAGGGCAATTCCGCGTAAGCGTGGGTGGAAAAATTCACTTGGCGAACCGCGGGGGAGGCGAGAATTGCTTTACCGCTGCGGGCGATGGTTGTGCCGTTGGTGGTGAGGTTTACTTGCAGCTTTTTCCCATCGTCGTGGCTGTCTGAAACTTGTTCCAGCTTCTTCAAAAAAAGACCGAATCCCGGGTGTAGCGTAGGTTCCCCGAGAACATGTAAATAAACTTGATCGGTGACGGTGGCGGCTTCAGAAATGCACCGCTCGAAAAGTTCCGAAGGCATGAAGGTTCGGGCGGAACCTTGCTTTCCGCAAGGACAAAAGCTGCAATTCAAATTGCAAACATCTGTGATTTCGATGTAGATTCCGTTCATTCCACCCTGTCGTCCCGGGCAATGTCATTGCGAGGCCGAAGGCCGTGGCAATTTAGCCGAGTCTCCTAGAACTTCAGTTTCAATTTCTTCTGGTTATAAATAGACTGCCCGCCGTTGCAAATGTAGGCGGCAATGCAAACTACAAAGAATGCGGGCAACGTATCGAAACCAAAGACTTCACAGCCGATGAGAATGGGAGCCCACAATGTATTTGTTGCGCTTCCAAATACTGCGGCGTAGCCCAGTGCCGCAGCCAATGGCAGGGGGAGGCCAAACATGATTGCTGAAGCTGCACCTAGAGAAGAACCGATGCTAAACAGCGGGGTGACTTCGCCACCTTGGAAACCTACGGCTAATGTCAAAATGGTCAAGGTGAATTTCAAAATCCAGTCGTAGTTTTGGATACCCCCATCAGCGATGCCTGCGCCTGCAAAGCTCATGTCGATGAGGTTGGTGCCAAGACCGGAGTAACGTCCCTGCCACAAAAGCAGGAACAATGCGCTGAGGGTAACGCCCATGATGGCGATGCGCTTCACAGGATTTGGGAACTTCTTGGCGAAGAAATCTTTGGCGAGGCTCAAGAGCTTGGCGAAGCCACCGCCGATGACGCCGAAGAGAACGCCAATCAGCGCAAGCTTAACGACAAAGTTCATGTCCAGTGAACCATTCTGCATGAACAGCCCCGCAACACTGACGCCGCCGTCGGTTCCTGTCAAAAGGGCGTTCAGGTCCACGCCGAATTTTTCAAGCCCCAGCATGTTGGATACTTTGCATGCCGTAAACGCAGCCGCTGCGGCGGGCAAAAGTGCGGCAAGATCCATGTGGCCTACAATCAGAACTTCAAGCGCGAAAGCTGTAGATGCCATAGGAATCTGGAATAGCCCGCTAAAGCCTGCTGCCATGCCGGCCACTAACATAGTGTGGGTGGCGTTCTCAAAGGGCAATTTCTTGCTGATGTTGTGACCTAAGGCTGCGCCAATCTGCACCGCCACGCCTTCGCGGCCGGCACTTCCGCCGAACAAGTGGGTAAGCCAAGTGCCTACAGCCACCATCGGGATCAACCGCAGAGGAATGTGGTTTTCCTTGCCCTGGCCAACAGCAAAGACCAGACCCATGCCCCGTTCTGCGCCCTTGCCCCATTTCTTATAGGCCTGCACAATGCCTACGCCAGCTACTGCCAAGGCAGGAATAAAGTAAATGGAGTGGCCGTCGCGCAATGCACCTACCGCAAGCAAAACCTGGCCAAAGAAAGCCATCAATGCGCCAACTACTGCGCCCAAGGCCACGGCGATCACGGTCAGCGCTGGCAGTGAAAACCACTTCTTCAAAAATGCAGAAACTCTGGCCTTGACCTGTTCCTTGGCCATCTTCATCATCTGCTCTTTCATTTCCGGAGACATGCCTGCAAACTGATCTTGAAACTGCTTGTACTGATTAAAGTTCATTGTGGGACCATTCTAAAAAATTATTTTATTTTCGCCGCCAAAGATAGAAATTGAAAAAGTCCCCTTGTGCGGCTACCCGACCTGTGTGAACTATAATGCGTGGGAAAAAAAAGAAAAGCCCGCGGCCTCTTATAATAGGGGACGCGGACTCCTTCGAAATTTTTAGACAAGCGATTTACTTGCTGCATTGGGCGCAGGTGCCTGCCATGTAGAGCTGGACTTGTCTCAGGGAAAATCCCTTGGGTGCAAGTTTGGAGCAATCCGGCGGGGGAGACATAATGTCGTAAACTGTGCCGCAGCAATCGCAGCGGAAATGGCTGTGTGCAGAACAGTCTGCGTCGTAGCGCAAGTAGCCTTCGCCAAAGTCCAGTACCTGTACCAAGTTCTTTTCGCGCAAAAGTTCCAGAGTGTTGTAAACGGTGGTCCTCGACAGCGACGGATATTCCGGCAAGAGTGCTTGGAATATGGTGTCTACCGTGGGATGCGTCTTGACGCCCATGAGGTAGTGGAGTACGCAGGTCCTCTGGATAGAGGGGCGAATTCCGTTTTGCGTTAAAAGAGCTGCGGCCTGTTGCACGAGCGAATCCTCTGATTACGAGTCTGGCTTTCGACTAATGCTTTCGATTAGTAGTTTTCTGCCTTCAGCTGGAAGTAAGCCTGAGGATGAGCGCAGACGGGGCAAACGGCAGGAGCCTGCTTACCGATGTGGATGTGACCGCAGTTGCGGCACTGCCAAATGCAATCACCATCGCGACTGAATACGATGCCTTCCTTGATGTTGTTGAGCATCTTCTTGTAGCGTTCTTCGTGTTCCTTTTCTACGGCGGCAACCATTTCAAAAAGCTTGGCGATGCGTTCAAAACCTTCGGCGCGGGCTTCTTCAGCCATGCGCGGATACATGTCGGTCCATTCTTCGTTTTCGCCACCGGCTGCTGCTGCCAAGTTTTCCTCGGTGGTGCCTACGCCGCCAGTGAGCAGCTTGAACCACATCTTGGCGTGTTCCTTTTCCTGGTTTGCAGTTTCTTCGAACAAAGCGGCGATCTGTTCGTAACCATCCTTCTTTGCCTTGGAAGCATAGTAGGTGTACTTGTTGCGAGCCTGGGATTCGCCAGCGAAAGCAGCCATCAAGTTGGCTTCGGTCTTTGTTCCTTTCAGTTCTGCCATAATTGTCTCCTTGGGTTATTTTGTGGGCTATCGCCTTTTGTTTTATGCAATTTATTTGTTATGACTATAAATTTATAATCATTACAAACATTTGTCAATAGCCTGCGAAAATTTTTTTTATTTTTCTCAATATTTAAACTATATTGTTGTCAAACCTTTTTTACGGAGCTGGATGCTTAATATCCAAAATAGCAGTCTGCGTAATTCTAGTTTGAAAATGCGCGGCTGGTTCATTGTTTAAGGCGGGCTGCGCCGGGTGGCGTAGTTCGTTGAATCGTTTAAAACGTGGCACGTCGTGACTTTGATGTGCGACGCTGTTTTATGATACCTTATTTTTAAACAATGGATTTTTACCATGAAAAGTAATTCTGAAAATAACGGCTTCGTCGAAGTCGATTCTAACCTTGTCATCCGTCGCGAAACCCCCGCTGAATATTTCGCCGTAGAAAACCTCA
This sequence comes from Fibrobacter sp., assembly GCA_045597545.1. GTDB lineage: Bacteria > Fibrobacterota > Fibrobacteria > Fibrobacterales > Fibrobacteraceae > Fibrobacter. The sequence goes on from JAZLKH010000109.1 coordinate 16,685, forward strand.
CTCGTGAAGCCTTTTGGAACGTGTACCGCCCCGGTTGCCTGGAGCATTTCGTGTTGCACTGCTATCGTGAACGTCCGGACTTTATTCCCGAGCTGAGCCTGGTTCTGGAACGAAGGAAAACGGCTGACAGTGAGCTCACTGCAAACGCCTCAGAAATCATCGCTCATGTGATGTTCGCCTGGTCCAAAATCACCTTGGACGACGATTCCGAAAAGCGGATCATGACCTTTGGCCCCATTAGCGTTCATCCCGAGGAACAGCGCAAAGGTTACGGTAAGTTGCTGCTGGAATATGCCATGGACCGCGCTCGTGAAATGGGTGCTGGGGCCTTGGCTATTTGCGGAAACATTCAGTTCTACGGAACCTGCGGCTTTGTGGTGGCCTCAACAAAAGGCGTACGCTATGCCGACGATCCCGATGGGGATGCTCCTTATTTCTTGATTAAGGAATTGACTCCGGGTTTCTTGGAAGGCGTTCGCGGGTCGTACAAGGATCCCGAAGGTTACTTTGTGGATGAAGCCCTCGCCGAAAAATTCGACAAGCAATTCCCTTTCAAAGTAAAATCCATGTAAAGTCGAAATAAAACCTTTGCAAATCCGCTAAAATCGGCCTTGCGGTGTATCTCGGGGCTTTTTACTTTAAGCCACGGAAAAGAGCTCGAATAAGGGCTGGTATAAGTTCCGAGGTACAATATGACGACTTTTTACATCATTCTGGTTGGTATGCTTTTGTTGCTTGCCATCTTCGACCTGTTTGTGGGTGTTTCCAACGACGCGGTGAACTTCCTGAATTCTGCAGTGGGTAGCCGCGCTTTTAAATTCCGGACGTTGCTGGTGTTTGCGGCTGTTGGCGTTTTTTGCGGCGCCACGTTTTCAAACGGCATGATGGATATTGCCCGCCACGGAATTTTCCAACCGGAATACTACACCTTTGCAGAACTTTTTTCCGTGTTCGCTGCGGTGATGGTGACGGATGTAATCCTCCTGGATATTTTTAATTCTTTGGGAATGCCCACTTCTACTACGGTTTCCATGGTGTTTGAATTGCTGGGCGCTTCGGTGGCTATCGCCAGCATCAAAATTCTCGGGAACGACGCTCTTTCTTTGGGGGCGCTGATTAACACCAGCAAGGCTTTGTCTGTAATCATGGGCATTTTTGTGTCGGTGGCCATTGCCTTTACGGTGGGTGCCTTGGTGCAGTACGTGACGCGCCTGATTTTTACCTTCGGCTACAAAAAGAATTTGCGTTACTTCATCGGCGTGTTCGGCGGCATTTCCATGACTTCCATTTTCTACTTCATTTTGATTAAGGGCCTCAAGAACATGAGCTTTGTGGGGACCGAATATAAGCAGTTTATTTCTGCAAATGAAGGCTTGCTTTTGGCTGGAATGTTTGTGGGCTTCTTTATTTTGAGCCACATTTTGCATGCCCTGAAAATCAATGTGCTGAAGATGATTATTGGCTTTGGTACGTTCTCCTTGGCCCTTGCTTTTGCGGGCAACGATTTGGTGAACTTTGTGGGCGTTCCCTTGACGGGGCTTTCTTCTATTCAGCATTTGATGGCTGATAGCGGTAACCCCAGCGAATACATGATGGGATTTTTGAAACAGTCGGAACCTGGCCAGTGGTATTTGCTGATGATTGCGGGCATCGTAATGGTCATTGCCTTGACAACTTCCAAGAAATCTCATAAGGTGGTGCAGACTTCGGTGGCGTTGGCTTCCCAGAATTCTACGGATGAAATTTTTGGTACCAACCCAGTGGCTCGTGCGTTGGTGCGCAGCTCTCACGCCGTGGCGAAATTTATTGCGGCTCGCATGCCAAAGAAAATGTCTGATGCTATCGACAGGCGTTTCAATGCCCGCGATATCGAACTGGAAGAAGATGGTGCAGCCTTCGACCTTTTGCGTGCCAGCGTGAACTTGATGTTGGCGAGTTCCCTCATTGCCTTGGGAACTTCCTTGAAGTTGCCCCTTTCTACAACTTACGTGACTTTCATGGTGGCTATGGGCACCTCCCTTGCCGATAAGGCATGGAGCAGGGAAACTGCGGTGTATCGTATTACGGGCGTACTTTCTGTGATTGGCGGATGGTTCTTGACTGCCTTTGCGGCCTTCGCCAGTAGTTTTGTAATTGCCTTGGTGCTTTACTACGGTGGTTTCCCTGCAAAGTTCATTATGTTTGCGGTGGTGGTTTTCTTGCTGATCCGTTCTAACTTTATGAAGAAGGAATCTAGCACCAAAAACGAAAGCGAGGAACGCTTTGAACGCATCTTGAATGCGGCTCCGGAAACTGATGTGTTCCCCCTGATTCAAAATCACAATCAGCGGGAGTGGAGCGAAATCATTCACTGGGAAACGGATTGTTACAAACAAATTATTACGGGCGTTCTGCGTGAGGACATGGGTAAGTTGCGCTCGGTTCGAAAGCAGATTAAAATTCTCAAGAAGCACATTGAAAGCGTTCGTCGTCAGGGAACTTTATGCCGTAAGAAAATCAAGGCCGAAGATTTGATTCTCAAGAATTTCTTCCTTTACCAGGCAAATGACTTTATGGGCGATTCCGTATTCAGCCTGGAACAGATTAGCATTCCTTGCCGCAACCATGTGGACAACAACTTTACGCCCATTTCCGAAGACAAACGAAAGACCTTGCTACGCCTGGTGCAGGATATGGAAAACGTCATGACCGATGTGGCCAAGATGATCGCCGACCGCAGTTACGAAAATTACGATGAATTGCGAAACAAGATTTTTGCCGTAAGTAACAAGATCAAGGGCGTTCGTAAAGAGGAACTTTTGGCGGAAGGTTTTAACGAAAATGTGGATGCCGCCGACGGTGCTCCGGATTCAAAGCCCCGCAGCGTTCGCGCCGAAATGCTTTACCTTACCATTCTGTACGAATCTCGAGGATTGCTGGATTCCATAAGTTCCGTTTTGAAGGCTAGCCGCAAATTCCTCACCGAAAAGCCTGTTGCAAAGGCGTAAGGCTTCGCGAGGCGTTTCGCAGATTTGTACTTTATAAGTTGAGATAGAAGATTATGATTTTTATTGTAGAAGATGATGCTGAAATTCGGGAGATGGAATCCTACGCCCTCCAGAGTAGCGGATTTGAAGTAGCGGCCTTCGATTGCGCCAAGTCCATGGACGAATCCTTGAAAAATATTTTGCCGGAGCTGTTCGTTCTGGATATTATGCTCCCTGGGGAAGATGGTCTCAGCATCTTGAGGCGTTTGCGCGCTCAGGCTCGAACTGCCAATGTTCCCGTGATTATGCTTACTGCAAAAAGTACGGAACTGGACAAGGTGAAAGGCCTGGATTTAGGTGCCGACGATTACATCGCAAAACCCTTTGGAATTTTGGAATTTATCTCCCGCGTAAAGGCCATGCTTCGCCGCAGTGGTGCTCATGTGGAACCGGAATCTGCGCCGAAAATTCTTGAGGTGGGTGGCGTGCAGTTGGATGATGAACGCCACATCGTAACCTCTGCTGGTACTGCCGTAGAATTGACCTTCAAGGAATTTGAACTGCTGAAACTTTTGATGACGCATCCGGGCCTTGTGTATTCTCGCCAGCAGATTCTTGAAAAAATTTGGGGCATTGATTTTGACATGGATACCCGCACGGTGGATATGCACATCAAGACCCTGCGTCAAAAGCTGGGCGAGCAGGGGAACATTATCCAGACTGTTCGAAACGTGGGTTATAAGTCTGTGTGTAAGACGGTGGGCGAGTAATGGAAAATCGTATTCGTTTAAGTCTTATTTATGTGGGCGTGCTGGCTGCTCTTTTTGCAGTTTATTTTACCTCCCAAGTTTTTGAAAACGAAATGACGGAACAGCTTCGCAGCCACTTGCGCGAAGAGTCCCATTTGATTGAACAGGCTTATGGCATGGTGACGGATTCTGCCGGCGCTGCAAACATCAATCTGAAAAGCTTTGACAGCGAAAATCTGCGAATCACGTTAATCGACAGTGACGGTGCCGTACTTTACGAAAGCGATGCCGTTTCTGGCAAGATGGATAACCACAAGGATCGCCCAGAAATTGCCGACGCATTGCAGAAAGGCTATGGCGAAAATCTTCGCTACTCCATTACTTTGGATGCAAAGGTTTTCTTTTACGCCAAGAAGCTTTCCGACGGAAAAATCCTTCGTTTGGGAACTCGCCAAACCAGCCTTCAAAAGATTTTTTCTGCAACGACACCTTACCTGTTGATTCTTTTGTTTGCCATTGTGGTGTTCTCTATTTTGATTGCCCTTGGACTCAGCAAGGCCTTTGTGAAGCCCATTCAAAAACTTGCTGAAAATATCGGGACGCCCGAAATTCTGGATGACGAAGGAACCTACAAGGAAATCGCGCCCCTGGTAAAAACTATCCAAAAGCAGAATCGCGAATTGCAGGTGACTGTGGAACTTCTTTCCAAGGAAAAGGAGAAAACCGCCCGCATGAAGGACGAGTTTACGGCCAACGCCTCCCACGAATTGAAGACTCCGCTGACATCCATTTCGGGCTATGCGGAACTGATTGAAAATGGAATCGCCAAGCCCGAAGATGTGAAAGGCTTTGCTTCAAAAATCCATAAGGAGGCGGGCCGCCTGCTGAACATCGCCAACGACATCATGACCCTTTCGAAGTTGGACGAACCGGGTAACGGCACCATGGACTTGAATGAAACCGTTGACCTGTGGGAAACAGCAACCCTCTGCGTCGAAGAGTTGACGCTGAACGCCAACAAGAAAAATATTCTATTGTCTGTTGACGGCGACCCCGCCGTAGAAATCAAGGGCAACGGAAAGCTGATTTTTGAAATGATCTACAACCTGGTGGATAATGCCATTCGCTACACCGAAAACGGCGGCAAGGTAGCGCTCCTCGTGCTGGGCAATAGCATCTCTGTGAAGGATAACGGCATCGGCATTCCCGAAGAAAGCCAGTCCCGCGTCTTTGAACGTTTCTATCGCGTTGACAAGAGCCGCTCCAAGGAAACTGGCGGTACGGGCCTCGGACTCTCCATCGTAAAGCACATCGCCGAAGTCCACAACGCAAAAATTCGCCTAAAATCCATCGTCGGCTCCGGCACCGAAGTAATCGTGGAATTCTAAATCAGACATGTAAAATTTTCTTGCTCCCCTTGCCAACATTCCGATATATAGGAACAATTGTCTGCGGTGGGTAAAAACCTTAGGAACACTCGAAAAAAATGAGTGTTCTTTTGTTTTTCGGCCCGTTTTCATTTTACTTCAAATTTACCCGTTGGTTGCTCTGTTTTTTACAGAGCTTTTTTAGATATAGCGTACTATGAAAAAATATGCTATTATTGATATCGGCTCCAATACAATTCGGCTCTGCATTTACCAGATTCAGGGTCATTCCTTTAAACTCGTCGCCAAGAAGCGCAATGTTGCAGGCCTTGCCGCCTACGTGGATCGCAAGGCTTCAGATGTGAATCGCAAGTACAATTTGCAGGAAGAGGGAATCGAGAAATTGATTTCCGTTTTGCGTGACTTCAAGGAGGTGTGCACGACTTATGGCGTTACGTCGGTGATGCCTATTGCAACGGCGAGCCTTCGCCTGATTAGCAACGCTCGGGATGTGGTGAATCGGGTGCAGCGGGAGGTGGGTTTCAAGATTGAAATTCTGAGCGGTCATGAGGAGGCTGCGTTCAGCTACGCCGGCGCAAGGCAGGGTTTCAAAGTGAAGGACGGCTTGCTGGTGGATATCGGGGGCGCCAGCACGGAGCTGGTTTATTTCAAGGACCAGAAGGTGGTCAAGTCTTGCTCGCTGCCCATCGGCTCCTTGAATTGTTTCGAGAAGTATGTTTCCCGCATTATTCCTACGAAGGCTGAACACAACCGGATTCGCAGGGATATGATCGAGGCGCTGGACGGCATCGACTTGCCGGATTCCGCTCGTGGCCTTACTCTTTGTGGCGTCGGGGGCAGCGTGCGCAATATTGGCAAACTCCACCGTTCCCTTTTCAATGGAAACGGTGAGAATATCACCTACAAGGAATTGAAGAATATTCTGGAACATTTCAAAGAAGAAAAGAAGGCTTGCCTGGATGTGATTTTGAAGGTGGCTCCTCACCGAATCCATACCCTTGTGCCGGGCATGGTGATTTTGAAAACTATCGCAAAGTACTTTGACTGCAGGGATATTCTTGTTTGCAAGTACGGCGTTCGCGAAGGCTACTTTGTTTCTCAAATGGAAAAGGAGGCAAAATGAAAAACGAAAATATGATCAAGCCCCGTTGCATGCAGAACAGGGAATTGTCCTGGCTTCGTTTTAACGAACGCGTTCTCGATGAGGGCTGCGACGAGAGCGTTCCTCTTTTGGAACGTCTGAAGTTCCTTTCCATATTCACGTCGAATCTGGACGAGTTCTACATGATTCGCGTGGGTATTTTGCATGAGCTTTCGCAAATGAAAAAGCCTCCTCGCGACAGCAAGAGTCTCATGACTCCCAAGGAACAGCTGGAGGCCATCTTTAAGGAAACGGCTAGACTCTACAAGCGAAAAGACGCTGCCTTTGTTGCTTTGAAAAATAACCTGCACGATCATGGCGTTGAGTTCGTGAACTACAAGAAATGCACTAAGCAGGAACGTAAGAATTTAAGGGATTATTTTGAAAATTCCGTGTTCCCTCTGCTTTCACCCCAGATTGTGGACGCTCGCCATCCGACGCCAAATTTCCAGAACAAGGTTCCCTATATTTTTGTTTCCCTGAAGGGCGAAAAGAGCAATCCCTTTGGCATTATTCCTGTGCCCGGTAGCTTGCCCGAAATTATCGCCGTTGCCGAAAATTCCATGCGTTTTGTTTTTGTGGAAGATTTGATTCTGGAATTTGCGTCTTCTATTTTTGAATCCTATAAAATTCTGGATAAGAATGTTCTGTGTATTACACGCGATGGGGATTTGACAACCGAAGAGGAATCTTTTGATGGCGCTGACGATTTTAGAAATCAGATGAAGTCCATTTTGAAGAACCGTCGCAGGAGCTGCATTGTTCGTGTAGAGACCACGAAGAATCTGAGCTCGGAACTTGAAAAGTTTGTGCTGCAAAAGGTGAAGGCCGACAAGAAGCAGATCTTTGTGACAAGTGCGCCTTTGAAAATGAAATTCCCCTACGCCTTGCCGGAAATGCTTCCCCAGGAACTGGCAGAAAAACTTTCTTATTCTCCTTTCGTTCCTGCCGAATCCAAGACGATTTTAAATAAAGTTTCTATTGCAGAGCAGGTTTCTAAAAAGGACCTGATGCTGTTTTACCCATACGAGTCCATGGATCCTTTTTTGCGAATGGTCAAGGAAGCCGCAGAAGATCCCAATACGGTATCTATCAAAATCACCATTTACAGGCTGGCTCATAAGGCGAAGCTGGTAGATTACCTTTGCCGCGCTGCAGAAAATGGCGTGGAAGTGACGGCGCTGATTGAGCTGCGCGCAAGATTTGACGAACTGAATAATATTGACTGGTCGGAACGCCTTGAAGATGCTGGATGTCGTATTTTGTATGGCATGGAAGGCTACAAGGTTCACTCAAAAGTTTGCCTGATTACTCGCCGCGTGAACGGAAAAATCCAGCACCTGACGCAGATTGGCACAGGCAATTACAATGAAAAGACGAGCAGACTTTATACGGACCTTTCGTTGATTACTAGCGATGCGCAAATCGGCAAGGACGGTGTAGAATTTTTCAAGAACCTTTCCATTGGAAATTTGGAGGGGCATTACTCCCGATTGCTGGTTTCGCCCAGAGAGCTTAAGCCGCGAATCATTCAGATGATTGACGACGAAATCGAGAAGAGTCGCGCGTCTGCCGATGGGCAAGGCTACATCTTTATGAAGATGAATTCCCTGACGGATATCGATGTGATGCGTCGCCTTGTGGAAGCAAGTCAGGCTGGCGTTCGCGTGGAACTGGTTGTCCGCGGCATTTGTTGTCTGTTGCCGGGCGTGGCGGGCTACACCGAAAACATTACGGTCCGAAGCATTGTGGGGCAGTTCCTGGAACATTCCCGCATTTACATCTTTGGCACCGGTGCTGCGCGAAAGATGTTCATTGGCTCTGCCGACATGATGACCCGCAATACGGAATGCCGCGTGGAAGTACTTGCCCCTGTAAAGAACCGCGACGTGATAAACCGCGTGCAGCACATTGTAGATGTAATGCTTGCTGACAACCTCAAGGCACGCCTGCTGCAAAGCAATGGCAAGTACGCCAAGGTCATAAGCGACGCGCCCAAGGTTTGTGCGCAAGATACCTTTATTCATGAAGCGAAGTAGCCATAACTTCGTTAATGAAAAGGCGGGTCGATTTATTCGGCCCGTTTTTGTATTGAAAAAGGTATAATCTTTTGGGGCGTTATTGGACAATGATGATCAAAATTAAATGCATAGAAATGGCTCAACATATACCAATTTCGTAATTTGCCGCCATAGATCCCACATTTTTCGTCAAGTATAAACTTTTGATTTTGGGTGTCAAATTTCAGGTTGCAAATATTATTTGAAGTTAGGTAGGTCCGGGTTTTGATTCGTTTTTTCTTGTGGTGTCTTTAAAAAACATCCTGTCAATCCTCAATCTAACAACATTATATCAGATTTTTGAAGGACGTTGAAATTTATCTAGCCACGACCTGGTGGCGGATCTTGTCGGAGAGTTCGCGGTTGGCGGCCTGTGCCAGGCATTCGAAGGCGAATTCCTCGGCGGTGCCTGCGCCACGGCTTGTGATGACGTTGCCGTCTACAACCACGCGGTCGGTGAGGAACTGCTTGCAGTCCAGCTCCACTTCGCAGCCCGGGAAGCAGGTGCAGGTTCTGTTCTTGAGGAGACCTGCCTGGGAGAGCACCAGGGGCGCGGCGCAGATGGCAAATATCCATTTACCGGCGGCGTCAAACTGCTTGAGTACGTCGGCTACTGCTGCAGAGGCCTTCAGGTTCTTGACGCCAGGGCCACCGCCGGGGAGGCATACTGCGTTGAATTTTGTGAGGTGTGAATCGGCGAGTTTGCTGCCAGCAATCAGTTCGCTGAGGAGAACATCGGCCTTGATCTTCAGGTTGTGGGCGCCTGCAACGTCAAGACTATCGCTGATGGATGCCAAGGTGACGCTGAAACCGGCGCGCTGCCAGTAGTCGAAGGGAGTGACGAATTCGGTTTCTTCAAAACCGTTTGCCATAAGGAAAAGAACGTTCATGGATACCTCGAGTTTCCTGTGAATTTACATTTTTTTTGTGCAAATGCCAAATAGTGTACTAAATACGGGGTAGAAAGGTGTTTGGTACACTAAAATATAGACAAAGTAACGTTATTTGGCGCAAATTGAGAGGTAGACCAGTTTTTTTTTACCATTCCTATGGCATTGAGAGGTGTTTTGGTGTACCAATTAAGCTCGTAGAATGAGCTTGGTGCATCAAGAATTGTAGATAAACTAAAAAATGTGGTATCAAACAACATCTAACTGACGATTTAGTACGCCAAAATCGCAAAATCGCTATTTGATCTCGTGAAAATCGCTGTTTTTTCGAAGAAAATTACCCTACGGAGTGTTCCAGCTTCAATGTCAACAGCTGGCGGGCTTCGGTAGCGAATTCGCCGGGCAGTTCCTTGAACACGTCCTTGCAGAAGCCGCCCACCATGGCTTGTATTGCGTCTTCGCGCTTGATGCCGCGGCTCTCGAAATAGAACAGCTGGTCTTCGCTGATGCGACTGGTGGTTGCCTCGTGTTCCGTTTGGGCGGTGCCGTTTGCTACAGTAATGTAGGGGAAGGTGTGGGCGGCACTCTTGGTACCCACCAGCATGCTATCGCACTGGGTGTAGTTGCGTGCCCCTGCGGCAGACTTGCGGATAGAAACTTCGCCGCGGTAGGCGTTGCTGGAATTGTCGGCGCTGATACCTTTCGAGATGATTGTGCTGCGAGTATTTTTTCCGATGTG
>JAZLKH010000110.1:0-10241 GCA_045597545.1 Fibrobacter sp.
GCCGGCGTGGCGAACACAAAGTCGCTCAGCCTGCGCGCGGAAGGGGCGGGTGCGGGGGTGCGGTTCAAGGTGCTTTGGCCGCCGGAGTACATTGCGGTGGGGGAGAACGGGGCGAGTCTTGTGCTGCAGGGGGCGCTCACGGAGAACGCCTCTGCCGAAAACGCCTGGGCTCGGAGAGGTGGCGCGGGCCAGGTGCTGCTCGCCGGCGACCTGGATTCCGCGGGGGAACGCCGCCTGCTGGAACTTTCGCCAACGCTTACGGCAGAACTTCTGCAGGTGCCGCACCATGGCTCCGCGGGGAGCAGCACGCTGCGGTTCCTGTCGCAGGTGTCGCCCAGGTATGCGGCCATCGGCGTAGGCGGCGGCACCAGCTACGGCCACCCGACGCAGGAGGTGCTGCAAAAGCTGCGGTATGTCATCGGCGATTCCGCGGCGGTCTTTCGCACGGACCTCCACGGCTCCGTCGAGTTCGAAATTGCACCCGGTGTCGGCGTGGTGCTACCTTAAAACATTACTGCGGTCCGCGGCTCGGTTCTACTTCGCAAATCCGATGCGGGACTGGAACATGCACTGGCTCATGTCGTCGGCGTCCATGCCAAAGACGAGGGCGTGGTGGGCGGAGTTCTTGAAGCGGACCAGGTTCACCTTCTTGCCCAGGGGAATTTGGCTTATGTAGTTCATTTGTATGGAACTGATGCCGCGTTCCTTGATCTCTTCCTTGCCGAGGCAGTCGATGGCCCAGTCCACGTAGCGGCAGTGGTTTACGTGATGGTTCAGGTCCAGGTCGCTGTAGCGGGCCTGTTCCTGGTAGACCACCTGGGGTTCTTCGCCGGGAGCGAGGATGTCCAGCATTTCGGGCATGGCGTCCCTGCCCGGGTGCATGGGAACGGGGAATGGACAGTTGGCGGGATTCTCGGATTTTCCCGTCTGCAGGTTCACAAGAAGCCAGGAGGATGTGGCCTGTGCAATGGCTGCGCCCTGGGAGTTTATCACGGCGTAGTCCTTAAGGCAGACCTTTTCCTTGTAAATTTCCTTGGCCCACGTACTTACAGACAACTTCTCTCCCAGAAGGGGCGTGGTGCTGAAGCGGACCTTCATGCGGGTTACCACAAAGGTGTAGCCGGCCTTGAACATTTTCCATAGGCCAAATCCGTTCTGTTCCGCGTCGGCGATGGCGGTCTCTTCCATGAACATGAACAGGCTAGAAAGACGGAGGCGGCTGTATTGATCGGAGTCCGAAAAGCGGACGTCAAAATTCCTTGTGGTGATTTCTTGATCCATATTGTTTACTATCTTGGGTGTTGAAAAATTTTCCCGTTGTTTTCTCTATAATAATAATTTATTCATGGCAGAACCTTTTACTCGTCCCAGTTTTATTCAGCTTCCGGCTCTTAGTTCCTATAACGGTGAAGTTCGCGTTCCCGGCTCCAAGAGCATCACCAATCGCGTTTTTCTGATTTCGGCCCTTGCCCAGGGAACCACAAGGCTGCACAACTTGCTGCGCAGTGACGATACCCGCTACATGGGCGAGGCCCTTAAGGAACTGGGCGTAAAGATCAGCATGTCCGAGGACTTTACCGAGGCGGTGGTCGTTGGAAACGGCGCTCCCCTGAACGCCCTGGAGAATGTGGACGGTGACTTCGTTGCGGACCTTTACCTGGGTAACGCGGGTACCGCCATGCGATCCTTGTGTGCGGCCCTTACCCTTGGCGAAGGGGAGTTCAACCTCAGCGGCGAGCAGCGCATGAAGGAACGCCCCATCCGCGACCTGGTGGATGCCCTGCGCACTTTGGGCGCCGACATCGGCTACAGGGAAACCGAGGGCTACCCGCCGGTATGCATCAGGGCCCACGGCCTTAAGGGCGGTACCGTGAGCGTTCGTGGCAACATTTCTAGCCAGTACCTGACGGCACTCCTCATCTGCGCCCCCTATGCTGAAACCGAGCTGCATATCCACGTGGAGGGTGAACTGATTTCTGCCCCCTACATCCTGCTGACTTTGGACGTGATGAAGGACTTTGGAATCGACGTTCGCCATGAGGGGCTCTCCGACTTCTACGTTCCCAAGGGCGTCTACAAGAGTCCCGGCGACTACATGGTAGAAGGTGACGCCAGCTCCGCAAGCTATCCTCTGGCCGCCGCGGCCATTGCCCACGGCAAGGTCCGCGTGCTTGGCGTAGGCAGCGAATGCACCCAGGGCGACGTGGCCTTTGCCAAGGTTGTGGAGGCCATGGGCGCCAAGATCACCATGGGCCCCGACTGGATGGAATGCGAAGGTCCCGCGGGTAAACTCAAGGCCGTCGACATGAACTTGAACGACATTCCCGACGCGGCCATGACCGTTGCGGTCCTTGCGCTGTTTGCCGACGGCACCTCCCGCATCAGTGGCATCGCCAGCTGGCGCGTCAAGGAGACGGACCGCATCGCTGCCATCGTTGCGGAACTTCGCAAGGTGGGCGCCCAGGTTTCCTCTGACATGGACAGCATCACGGTGACGCCGCCTGCCCAGCTGCAGTCCGCCTCCATCGAAACCTACAACGACCATCGCATGGCCATGTGCTTTAGCCTGGTGGCTCTTGGCGGCGTGCCTGTGAAAATTCTCGACCCCATGTGCGTTGGCAAGACCTATCCCAGGTACTTCGAGGATTTCCAGAAGCTGGCTAAGTAAGGGGCGTCCAGACGCACTGCGAGAGCTATTTTGAATGGGAACCTGAAAAATTAGGATTGTATAGATGAAGCGCTTGTTGTTCGTTCTCCTGATGTCTTTCGTATGGAGCTTCGCCCATATTCCCGTGGATTCCTTCCAGGTTTACGTGGACTCCCTGGTGCCGGGCTCCCGCTACGGTCTTTCGGTGCGATCTGTGAAGACGGGCAAGGAGCTGGCGAGCATTCGCGGCGGCGAGAAGTTCACTCCGGCAAGTACGCTGAAGACTCTGACCACCGCCACGGCGCTGCACTTTCTGCCCCTGGATTACGAGCCCAAGACTTACGTGGCCTTAAACGGCAGCGTCCAGAAGGGGACCTTCGTGGGTTCCGTGAACATCCGTGGCGAGGGGGACCCGAACTTTTCCGGTCGCTATTACGCCGACCCCTTCTACGTGCTGTACGCCATGGTGGATTCCATTCACGCCCTGGGTGTCGATACTATCCGGGGAACCATCGACCTGGATTCCAGCTACTATACCGGTCCCTGGAAGGCGGAACACTGGCGCAAGAATTTTTACGACGCCTGGTACGGTGCCGAAATCGGTCCCCTGAACTTTAACGACAACTGCGTGGTGGTTCGCTTCAAGCCCGGTGCAAACGTGGGCGATACGGCCATTGCCGAGGTGATTCCCGATGTGGGCTACGTGACTCTGAAGAACGAGATGATTACCGTTCCCAAGAAAAAGAAGAACTGGGTCTGGGGTCTGGATCCGGTGAAGTCCGAGATTGTCCTGAGCGGAACCATCGGTATCAAGGTGGACTCCGCGCAGCTGGTGCTGCCCATTCGCAATCCTATCGGATTCTTCAATGCGGCCTTCATGTTCGCTCTTAAGGAGCGCGGCGTTACCTATGTGCCTACAGCCGATGTTCCCTCGGGCATCGAAATCAGGAAGTTTGAATTCTCCGCGGCGCCCCTCCTCAGCATTTTGGACGAAATCAATCAGCGTAGCCAGAACTTCCATGCCGAAGCCCTGTTCCGTAACCTGGGCGCGCAAAAGGCCGGCGAGGGTAGCGTCGAGGGCGGCAAGGCCATGGAGCAGAAGTTCCTCAAGGAAATGGGCCTGAATGGCGACGACTTCGAGGTGTGGGATGGCTGCGGCCTTTCGCCAAAGAACAAGTTTGTGCCCTCTACCGAGACTAGTCTCCTGGCAAAGATGGCGCGCCACCCCAAGGGCTCCTATTACATCAACAGCTTTGCGGGGCCTGGCCTGGGTACCGGTGGCAAGCGCCAGCTGGATCAGCCTTACCCCTGGTTGACGCGCTTCAAGACGGGTTTTATCGGTGAAGCCCACGCCCTGGTGGGTTACATCTTTACCATGGATGGGGATACCTTGACGGTGGCCATGTACCTGAACGAGACCGGCAAGAATCCCGACGCCACCTGCAAGGATGTGCTGGACACCTTGTGGACTCGCCTGGTGAACATGAGCAACGACAGCTATGCATCGCTGATGGAAATGAAGAAGTTGTGGCTTTCGGCCCAGCATGTGAAGGGGCTCTACGCTCGCCTGGATTACTTTACCGCGGCCCTTAAGGGAAAGCCCTATCTGCTGGGTCCCATGGGCGAAGGCTACCTGGACTCCATCGAGACGAAGCCGCTAGTTTATATGGATTCCGTGGACTGCGTCACCTTTGTGGAACACGCGCTTGCCCTTGCCCGCTCCCCTCACGAGGATTCCCTTTTCTGGGAACTGCAGCGCATCCGCTATAGGGACGGCAAGGTGGGCTACTTGAACCGCAAGCACTACATGCTGGCCGACTGGGTAAGCGACGCCAAGTACGCAAAGGTTATACCCATGGCGGGTGACACCGTGATTCAGCGTACCATGCCCAAGGTGGATTTCTTTAGGTCGAAGAAATTGAAGTACATGGTGGATGGCAAGGAAGCGCAGGATTCGCCCATGGACCTTCGCTATCTGCCCTACGAAAAGGCGCTGGAATTTGCGGGCAAAAACTACGAAGGGCCTATGATGGTTATCGGAGTCGCCTTTGTCGGCAAGTCCGAAAAGATCGATGCCACCCATACGGGTTTCGTCATCTTGCGCAACGGCGAAAAACCTGTGCTGCGTCACGCGTCGTCGCTACGTAAGCAGGTGGTGGAGGTTCCCTTCGCCGAATACCTGGAAGGTCGCCGCGGCAAGCTGCCTGGTGTTACCTTGTTCGAATTTGTGCTGTAAACTCTGCGCGCTTACTCCCCGAAGTCGAAGGCGATGATGGCGGTGAGCTGGTGCTTGCCGCTGTTCTCCGCCCCATCGCTGTCCGTGGCGTTGTTCGGCGCGTCCCCCTCGAAGGCGGTCCAGGCGTCGGGCGCCCAGCCGTATGCGTTCATGGTCAGTTCCTTGCCCATGGCGATTTCCGCGGCCTCGATTTCTGCCCACTGGATTCTGGCGTCGGGCGCCTTGTAGTAGCGCAGCATTCCCAGGGCCTCCAGCGCCTCGGGGTGATCGTCGATGAGCTGGTAGGCGCAATCCTTGTAGCTTTCGCCTACCAGGCGGATTACGCGGTAAAGCCTCTTGCGGCCCAGAAACTTGGAGAGGTCGCTGCGGTCCACGTGGACCTTGGCGCCGTCACCGAAGTAGATGGCCAGCTCCTGAAAGACTTCGGAGTCCTCGGCCATCAGCGGCGACAGCTTCTTGATCAGCCCGTAGATATTTTCGGAATCGCTCATGGTTTCAAAGATAGTTTTATGGGCCGTTCTTGCGGTGGTGGGGAGTTTTATTTTAGCCGGTTGCTTGTATATGATACAAGCTGTGTCATAACTGACAAAAGCGTTGTTTATTTGATGTAAAATCAAGAACTGTATCATTTAACTGTTGCGAAAAATGTTTTAAATCCTATATTGGGTACTATAAGAGTACCAGGATGATGAAACCCATAGTTGAATACCACGATTACCGCCGCTACATGCGGGACTTTTACGAGGAACGTAAGCGAACCTCGGCCTTTACCTGGCGCGAATTTGCAAAGCTTGCGGGCTTTGTGTCGCCCACTTACCTTAAGCTGGTCTGCGATGGCAAGACCAGTTTGAGCAAGCCGGGAGTCGCCAAGGTGACAGGCGCGATGAATCTGCAGGGCTTTGAGGCGGACTACTTCAAGGCGATGGTGGGTTTTGGCAACGCCAGGAAGGATAGCGAAAAAACACGGGCCTTCGAGGAAATGGAAAAGATCGCCAGGGCCAACAGGGTACGGGTCATCGATAGCGAAACCGACCATTACTATGGATCGTCCTTGAATCCGATCTTACGGGAACTGGCTCCGCTGATGCCCGGCGCAAAGCCCAACGAGATGGCGGCAAAGATCAACGGCGTGGTATCCGCCTTCCAGGTGCGAGAGGCCTTGCGATTCCTCACAAGGGCGGGCCTGCTTGAGGAATCGGATGGAACCTTTAGGCAGACTTCGAAGAAGGTGAAGGGCTCCAAGGAGGCGGTCCCCCTGGCCATGCGCAGAATGCACCGCGAGATGGCGAACCTGGCCGTGGAATCCATCGACGCGTTGGGTGTCGAGGAGCGCAATGTCTCCGGCGTAACCATGGGTGTGGACGAAGAGACCTACGCCCGCATTGTTGAAGAAATTAACGCCTGCCGAAAGAAGGTTGTTGAAATTGCAAACGAGGCGCGCCACGTCAATCGCGTCTACCGGGTGAACTTTCAACTTTTCCCCTTGACTGCCAAGGTGGAAGCAGATGAGGTTAAGGAGGGTTAGTATGAGGCGTTTGCCATTAAGTGTTTGTCTGCTTGGATACATGGTTTTTCTTCTTGTCGGCTGCACCGGAAAAAATGAAATAACCGGCACGTCCGAAGAGGAGAATACCCTTGCTGAAAATTCCAGCAGTTCCATGGACGACGAAATTTACAGTTCTTCTGAAGAACTGCTGTCCAGCTCCGATACGGTGATCGGTTCCCTGAGCTCTCCCACATCCGTGTCCAGCAGTTCCAATGGAATTGCCTCGTCAAGCAGCGGCCCGCACTTTGATGGAGATATCGACCTTCCCAGTTGCAAGGCGCCGCTCCCTGCGGCAAAGGCTGCAGGCGTCTCCGATGGATTTGATGAATGGGAACGGGCCTCGCCTTTCATGGACGAGTTTGTGGCTGGCCGCGTAGGAAAGCTTCAAGGCGAGGGAATGACTGCCGATGCTGCCGATAGCGTCGCCCGTCAGGAACTGTTCCGCGCCATGGGCATAGACACGGTGGTTGCTACCCATCCGTGGTTCAGGCCAAACAATATCGACCGCACCGTCAAATATCTTGTCAGGGCGATTTATGGCGATGACGTGTCGGTGGCGTCAAAGTTCTTTGCCTCCAACGGGCGTTTGAACGACAATGACTTTTGCAAATCTGTTGAAGGCGTCAGGTATTCCAACGCGAAGTATCCGACAAGCAACACCCTGTACTGGCTGGCCTTCAGCCTTGCAAATGTAGGCTGCGTCTATGATGTGACGGACGTGAATCAGCCGCTGGAAATTCTTCGGGACGTCTACCGCAGCTGTCTGGACATGCCTATTTGCGATGAGTCCATCCAAGGGCTGCTTTTGGCGCCTGACGCAAGCAGGCTGAAAGTTGAAAATGCTTCCTTTGTCTGCAAGGCTACCGGTTGGGAAGTCGCTACGGATGATGACCTGAACATGAGCAGGATTCCCTGCGACTCCATTGGAAAGGTGATGGAGAGCCCCTTGCAAAGGGGTCGATTCTATACCTGTCGCACATCCGGCTGGGATGAATCTACGGTAATGGAAATTGAGACTAGGGACAGCGTTTGCAACGTTTTCGGAAAATACTTTGTTAGCGAAGAGTACCCCGATTCGGCCTATGTCTGTGGCGAAAATTCCCAGTGGAATATGACGACCGCGCTCTTTGCCGAAACCAAGGATGTTTCGTGCGATATTCCCGGAACGATTATGCAAAGCCCTTCACGGGAGACGGTGTTCTACACCTGCCGTAGCGATGGCTGGGACTTCTCCTCGTACCTGGAAATAAAAACGAGAAACGACCCCTGCGATAGGGAAGGCAAGGAAGTCCACTTTCCCATGAGCGATGATTCAGAGATAATCTCGCCAATGTACTACGTATGCCATGACGGCTCCTGGGTGGAATTTTACGAGGCCCCCTGTGACTCCAACGGCAAGAGAACCGCGGATCCTATAGATTGGTCGAATGATTATGTCTATGTCTGCTACGATGGCGTATGGCATTCCAGCAGGGAGTGGTATACGTATCCCTATGAGTATTACTTCAATCCCGACATCCGGTACGGTTCATTTAAGGATTCAAGAGACGGCCGCGTCTACAGGACTATAGAATATGAAGGCAGAACGTGGATGGCCGAAAATATGAAGTACACGGATTCTGAAAACGAAAATGTGCGCATGGACTCCCTGTTTGAAATCGTCGGATGGTACTATGGTGAGAAGTCGGCGCGGAACGCATGCCCCGCGGGCTGGCGGATTGCCACGGTCGAGGATGTAAAATCCCTTGCCCCCGATAAAGCGCTAAGTGGTTACGTGCGCAATATGTATGTCAGCAGATTCATGTCCAGACTGTCGTATAACTGCCATGACTCCGATTTCCCCTGCGATGTGTACGGATTCAGCTTTATTCCCATGGGATATTACAGTGCGGATATGAGCGAATTTGTGGGTAATACAAGATGGCTGGATGCCATGAGCGGTACCTATTACGGGTTTGTATACCTGTGGATGGATTCGAACGATAGCCTGACCATTGAGAAACTTGATGACAGGCTGGTTTCCTATGAGGGTTTACAACTCAGGAAACCTGAAGGCTTCGCCCCCGTCCGCTGCGTCAAGTAGGTAAGGGTAGACCGATCGAAATTTCAAATTGGAATAAGACAAAGTCTTCTGACGATAAAAAAACGTGACGGATTCCAGCAGGTGCTTCAACGACGAACCCGAGAATTGCCAGCCCACGAACATCAATCGCAAAGATTTTCCGAAGCAGCGTCGCCGCTATGTGCGTTGCGTGATGGATGAATAAACTGGGGAAACTGGTATAAAGAAATGTGAGAGCGGACCTAGTCTTCAAGAGGGAGGTACTTGAACTTGACTCCGTTCCAGTTGTCCCTTTCATCAGGGACGTCTCCGGCAGCCACCGGTTTGCTTCGATAGGTGTATACCTTGATGATGGCGTCTCTACCTTCAGAATCTGTGGGTAAAATGCAAACCTTGAACTGTGGATCGCTTTCCATAATGAGAATCATCATGTCCAATTTTTTCTTCTGGATAAGCTTACTTTTATAAATGGAAATTTTGGAACTGTTGCCGCTTGTTTGATTGACTTCGATGTATTCACTGCCGGCATCAGCCTTAATGGCGTTGATTATCGCTCGCTGTATAGATTCCGGAGTAGCATTTTCGACGGACCAGGATACGCGAATGCGCATGACCTTGTTGTTTTCCTTGTTGCTTGTTTCCTTGAATTTTTGCAGGAGGGTGCCGTCGACGGCCAATGACATGACGGCCGTGTTTACTGCATTTAGGACCTGCACGTCGTTCGCAATGCGGGCGTTTTCAATTTGGCTCGACAGCTTGGGTACGCCAACGGCGGCGAGGATGCCCATAATCACTACGACGACTAGAACTTCGATAAGGGAAAAGCCTTTTTTCATAAGTAACCTCGGGGGTCCCCGAAAAAATAGCTAATTCTTTTGTCTGGAAACTTTAGCAGTCCAGCCTTTCACCCACCAGGAGGCTAACATAGGCTACGGAAACGGCGATGGCCGCGATGGCGCTGCCGGTGCTCATGAACATGGCGGCAAAAACGGCCGGGGAAAGGGCCATGAGGATGGTGAAGAGGGTGCTGTTGGTGGCCAGGTCGAAAAAGCGATTCATAATGGACTTCCTTATCTTTATGCCCATAAAATAGAATCTTGAATTGGTTGTTTTGAGTCAGAAAATGACATTATTTAAATTTGTACAAGAAAGATTTAAATAAAAAAATCCCGTCCGATTTTTTTCGGACGGGATGTCTTTTTTCAAAGGTTGGCGAGCGAGAGCTCGCTTCCAGAATTACTTCTGGTGAGCCTTGAACCACTTGATGAGCTGGTTGGTGGAGCTGTCGTGAGCCAGTTCGGTATCCTTGGCCAGTTCGGGCAAGATCTTCTTGGCCAGCTGCTTACCCAGTTCAACACCCCACTGGTCGTAGCTGTTGATGTTCCAGATTACGCCCTGGGTGAAGATCTTGTGTTCGTACATGGCGATGAGGGCGCCGAGGGTTTCCGGGGAAACGTAGTCCATCATGATGGAGTTGGTGGGCTTGTTGCCTTCGAACACCTTGTGGGGTGCGAGGAATGCGATTTCTTCTTCGCTCTTGCCATCCTTGCGGAGTTCTTCTGCAGCCTGGGCCAGAGTCTTACCGTTCATAAGAGCTTCGGGCTGTGCAAAGAAGTTGCTGAGGAGCTTCTGGTGATGGTCGCCAACCTTGTTGTGGCTGTTTGCCGGGGCGATGAAGTCGCAAGGAATCATCTTGGTGCCCTGGTGGATCAGCTGGTAGAAGGCGTGCTGGCCATTGGTGCCCGGTTCG
>JAZLKH010000111.1:0-4169 GCA_045597545.1 Fibrobacter sp.
TACGGAGCATCGCCAGTTACCATGGCGGATACTTTCAAAATTTTATTTGAGAAAAATGTGATTTCAAAATCCAATGCAGATAATTTAGCGAAGGCTGTTGGTTTTAGAAATATCGCAGTACATCAATACGAAGTTATTGACAACAAAATAATTTACTCCATTGTCAAGAATAACCTAAGCGATTTTGTTGAATTTGCTGCGAGCATTGCCCGCTTGTAAGGGCTGAGTTAGCACTTGTCTGTTGTGCTTATCTAAAAAAACGTATATTTCTATTTATAGACAACCTCCATTTCGCCCTAGGAGTTTTATATGCGTAAAAAGATTTCACTGATGCTTCCGCTGCTTTGTGCACCACTAGCTTTTTGGGCCTGCGGTGACGGCGAGTCCAATTCCGGGACCTCTGCAAATGGTTCCGTTTCCGAGTCCGATTTGGTTGTTGCGACTTTCGATGACTTGCCTGTTTGCAGCGGCAAGCGTGAGGGCGCTACCGCCTACGTGAAGGACGAAAAGACCGCCTACATCTGCGAAGACGGCAAATGGATTTCCGATGACGAAACGGACGGCGACGATTCCTCGTCGAGTGTCAAGCCTAGTTCCTCCTCCTCTGACAAAATAGACTCTTCTTCATCTGTCAAGCCTAGTTCCTCCTCCTCTGTCAAGCCAGGCTCTTCCAGTAGCAAGAAGGACGACCCGATGTCCAGTAGCAGTGTAGTTAGCTCTAGTAGCTCTGCTGTAAAAGTTGAATCGTCCAGTAGTAGTCGCGGTCTTTTTGATATGACGAAGGATGAATTTCTGAATCCGGAAATCACCTACGGCACCATGACTGATAAACGCGACAATAAGATCTACAAGACCGTTAAGATTGGCGATCAGGTGTGGATGGCCGAGAACCTGAACTATGCCGATTCTACAAAAATGCCGAGCCTGAAGGGTAAGTCCTGGTGCTTTAATAATAAGGCAGAGAATTGCGATGTAACCGGTCGCCTTTACACCTGGGCTGCAGCCATTGACTCTGTTGCCTTGGCAAATGATGCTGATAATCCTCAGACTTGCGGCTACGGCAAGACTTGTGCTCTGCCGGCGGTTGTGCAGGGTGTGTGCCCCAGCGGCTGGCACTTGCCGACATACGACGAATGGCAAACATTGTTCAAGGCTGTTGGTGGTTCCAGCGCTGCTGGTAAGGCTCTTAAGTCGGGCAGTGGCTGGTACGGCAATGGCAACGGAACGGATACCTACGGCTTCTCCGCGCTCCCTGCAGGCTACAGATACGGCGGTGGCAATTTCAGCGGTGCCGGCTACGACGCCAGCTTCTGGTCTGCTAGCGAGTACTATAGCTACAACGCCTATGTCATGTACTTGGACTACGACGACGAGAATGCCGACATGGACTACGGCCATAAGTACTACGGTTACTCCGTTCGTTGTCTCCAAGGCTCCAACTAAACTTTTACCTAAAATAGGTTGTCTAATTCATTTTATTCAATTTGTTTGCTGTATTGAATAAAAATCAACCTTTTTTATTCAATATGATTGTTTTATTGATTGAAAATGCTATTTTTAAGGCATGAAAAGTGCCATGCTCAATCAGCGAAAAGAACGGGATCGCCTTTTGGCGGAGCCTTACCTTACACGTCAAACTGTGTATGATTTTGATGCCTTGCTCCAGAGCCCGAACATAAAGTTGTTAACGGGGCCTCGTCGCGTGGGGAAATCTACCCAGGCTATTTTGATGCTGCGCGGGAAGAATTTTGCTTACCTGAATTTCGATGATAATGAATTGCTAAAAGGCTGGAACGAGGAACAGGCGGAAATGCTGCTGAACGAGGTGTACCCGAATTTTCAGTACCTTTTGCTTGACGAAGTCCAGAACGTAAGTGGCTGGGATGTTTGGGTCGGCAAGCTTTTTCGTCGTGGGTACAACCTGGTTATAACAGGTAGTAACGCCAACATGCTTTCGGGAGAAATGGCAACAGTGCTTACGGGCCGATATCTTGAAATCAAGATGCTGCCTTTTAGTTTGTTTGAAACATGCTCGTTTAATCGGGAATTGACCAAGGACGATTATCTTAAAAACGGGGGCTATCCAGAAACGGTGTCGCAACGGGCCATAACGCAAACATACTTGCAGACACTGTTCGATTCCATTGTGTACAAGGATGTGGTTCGCAGGCACAAGATCCGAAATGTTACGGACCTGAATAATGTGGCTACATTCCTTCTTGCAAATTTTACGGGAACATTTAGCTACAACGATGTGGCGGATGACCTTGGCCTTTCCAGCGTTGCCACGACAAAAAAGTTCATGGACTATTTGCATGAGCCATTCCTGTTCTATTATCTGGATAGATACAACAACAAATTGAAACTGATGAAAAAGGCTCCGCGCAAGGTCTATGTGGTTGACAATGGCTTTGTTTCGTCGAGGGCGTTTAGTCTTAGCGAAAATCTGGGAAAACTTCTGGAAAATCAAGTCTTTATTGAATTGCTTCGCCGTGGGTACGATACCGAAAAATCCTTGTTCTACTACCATTCCCGCAATGACAAGGAAACGGATTTTGTAGTTCGTGAAGGTAACAAGGTAAAGCAGCTAATTCAAGTTTGCTACGAGATGTCGAACGAAAAAACAGAAAAGCGTGAAGTGGGGAGCCTTGTGGAATGCGCCGGCGAACTGAAGTGCGATAACCTTACCATTGTAACATGGAATGATGAACGGGTCATTGAAAAGAACGGGTATGTTATTAAGGTTGTTCCCGTGGAAAAATTTTGAATGAGATTTTATTGTCTCCAAGACTCCAACTAAACTTTTACCTAAAATAGGTGATTTTGGGTAAATGAAAAACTCCCCGACCATTGTGGTGGGGAGTTTTTGTATCTAGATCCTTCGCTAACGCTCAGGATGACACCGTGAGGCACATGGTCTCCGCGATGTTCTAATTAGGAATTACTAGCAACCTTCACGGCTTCGATGGTCTTCAGCACAGAACCGTCTTCGATTGCCTTCATGGCCATGTCGAAACCTTCCTTGATGGTGGCGGCCTTCTTGCTGATGTAGAGGGCGGCGCCAGCATTTAGGGCGCAGGCGTACTTGATGCCCGGGCGGCCCTTGCCGTTGAGCAAGTCCATAGCCAGCTTGAAGTTTTCTTCTCCGGTACCACCGGCCAAGTCGTCTTCGTCCACAGCGGGAACGCCGAAGTCCTTGGGGTCGATGCGGTAAGTCTTGTAGTCGCCATCTTCCAGGATTTCTGCGATGGTGGTAGGAACGCAAGGAGAAATTTCATCGTAGCCGTCGTCGCTCAAGGCGACCATGACGCGCTTTGCACCCAGGGCATGTGCTGCCTTGGTGAAGGGTTCCAGCACAGCTTCGCTGTAAACGCCCAGACAAAGGTACTTGGCTTCAGCCGGGTTGGTGAGAGGTCCGATGAGGTTCATGATGGTCTTGATGCCAAGGCACTGACGCACAGGACCTGCGAAACGCATGGCGCTGTGATAGACGGGAGCCATGAGGAATACGAAGCCGGTCTTTTCCAGAACTTCGGCAGCCTTTTCCGGAGTCATGTCCAGCTTGAAGCCTGCGGCGGTGTAGAAGTTTGCTGCACCGGACTTGCTGGAAACGGCTCGGTTGCCGTGCTTTGCAATTTTACAACCGCAGGTGGCTGCGATAAGGCCAGACATGGAACTCACATTGAAGCTGCCCTTGCCGTCGCCACCGGTACCCACGATGTCAGTCAGCTCGTCGCCAGCAATGGGGAACTTGCGCTTCTTGCGGCTGAGCACTGCGGCGCAACCTGCGATTTCGTCGGCCACGGGACCCTTGCAGGAAAGGCCTGTAAGGATGGCGGCCATCTGGCGCTCGTCCATGATACCGTCGGTCAGGTCGTCCATGAAACGTTCTGCAGTGACCCGGGAAAGATCCTTGCCAACCATGAGGGTGTTCAGGATGCCGCGAACGTCCAGAGGATCGCGACGGTAGTTGAGGAATGCCTTGAAGAATTCGGCTTCCTTGCCGCTGGCGATGGATTCCGGGTGGAACTGTACGCCTTCGATATCCATGGTCTTGTGTCGGATACCCATGATGTGGCCGTCGTCGGCACGGGCGGTCACTTCGAATTCCGGCGGGAGGGTGGATTCGTCAATGACAAGGCTGTGGTAGCGGGTGAAGGGGTTCTTCT